>JAGCNO010000080.1 GCA_017645905.1 Prevotella sp. | reverse complement strand
GCAGCTGAACAAGAAGATTGACCTCACGCTCGATGTGGAGAAGCTCAACCTCAACGAGGTGCGCGTGCTGCGCAACGCCTTCTATGCCCGCCAGGGCTATCCCTTCAAGGATGCCTATCTGCGCGGCGTGTTTTCGTCCACGTCGTGGTACGACTCGCTGATGTATGTCTTCGATGCCGAGTCTTCCAACTTCGTCGAGGTGGAGGAGAAGGAAGGCGAGTCATGGCGCGACCAGTACTATCGCGGCATCAGCCCCAAAGCCATCAAGACCACACCTCAGGAGCAGGCTTTCATCAAAAAACTGCAGGCCCGCGAGAAGGTGCTCCTGACCCAGAACTTTGCCACTACCGGCGGCGACAAGGTGAACATGGGCAACCTCTCCAACCCCATGCAGATGCGTGATGCTGACCAGCGCCTGCTGTCGCGACTGGGGCAGAAGGGTTTCGCCGTCGTGCCTGCACAGCACAACCAGCTGTTCCAGGTCTATGAGTCGAACGACTATGCCTGTTTCCCCAACTTTGTCACCACCGACCTCTTTGTGCAGCTCTACCACCTTTACTTCGACTGTGCCTTGCGCGAGATTGAGGAGCACAAATTGGACTCCATTGTCGCGCTGCTCTGTGACCGGGGTATTGAGCTTGTCAATGCCCGCATGGCGCAGGAGAATGACAAGCAGCTGCGCGATGCTGCCGAGTGGCTCAGTGCATACTTTGCCGTAGCCCGTGCCTTGCAGGACTCCACCGTGGTCATCGAAGGCGAGACGCCGACTGTTGTGGAAAACAAACTTCATTTCACCGGAAAATATGCCGCCGACGCGAAGGACGAAGTGCTCAAGGTCGTGGCCAGCGGAGACGACCTCTCGCCCTTCATGGGCTACTACGATGTGAAGTTCGGCTATAGCCTCTTCCGGCCGCGTGGGCACTACACGCGCAAACCGTGCCTGCAACGTTTTTTCCGCACGATGATGTGGCTGCAGACCGTGCCCTTCGGCACTGACAATGCCAACCAGCTTGTCCGCGCACTCCTGCTGGCCGACATCGTGGGCAGCGACAGCCGGCTCACCAGCCTCTACCGTCAGATAACCGAGCCACTGACCTTCCTCATGGGACAGCCTGACAACGTGGACATCATGCAGGTCTATCAGGAACTGACCAAGGCCGCTATGCCCCTGCGACAGCTCGTCAGCAATAAGAAGGCATTGGCCGATGTGCGCAAGCAGATAGAACTTATCGCGGAAAAGCAAATCCGCATCAAGCCAAAATACCTGAACACGTCGGTCTACAAGATAAACCTCATGCCCCAGCGTTACCAGCCCGACGGCGAGGTGCTGCAGGAAATGGTGGACTATGACAACACACCGCCCCACCGTCTGAAGCCCAGCGGCCTCGATGTCTTTGCTGCCATGGGTGTGAGTGCTGCCGAGCGCATCCTTATCCATGAGCAGCACGAGGAAAGCCGCTGGAGCGGATTCCTGCCCATGCTGGGACGTATGAAGACCCTTATGAACGGGACTGACTGGCAGAAGACCATCTGTAACCAGTGGATGAAGACGCTGCAGGCCAATGCCGACAAAGATCAGCGTGCTCCTTACTTCATGCTCTCGCCCGAATGGGACAAGAAGAGCCTTAACGCCATGCTTGCAGGATGGGCCGAGCTGAAGCACGACGCCATTCTCTACGCCAAGCAGCCCATGGGTGCCGAGTGTGGTGGCGGCGGACCTCCCGATCCCCTTACGAAGGGCTACGTGGAGCCTAACGTCAGTTTCTGGCAGAAAGCCATCGACTTGCTCAATAGTACCGAGCAGACGCTTGCGAAGTATAAGTTGATGACTGAGAAGATTTCCCAGGCCACTAACGATATCCGCGAGGAGGCCGAGATGTTGCTACGCCTCAGCAAGAAGGAACTTGAAGGCCGCAAGCTGACCGACGAGGAGTTTGATCAGATATCAAAGATAGGCTCGAACTTCGAGTATATCTCTCTCAATTTGGTGCAGGAGCCCGACCAGTCCCTCATGGGCTGGAGCGACGTGCAGGGACCTGACCGCAGCGTGGCACTCGTGGCCGATGTCTATACCGCCAACGCCTTCAACAACAGGGACCATAAGTGCATCCTCTACGAGGCCGTGGGCCAGGCCGACGAGATCTACGTCGTAGTGGAAATCGATGGCATGCTCTACATCACTCGCGGTGCTGTGCTCTCCTGGCGTGAGTTCGACCGTCCGCTCGACGATCAGCGCCTTACCGACGAGGAGTGGCAGGAGTATTTGAAGACCCATCCGCGTTCTGGCGTCCCAGAATGGATGGAGGAGATTATCGTGCCCTTGGATACTGCCCCGGAGCCCAATGAGGAGTTCTTCTATAGCTCTGGCTGTTAGCCTCCTGTTCGTCCTTTTGCCACTCAGTGGTAACAAAGGCTATGCAGGACAGGCAGACGGCACAGGCAAGGGCGACACGCTCACTATTACCTTCACCGGCGACCTGCTCCTGGATAGGGGTGTTCGACGGGTGATAGAGACTTACAACAATAATCAAGGCAGTCCCGACAGCCTCCGCTGTCTGGACTGCCTTTTCTCTTTTTCCATCGACTCGCTCTTTCGTGCCTCGCAGGTGGTCGTGGCCAATCTGGAATGTCCGGCTACGAAAATCAAGGCTCCAGTATTCAAGCGCTTTATCTTTCGTGGCGAGCCGGAGTGGCTGTCTGCGTTGCGTCATCACGGCATCACGCATCTCAACCTGGCCAACAACCACTCTATCGACCAGGGTCGCCAGGGGCTTATGGACACCCGCCGTAACATTATCGCCGCCGGAATGACCCCCATAGGTGCCGGAAATAATATGCAGGAGGCCGTCCAGCCTGTTCTCCTTGGCGAGGTGTCTGCCCGTCCTGTCTGGTTTCTTTCGTCCGTTCGCCTCTTGCTGGAGAACTTTGCCTATCTCGACGACCGTCCTTGCGTGAGCCAGGAACCGATGGACTCGCTTATTCAGCGTGTTCACCGTCTGCGAGAAACCGACCCGCGGGCCGTTATTATCGTCTCGCTGCACTGGGGTGGCGAGCATACGCTGCAGCCCGTCCCGGCACAGCGCCTTGATGCTCACCGCCTGATTGATGCCGGTGCCGACGCTCTTGTCTGCCATCACACCCACACGCTGCAGACCATTGAGACCTATCGCGGACGGCCAATATACTATAGTATCGGGAATTTCATATTCGACCAGCCGAAGCCCATTAATAGCCAAGCTTGCCTGGTGCAGCTCAACATAACAGAGGATAGTGTCGCTGCCGTCACCATCCCCATTTACATTCAGCGTTGCAGGCCGGAGATTGCCCGCTGACACACCGTTTTTATTGTTTCAATGAAAAGCCCACGTTGACGACTCCGACGAGGGGCGAGCGCATCATGTCGTGGTGCACTTTGACGTGCAGTGTATCTCCGGCGGCCAGTGTCACCGGTGGCAGGGGGAAGAGATACTGGTAGTGATTGATACCCTCACCCGTCACCAGTCCTTCGTCATCCGTCAGCCGTGCGTTGATGGTGTCTGTACGGCAGAATCCCGATGGCTTTGCTTCTTGGCAGACAATAAGCGTGAGCTGCATAAAAGGATAGAGACTGGTGGTGCGCAGTCCCACTTCCTCGGTGTAGGTGCCATAGTGCGCGACCGGCACAGGTGTGAAGTACAGCGTGTCCGTGCGCTCCCATCCCTGGTGACCAATGGTCTCGTAATGGCTATACCTGTAGCCACCGCCGGAACACCCTGTCAGGGTGAGCGCGACGGTGGCTATGATAGAGAAGATGTTAAGCGTTAGGTTGCTCTTCGTCATTCTTTTTAGGTGCTGGACGTTGCTTCTTCTTGGGGCCGTTGTTTTGGTGGGGCTTGCCGTCACCGTCAGGTGTTGCTTGTTGGTTGTTAGGCGTTGGCTTGTTTTCACCCTCGGCTTGTGGCTTGTTCTCGCCCTCGACCTTCTGTGGTTTTTTCTTCTTTTTCTTCTTCTTGGCCTTGTCGAATCGGGTGATGCTGTCTCCTGCGAGCAGGTCCACGGGTCCCTCCTGCTGTTTAGGCTGGTCGTCAGGTTGCAGGTCGAGTGGCTTCTCACCTCGGCTGTTCATCTCGATGATTTCCTTTGCCCGTTTGCCAGTAATGGTCTCTAAGTTGACGGCCGAGCGCTTGTCAGTGCTGTAGGTGACGAGCCCGGCCAGGATGTCGGCCTTGAAGTAGTAGTAGTCGGCGTCCTGCGTCTGCAGTACTGCCTCGCGGCTGGGCAGTTTGCGCCCTTGCTCCACGTAATCGTCCACCTCGTAGTTAAGGCAGCACTTCAACTTGGCGCACATGCCTGCCAATTTCTGCGGATTGAGTGAGATGTCCTGGAAACGGGCGGCCGATGTGCTCACGCTGGAGAAGCTCTTCATCCATGTGGCGCAGCACAGCTCACGTCCGCAGGGGCCCGTACCGCCGATGCGACCGGCCTCCTGACGAGCGCCTATCTGCTTCATCTCTATGCGAACATGGAAGGCCGCAGCCAGGTCTTTAATGAGTTGTCGGAAGTCCACACGCTCGTCGGCGATGTAATAGAAGATAGCCTTCTGACCATCGCCCTGATATTCAACGTCGCCGATTTTCATCTGCAGTCCCAGTCCTACGGCAATCTCGCGGCTTTCAATCATCGTATCATGCTCGCGTGCCTTTGCCTCACGGTATTTGTCCATGTCCACCTGTCGGGCCAGACGGTAGATGCGCTTGATGTCGTCTTCGCTCTTCAGGTTGGCTTTTTTTACCTGTAGCTGAACTAATCGGCCGGTAAGCGTTACCACACCGATATCATGTCCCGGACTGGCCTCCACGGCCACGATGTCGCCCTTCTTCAGAGGCAGGTGGTTCACGTTGTGGTAGTAGCCCTTGCGGGTGTTCTTGAATTGCACCTCAACCAGGTCCGATGCCCCGGCAAGTGAGTTGTCCTCGGTGAAATCGTGGTTTCCCGGCACGTCGGCCAGCCAGTCGTATGTGTTCAGCTGGCGGTCCTGCCGTCCCACGGCCTCGTGGCTGAGTCCGCGGTCGCAGCCTGTCCGTATCTCAAATGTACGTTGTTTCTCTTCCATTGTATTATTTGTGAAACTGCAAAATTACGAATCTTTTTTAATGCTCGCAAATTCCAGCGCACTATTTAGTAAAAATTATAATATTTCGATGGAAGAAGTCTCCTCAGACTTTGAACCGTTCTTTCCCATAGAAAAAGCCGTTCTTTCCATAGGATTGAACGGCTTTTTCTATGGGAAAGAACGGCTTTTTCTCCGCAGGGTAAATTAGTTGCGGAAGATCAGTCCGTCGCCAAAGCTGTCGACGATGATAGGCTTTTCGTGCGAAACTTCTCCGGCCAGCAGTCGGCGTGACAGCTCGTTGAGCAGGTGCTGCTGTATGGCTCGCTTCACGGGACGGGCACCGAAGTCGGGATCGTAGCCGGCATCGGCCAGCCAGCTGACGGCATGAGGCGTGACCTCCAGTTTGAATCCCTGTGGCTCGAGCATTTTCTCCACGCGGTTGAGTTGCAGGCGTACCACCTGAGCAATCTCCTCCTTCGTGAGCTGTTGGAAGGTGATGATCTCGTCGATACGGTTGAGGAACTCCGGCCGCATGGTCATGCGCAGCTGCTCCATCGTGGCGTTCGAGGTCATGATGATGATGGTGTTCTTGAAGTCGGCGGTGCGGCCCTTGTTGTCGGTCAGGCGGCCATCGTCGAGCACCTGCAGCAGGATGTTGAACACGTCAGGATGGGCCTTCTCAATCTCGTCGAAGAGCACGACGCTATAGGGCTTGCGTCGCACGGCCTCGGTAAGCTGTCCGCCCTCGTCATAGCCGATGTAGCCCGGAGGCGCTCCGATGAGTCGGCTAACGGTGTGCTTCTCTTGATACTCCGACATATCGATACGTGTCATCATCGTCTCGTCGTTGAAGAGGTACTCGGCCAGCGCCTTTGCCAGTTCGGTCTTGCCGACGCCTGTCGTTCCCATGAAGATGAACGACGCGATAGGCTTCTTCGGGTCCTGCAGTCCGGCTCGGCTGCGGCGAACGGCATCGCTGACAGCCCGGATGGCCTCGTCCTGTCCGATGACGCGCTTGTGCAGTTCCTGCTCCAGTTGCAGCAGTTTCTCGCGCTCGCTTTGCATCATGCGGCTGACGGGGATGCCCGTCCAGCGGCTTACCACCTCGGCAATATCGTCGGCAGTAACCTCTTCACGGACCATCCTGGAACCCTTGGCGTCCTCATTCGCCCCGTCAAGCTGCCGTTGGACAGTGGCGATGTCGTCCTCCAGTGCCTTCAGTTTCGAGTAGCGAATCTCGGCCACGCGGCCATAGTCGCCTTCACGTTCTGCACGCTCAGCCTCTAAGCGCAGTTTCTCCATCTCCTGCTTGTCCTGCTGAATCTTGTTGATGAGCTCGCGCTCGCCCTCCCACTTGGCACGGAAGTCACGTTCCTGGTCGCGCAGGTCGGCAATCTCCTTGTCGAGGGCAGCAAGCTTGTCGGACGTGGGAGAACCGCTTCCCGCAGCAGCTGTTTCGCGCTTTATGCTCTCGCGCTCAATCTCAAGCTGCGTGAGCCGGCGGATAATCTCGTCGAGCTCTTCGGGCACCGAGTCGCGTTCCATACGCAGCTTGGCAGCAGCCTCATCCATGAGGTCGATAGCCTTGTCCGGGAGGAATCGCTCGGTGATGTATCGCTCGGAGAGCTGCACGGCGGCGATACAGGCATCGTCCTGTATACGTACCTTGTGGTGGTTCTCGTAGCGCTCCTTCAGTCCTCGGAGGATGGAGATGGCCGAAAGCTCATCCGGTTCGTCGACCATCACGGTCTGGAAGCGGCGCTCCAGAGCCTTGTCCTTCTCGAAATACTTCTGATACTCGTTCAGCGTCGTAGCTCCGATGCTGCGCAGCTCGCCACGTGCCAAAGCAGGCTTCAGGATGTTGGCGGCGTCCATAGCTCCTTCACTCTTTCCGGCACCGACAAGCGTGTGAATCTCGTCGATGAAGAGGATGATACGTCCGTCGGAGGCGGTCACCTCGTTGATGACGCTCTTCAGTCGCTCCTCAAACTCTCCCTTGTACTTCGCACCTGCGATGAGGGCGCCCATGTCGAGCGAGTAGAGCTGCTTGTCCTTTAGGTTCTCGGGCACGTCGCCGCGCATGATACGCTGTGCCAGACCCTCGACGATGGCCGTCTTACCAGTTCCCGGCTCACCGATGAGGACAGGGTTGTTCTTAGTGCGTCGCGAGAGAATCTGAAGCACACGGCGAAGTTCGTCATCACGACCGATGACCGGGTCGAGCTTTCCCTGGCGGGCCAGGTCAACGAGGTTCTTGGCGTATTTCTCCAACGACTGGTAGTTGTCGTCGGCGCTCTGGCTCTGCACCTTCTGTCCCTGACGCAGCTCCATGATGGCCTGCCGCATGTCCTTCTCCGTGGCACCGGCATCCTTGAGCATACGGCTCACGGTGGTGTTCACCAGTAGGAGAGCCAATAATATTGGCTCACACGAAACATACTCGTCGTTCATCTCTCGTGAGAGATCTTCGGCCTTCTGCAGAACCTTTTGGCTGTCGTTCGAGAGGTAGGGGTTGCCGCCCTGCACACGTGCCAGGTGCTGCATCTCCTGCTGGCAGAGCATGTCGATCTGCTGCGGATTGATGCCCAGCTTCTGGAAGATGAAGCCGGTCACGTCCTTGGCCTTCTCCATGAGGGCCTTCATCAGGTGTACCGGCTCGATACTCTGCTGTCCGTTGCGTTGCGCAGTGTTGACGGCGTGCTGCACCGTCTCCTGCGCCTTAATAGTAAATTTGTCAAGTGTCATAATCTGTTCTCCTTTCTTATTTTTTGATGTTTCTAAGATAAAAGGAACAAACGGTGTGCCGCAAACCTCGATGTGTCAGTTTGTCACTTTTGTATGACTATATGTCACAAACAGAATAAGCCGTTCTTTCTATGAGAATAAGCCGTTCTTTCTATGGGAATAAGCCGTTCTTTCTATGGGAAAAAGCCGTTCTTTCTCCAAGACCAAACCACAAAAAATCAGGAGGGAAACAAATCGCTTCCCTCCTGACAGTCAGTTGTTATGATTTATTGAATCGTTGGCTTACATCATTCCGCCCATTCCGGGGTTGCCCATCGGCATGGCGGGCTCCTTCTCGGGCTTGTCGACGACGAGGCATTCGGTGGTGAGGAACATGCCGGCGATGCTGGCAGCGTTCTCTAAAGCTACGCGAGCCACCTTGGCGGGGTCGATGATACCGGCCTTGCGCAGGTCCTCGTACTCGTCGGTGCGGGCGTTGTAGCCGAAGTCACCTTTGCCCTCGCGCACCTTCTGCACTACGACAGCACCCTCGGCGCCACCGTTGATGGCAATCTGGCGCAGCGGCTCCTCGATGGCGCGGCATACGATGTTGATACCGGTCTGCTCGTCGGCGTTGTCACCCTTCAGGGCTGCCAGAGCCTCCTGGGCACGGACGTAGGTCGTACCGCCTCCGGCAACGACGCCTTCCTCGATGGCAGCGCGGGTAGCACAGAGGGCATCGTCCACGCGGTCCTTCTTCTCCTTCATCTCCACCTCGCTGTTGGCACCGACGTAGAGCACTGCCACACCGCCTGCCAATTTGGCAAGACGCTCCTGGAGCTTCTCCTTGTCGTAAGAGCTGGTGGTCAGTTCAATCTCCTTCTTAATCTGGGCGATGCGGTCCTTGATGGCCTGCTTGTCGCCGGCACCGTTGACGATGGTGGTGTTGTCCTTCGACACTGTCACCTTGTCACACGTACCCAGCATGTCGAGCGTAGCCTGCTCCAGCTTCAGGCCCTTCTCCTCGCTGATGACGACACCACCGGTCAATGTGGCAATATCTTCGAGCATGGCCTTGCGGCGGTCGCCGAAGCCAGGAGCCTTGACGGCACAAATCTTCAGGCCGCCACGCAGACGGTTGACGACGAGCGTGGTC
>JAGCNO010000079.1 GCA_017645905.1 Prevotella sp. | reverse complement strand
TGGGCTCCATAGACCTCATACAGGCTAAGGCTCGCCTGGCAGAGACGATGAAAGCTATTGTGCCGACCATCATCGACAAGCCGCATATTGACTGGATACGCGCCGTGCACCCATTGCTGGCCAAATCGCTGGAGAAGCAGGGGAAGCAAGTCGTACCGCTGGACATCGAGCTTTCTCAACTCCTCATCATCTCCGGCCCTAATGCTGGCGGCAAGTCGGTGTGCCTGAAGACCGTGGGACTGCTGCAGTACATGCTCCAATGCGGATTGCCCATTCCTATGGGAGAGCGGAGCACCTGCGGCCTGTTCCGCAACATCATGATTGACATCGGCGACGAGCAGAGCATCGAGGACGACCTCTCGACCTACTCGAGCCACCTGATGAACATGAAGCAGATGATGCGAAACTGCGACGAGCACACGCTGCTGCTCATCGATGAGTTTGGCGGCGGTACGGAGCCCACCATCGGCGGTGCCATTGCCGAGGCCGTGCTGAAGCAGTTCTGGAAGAAGAAGACCTTCGGCGTCATCACCACCCACTATCAGAACCTGAAGCACTTTGCCGACGATCATGAAGGCGTAGTGAACGGAGCCATGCTCTACGACCGCAACGAAATGCGAGCCCTCTTCCAACTCAGCATCGGACAGCCGGGCAGCAGCTTCGCCATCGAGATTGCCCGCAAGACGGGCCTTCCCGAGGAAGTCATTCAGGACGCAAGCGACATCGTAGGCCGCGACTACATACAGAGCGATAAGTACCTGCAGGACATTGTTCGAGACAAGCGTTACTGGGAAGGTAAACGCCAGACCATCCACCAGCACGAGAAACGCCTTGCAGCCAGCGGCGAGCGACTGGAGGCTGACATCGAGGAGCTGGAGCGTGAGCGCAAGGCCATTCTTCAGAAGGCCAAGGAACAGGCCGACGAGCTGCTAAACGAAGCCAACAAGAAGATAGAGAACGCTATTCGTGAAATACGTGAGCAGCAGGCCGAACGTGAAGCCACGCGTCGTATACGTGAGGAAATGGAGGCCTTCCGTCAGGAAATAAGCGACATAGACCAGAAAGCCACCGACGAAAAGATAGAGCGGAAGATGCGCCAGATAGAAGAGCGCAAGAAGAGGAAGGCGGAGAGGAAGAAGGAGAAGGGAGAGGTGAGAAGTGAGGGCGGAGAGGTGAGAGATAACCTTAAGACACGAGGCACCCCTGCGACAACTCAGTCATTACCACTCAACACAGGAGATTCTGTGCGCATAAAGGGTCTGACGAGCATTGGCACCATCGAGAAGATTGAGGGCAAGATGGCTACGGTCATCTTTGGCGACATGCGTACAAAGATGCGTCTGGAGCGTTTGGAAGCTGCCGAGCCTGAAGCCTCAAACAACAATTCGCCATCCTCAAATGCCAATTCCCAAACCATCGCTAATGACCACTCCAGCCTGAACGCTCATCAGTTCTCGCGCAGTACCCGTGAGGCCATCGACGAACGCAAGTACAGTTTCCGCCAAGACCTTGATGTGCGAGGCATGCGTGGCGATGAGGCCGTCAATGCCGTGATGTACTTCATAGACGATGCGATTCTCGTGGGCATGAGTCGCGTGCGCATCCTTCACGGAACGGGCAGCGGCATCCTGCGACAGCTCATCCGCCAGTACCTGCGTACCAATCCTGCCGTCATCTCCTGTCGAGACGAGCACGTACAGTTTGGCGGGGCAGGCATCACCGTTGTCGATATTGGCTAATATACAAAAAATCACGGAAACACTTTTCAGCTGTTTCCGTGATTCGCTTAAGAAGCGGTGCGTACGAGATTCGAACTCGTGACCTCCTGCGTGACAGGCAGGCATTCTAACCTACTGAACTAACGCACCAAAGACCTCTTTTCTGTTTTGCGGGTGCAAAGGTAAATACTTTTTTTGAACTGGAGAAATATTTCGGGGAAAAAGTTTTCGTTAATAACATCCTTTAACTGTTCTCCATTCGTTTATATTCCTTTATTAAAAAATAGCTAAAAAATTTGGTGGGTTCGGAAAAACTCCGTACCTTTGCACCCGCAAAACAAGAACGGAGGCTCCCTAGCTCAACTGAATAGAGCATCTGACTACGGATCAGAAGGTTGTGGGTTTGAATCCCGCGGGAGTCACGAAGAAGAGAGGACGTTACGAAACGCCCTCTCTTTTGTTGTGCCCTCCATTCAGCATTCCTCCTATACAGGCTCATGCTGCCATGATTTAGAAAGAACGGCTTTCTCTGGTAGAAAGAACGGCTTTTTCTATGAGAATAAACGGCTTTTTCTATGAGAATAAACGGCTTTTTCTGGTAGAAAGAACGGCTTTTTCTCAGAGAGAAGATAGGGCTTCATTTGTGGGTAGACCGACTCCTTTCCTCGAACAAACAAAAATATTCATAAATAGTTTGTGTAACTGACGGAAAAGGCTTATCTTTGCACCACCTAAAACAGAAAGCACATGAGATACATCATTGCCATTGACCAGAGCACGAGCGCCACGAAGGCCATGCTCTTCGGCGTAGGGGCAGACGCTGGTGTCAGCCCGTTCCAGTTGCTGGCCCGCGCAGACAAGGAGCACCGGCAGTATTACCCCCAGGAAGGATGGGTGGAGCACGACGCAGAGGAAATCTATCAGAATACGGTGGAGGTCATAAGACGCTTGCATAGCCATGCGGAGCAAGAATCTCCAATCTCCAATCTTCAACTCTCAATCTCCATCACCAACCAGCGGGAGACGGCTGTAGTGTGGAACCGCCATACGGGGCGTCCTATTGCGAAGGCTGTAGTGTGGCAGGACACCCGAGGGCGAGACCTCTGCACCCGTCTGCAAGCTGAGGGCTACGGTCCGTTAGTTATGGAGCGTGCCGGTCTGCTCATCGACCCCAATTTCTCGGCTTCGGGCGTGACTTGGCTGCTTGACAATATTCCTGATGCTCGTGAGGCTGCTGAGCGTGGCGACCTGCTGATGGGAACCATTGACACCTGGCTCATCTGGAAACTCACCAATGGAAAAGTGCATGCTACAGACACGACGAACGCCTCGCGCACCATGCTCTTCAACATCCATACGATGGAGTGGGACGACGACCTGCTGCGCCTCTTCCGCATACCTCGCACAATGATGCCCCAGGTGCTGCCCTGCGATGCCGTCTATGGTGAGACAACCGTCGAGGGACTCTTCCCTGAGCCCATCAAGATTGCGGGCGTACTGGGCGACAGTCACGGTGCCCTCGTGGGACAGATGTGCTTCGCCGAGGGCATGGGAAAGGTGACCTACGGCACAGGCTCCAGCGTGATGGTGAACATCGGCACGACTCCCCTACCCGCTCCCAAGGGTCTTGTTACCAGCGTGGCCTTCTCGGCTATGGGCAATCACTATTATGGTTACGAAGGAAATATCTACAGCACGGGAGCAACCTTGAAGTGGCTTGCCGACCAGATGAAGATGGTGGCTCATCCTCGCGATATGGAGGCCGAGGCCCGAAGCGTGGAGTCTTCGGGAGGGGTTTATATCGTGCCTGCCTTTAGCGGCTTAGGTGCCCCTTGGTGGAAAAGCGATGTTCGGGGAGCTGTCTTTGGCCTTACCTTCGCTACGACGCGTGCCCACTTCCTTCGTGCCGCCCTTGAGTCGATAGCCTTGCAGATAAAAGACTTGGTAGACGCGATGACCCACGCCACAGGAACGACACTAAAAGAGATTGCTGCCGACGGTGGCCCTACGAAGAATCAGCTGCTCATGCAACTACAGGCCGACCTCCTGCAGACGCCCGTCGTATGTACCGAGGTGGAGGATGCTTCTGCCCTTGGCGCAGCTATCATGTGCGGCTTCGCTACCGGCCTTTGGAAATCTTTCGAGGAAGTAAACCCCCTGCGCAAGGTCACACAAGTATTTGCTCCTGGAAACGACAACCACGAAGCCCTCTATGCCGGATGGCTGAGGGCCGTACAACAACTAACCACGAATTTGACGAATTAAACGAATTTACAGGCCTCTTGCCTTGTAAATCCTTTCCTTGGCGGCGTTGATTTCCTGGAACTTCTTTTCGGCTGCCTTACGGACATCCTCACCAAGCTTGGCCACACGGTCAGGATGGTGTTCCAGAGCCAGTTTGCGATAGGCCTTCTTAACCTCCTCGTCAGTGGCTTGGGGAGTGAGTCCAAGGACCTTATAGGCATCCTCTAAAGAGTCGCCCTGCAGGTGGAGCATGGAGTCAATCTCTGAGGCAGGCATCTGAAGCCACTGGGCCACCTCCTTGAGGGCATTTACCTCCGACTGAGGCAGGTAGCCATCGGCCTGGGCAATCATCACCAGGAAGTTGAGCAACTGCAGACGACCGCTGTAGTCCATGTGGGCTACTATCTGCTGACAGCTGGCCTGAATCTTCTGACGGAACTGCTGACGGCCCATACGTTTCTCCTCCTCAAAGAGCTGACGAAGAATCTCCTCTCCCTGCTGTGCCCCACTCTCGCCGAAGTTCTGCCTGAGCATGTTTCGCACCACCTCCATCTCACTGTGCATCACCCGACCATCAGCACGGATGATATAAGCTGCCAACACCAGCATGGAGATGAGGAAACTGTTACGGTTGCCCTCTCTGGTGCGTGAGCTGCTGGTCCTCGTACTACCTGTATAAGTGCCACTGCTGCCCTCCAGCCGTTGGGTGCCATTACCCTCGGTAGCAGCATCAAATATCGTGCCGACAATGAATCCTATGAGTGCCCCTATTGGGCCAAAAGCGCTCCATCCCAGGTAGCCACCAATCCACTTTCCGAATGCCATAGACTAAAGGAATTAAAGGAGTTACAGTTCCACGATGACCTTTCCGTTTATCTGTCTGCCAGTGAGATAGTTAGGGACAGCCCACTGGCGGTTGCTCACATCGGTGACCCAGTAGTAGCTGTTGACATTTGAGATGCCGAAGAGGTTCAGGCAGTCAAGGCCAAGCCAGACGTTCTTGATATTGACACCTGTAGTACGGACTCCCTTGTAGGCCAGGAAGCTCATACCAATGTCAGCACGCTTATAGGCAGGGGCACGGAAGTTCTGCTCGTCAATACCACGATGGGGAGCACCAAAGGGCAGTCCATCGGCATAGGCCAGTCGGAGGGTCATCTTAAAGCGGTCAGAGCCAGGGAAATAATCTGTGAAGTGCAGGTTCAGGCCAAAGCGCTGGTCAGTAGGCATGGGAAGCCACACGCCGTCCTTCTTCTGCTGAGTACGCATGAGTGAGAAGGTCACCCAAGAGTCTGTACCAGGCACAAACTCGCCGAAGAGCTTCAGGTCAAGACCTGCGGCATAGCCTGAGCAGAGGTTCTCACCGTAGTATGTAATCTTCACATTCTGAACATTATACGGGATGAGATTGGCCATCGACTTGAAATAGGCCTCAGCAGTGAACTTGAAGGGGCGGTTCATCATCTTGAAGCGATAGTCAACAGCAGCAATGAACTGGAGGGAGCGCTGGCTCTTGATGTTGTTGTTGAGCTTCACCACCGTTACTCCAGCCTTGGTGATGGTGTCGCGCAGCTCCTTGTAGAAGGGTGCCTGATAGTAGAGTCCTGTGGCAAAGCGATAGGTCAGGTTGGGATTCCTGCCAGGCACGATGGCCAGTGACACACGCGGAGAGACAATGGTCTCCTTGTTGTACGACCAGTTGGCAAAGCGGACACCATAGTTCAGCGAGTAGAATGTCCCATGACTCTCTTCACTCCCACGTGAGGACGTCCATTTATACGTATCTTGTATATACCCCTCCAGTCGAGTGCTCTTCATGTCCTGCCGCGAGGAGAGCGTATAGATAAGGTCCAGGCGGTCGCCGGTATGAGGCACAGAATAGCCGCTACTGTCGCGCATCTCATACTCCCGGCTCTGCTCCTTGATATGCTCCCACTTCACGGTCAAGCCTGCCTCAATGTCATGCTTGCGAAGCATACGGTTGAACATCAGCTTAAGGCTCTGAACGTTTGCCGTCAGATAGTTGCGGGCATGTTCGGCATAGGTGCCCACACCCAGCTGCTCCGAGCTTTGCGTATCGTCAAGCCAGTACTGTCCCTGAATGTCATAGCGTTCCTGCTCCTTGGTATGGAAGGCCGACCACAACAGCTTCACGTGCATGGAGTCAGTAAGGTGGCGGGTGATAGAGGCTGTTCCAAAGAGCGTGCGGAAGATATCCTTCTCCTGACCATCAAAGTAGACGCGGAATGACTTCACGTCCTCCATCGTGCCAAACGATGTCTCACGGTCCTTGGGCTTGAAGTTATAGTGGTTCTCCGAGATATTGCCCAGCACGTCAATCGTCCATCTGCGGTTAGGCGAGAAGATCATATACGTCTGATAGTCAAGCTGATTAGGTCTGTATTCTCCAGTAGTTTGTAGCGAACCCAGCAGGTAACGATTGGTCTTGTAGCGCAGGCCGTGACTCATGCTGAAGACAGGGCGTAGAGCTGAGTTCTGAGACTTGTTCTTCCCCCAGGTACTCATGCCCACGTAGGCACTTCCTCCGAGCAGGCTTCCCATCGCCGAGGCCTCAAACTTCTTCGGCGTCTTGTAGGTGATGTCCAGCGCCGACGACATCTTGTCGCCATACTTCGCCGAGAAGCCACCAGAAGAGAAAGCCACGCGCTCCACCATGTCCGCATTGATGACCGACAGGCCCTCCTGCTGCCCGCTACGGATGAGCAAGGGACGATACACCTCCACATTGTTGATGTAGACAGAGTTCTCGTCGAAAGAGCCGCCACGCACATTATACTGGCTGCTCAACTCGTTGTGCGTCGAGACACCCGCCTGCTGCTGCACCAGCTCCTCAACGGCATTACCCGACGTCGTAGGCGTCCCCTTCAGCTCCGTAAGGTCAAGCTGCTCCATCTGGTCCGTCTGACGTTTCTTCTCCGTGATGACCACCTCGCCCAGCTCCTGGTTAGCCCTGAGCAGAATACGCAGCGTCTGCGTGCCCTGTGGCTTGTAGAGCGTCCTGGTGCGCGCCTTGTAACCAATCATGGAGAAGCGAACCACCACCGAGTCGGCACTCTGCAGCGTCATGCTGTACTCGCCCTTCAGGTTCGTCATGGTCAGCTTTCCCTGCGACGCCACGCTCACCGTAGCCAGCTCCAGGGCATTTCCCTCATCATCGGTCACAAGACCCTTCAGCGTGAACGTTTGGCCGCTCACGGTCATCACCGTCAGCAGCAGCGCTACAATCCCGAACAGTCTTTTATATCTCAAGACAGCCATTGAATTCGAAATGATTATATTATAAAACCACGTTTTTCGTTAATTATTATTCCTACTTATATTTTTTTATATATATTTTCACTCCAAAGGCCTTATAGGGAAATGATCATCTGCGAAGGCAGTCTCAAGTCTCAGTCTCAGTTAGAAAATAATGTCACAATGAAAATGAAACCTCATTTTGTAAAATTTTAACGACATAATTTTCTGAGACAAACAGACGTTTCAGAGGGAAAAGGAAGTCGTTTTGGAAAGAATTTGCCGTAATCCGTACCAATTTTGCTCCACTTTTATTCATAAATTGATATCGTTGAGATTGAAGTTTCCCACCCTTGGAATTACTTGTTAAAAGACGCTGAAAGTGTCTACGCTCAGTAACCGGGGTGTGCGGAGCACCTCCGGAGAAGCTGTGTGATGAAGACATCACCTCTGAAGGAGTCGGCCCTCAGTCCTGTCGGGGTACTCTTTCAGAGTGAATGTTCTGGCTGCTCCTCAACTCCGGGGGTGCTCGCTACGCTCGTACCCTCGGTTACCGAGCGTTGACGCCTTCAGCGTCAGAGAATCACGATAATCCTTAGGACTTGGAGTTCTTCCGAACGGGAATGAAATCGAGCGAGCGCGGGATTAAGCCGTTTTATCTGTGTTCTCGAGCATTACTTTGATGCGTGAGATACGGTGGCCGTCGATGCCTATGATTTCAAAGCGGAAACCCTTGAAGTCTATGCGCTCATGGAGACGGGGGAAGTCTTCCTT
The DNA here is from genome assembly GCA_017645905.1 of Prevotella sp. Taxonomy (GTDB): domain Bacteria; phylum Bacteroidota; class Bacteroidia; order Bacteroidales; family Bacteroidaceae; genus Prevotella. The sequence continues at coordinate 31,544 of JAGCNO010000079.1, read as the reverse complement.
GAGCTCGAGGATGAGTCCGGCAAGGGTGTCGGCATCTCCTTCTGCATCATCAAAGATTTCATCGTCGAGGTGGAGGATCTTGTAGAAGTCGGCCAGGAGGGTCTTGCCCTCGAAGATGTAGGTGTTGGCATTGACGCGGACGTAGGTCTTCTGCTCCTCATCATACTCGTCGTTGATTTCTCCGACTATCTCTTCGAGGATGTCCTCGAGGGTGATGAGTCCGCTGGTGCCTCCAAACTCGTCGACGACGATGGCTATGTGGACCTTGTTCTCCTGGAAGTCGCGCAGGAGGTCGTCTATCTTCTTGGTCTCTGGCACGAAGTAGGGTGGACGTATGAGGCTCTGCCAGCGGAAGGAGGAGGGCTTGCTGAGGTGTGGCAGGAGGTCCTTGATGTAGAGTATGCCGCGTATGTTGTCGATGGAGTCTTGATAGACGGGTATGCGTGAGTAGTTGTTCTCTACGATGCACTTGATGACGTCGGGGAAGGGTGTGTGGAAGTCGAGTGCCACGATGTCCTGTCGGCTGGCCATGACTTCCTTGGTGGTCTCATCGCCAAAGCGTACGATGCCCTCGAGCATGTTCTGCTCGTCTTTAAGTTCCTCTTTGTCAGTGAGTTCGAGTGCCTGCTCCAGGTCGTCTACGCTGAGCACCCGGTTCTCTGTCTGTACTACTCGTTCGGCCAGTGTTCCTGTGCTGATGAGGATGGCTGAGAGGGGTCGGAAGAGCTTGCTGAGGGCCATGATGGGTGAGGCGAAGTGTCGGCACACGTTGAGTGCATGCTGCTTGCAGTAGACTTTGGGGATGATTTCGCCGAAGAGGAGGAGTAGGAAGGTGAGGAGTATGGTGATGACGATGAACTCGAGCCACATTGCTCGTCCGAAGTCTATCCAGCTGGCAAAGAAGTAGTTGGCCAGCATGATGATGGTGACGTTGACGAGGTTGTTGGTGATGAGTATGGTGGCCAGTGTCCGCTCACTGTCCTTTCGGAGGCGTATGATTTTGTGGTCGGCAGGGTTCTTCTCTTCGTCAAGGTCGTTGAGGTCGGTGGGGGTGAGCGAGAAGAAGGCTATCTCTGAGCCTGAGGCAAAGGCTGAGGCAAAGAGCAACAGACAGGCCAAGAGGGCAGCAAAGAGCGGACCGAACCCTAAGGGATTCAGTTGCACCTCGCTGAAAAGTTGTTGAAGATAGTCCAATTAGGGAGTTAGGAATTAGGAGTTAGGAGTTATGAATTGGCCTTTGGTGTCAGCATCTCCATATTGTCTGCCCAAATCTCGGTGACATACTGCCGCTGGCCTTTCTTGTCGTCGTAGGCGGTGTAGCGCAAGCGTCCCTCGATGTAGAGCTTGTCGCCCTTGTGGACGTAGCGCTCCACGATTTCTGCCAGCCGTCGCCATAAAATAATATTGTGCCAGTCGGTGTGGTCGGGCACCTGGGTACCGTTCTGCAGGGTGTAGCCTTTCTCGGTGGTAGCAAAACGGAAACGGGCCACAGCCACGCCCTGATCTACATAGCGCACCTCGGGCTCCGTGCCCACATTGCCTATCAGCATCACCTTGTTCATTGGCTACTTGGCTAATCCGAGGAAACGGAAGTGGAAGTTCTTGCCCTTGGGCGAGGGGAACTGGCTGCGTGGGTCTACACGCTCCTGGAGATGGCTGATAATGCGGTTGTAGCAGTCCATGCCCGAGGAGGCCTTCACCTGTGCCACGAAGGGTGTGTCGAGATAACGGAACTTGCCCTTGGCGGGGTCGTAGTTCACGCGTTTGAAAAGTATGCTGCCCTCGTACCAGCCCTCATGTTCCTCGTTGAGCTTCAGCACTTCTGCCGACATGGCACGTCCCTTGCCTTCAACGTTTGGCTGGGCGTCCTTCTTCACGTTGCGGTGCTCCTTAAACTCCTGCATGGTGGAGGCTACGGTCTTTATAATAATAAAGTACACGCGGGAACGTATCTTATAGCGCTTGGGGTAGAGCACGTTGCTGGCAGCATATTCGCGGATGTCGGCCTCAAGGGCAGGGTCCACGTCAATCTCGTCAATGCTCCTTAAAAAGTCAAGAGCGGCGTCGACACTTGTTACGAGTGTCTCGTCGTCAAAATACCTGAGATATAAATTCATCTAAAATGTGATGTGTGTATGTTTTCCTAAAAGCACAAAAAAAAGAGCGGAAAACGGGACTCGGACCCGCGACCCCGACCTTGGCAAGGTCGTGCTCTACCAACTGAGCTATTTCCGCAACTTTCAATCTTCGAGAGGTACTCGCTTTCCTTTGTGAAGAGGAGGAGACTCGAACTCCCACGTCGCACTTGACACTACCCCCTCAAAGTAGCGCGTCTACCAATTCCGCCACCTCTCCAACAATATTTCAAACACGCAAGAAAAAAGAGTGCCCAGAACAGGACTCGAACCTGCACACCTTTCGGCACACGCACCTGAAACGTGCGCGTCTACCAATTCCGCCACCTGGGCAATTTAACAGCTGAGGCCACCCTCAAGCCGCTCTTTTGTTCAATGTGTGGAGCGGAAAACGGGACTCGGACCCGCGACCCCGACCTTGGCAAGGTCGTGCTCTACCAACTGAGCTATTTCCGCCTGAAAAACCTCTTGCGAGGACCATCTCTCTCGATTGCGGGTGCAAAGGTAATGCTTTTCACAGAACCCACAAAATTTTTAAACACTTTTTTGCAAAAAAATCTACCACGAGTCGCTTTCTTCCTACCACGAATTAAACGAATTAACACGAATGGGCTGCGCGTAGTTTATTAATAATCGTATTATTTAACCACGAATTACACGAATTGGCTGCGCGTAGTGTAAATTATTTCGTGCAATTAAATTAAAATTCGTGCCAATTCGTGTAATTCGTCAAATTAGTGGTAAAATAATATTCGTCTAATTCGTGGTAAAAAGAATAAGTGGTAATTAACGTGCAAAGAGCTTGCGCACTTTCTGCATGTCGTGCTCCACCATGATTTTAACGAGCTGGTCGAAGCTGGTCTTGCGGGGGTTCCATCCCAGCTTAGCCTTTGCCTTGGCAGGATTACCCAGCAGCTGTTCCACCTCGGCAGGACGGAAATACTTCGGGTCTACCTCGACGATGACGCGCCCGGTGCCCTTCTCAATGCCCTTCTCGTCGACGCCCTCGCCTTGCCACTCCAGTTCGATGCCTACCTCACGGAAGGCTACGGTAGCAAACTCACGAACGGTGTGATACTCGCCGGTAGCAATGACGAAGTCATCAGGCTCTGGCTGCTGGAGGATGAGCCACATGCACTCCACGTAGTCACGGGCATAGCCCCAGTCGCGCAAGGCGTTGAGATTGCCTAAGTAGAGCTTGTCCTGATGTCCCTGAGCAATGCGGGCGGCAGCAAGGGTGATCTTTCTGGTGACAAAGGTCTCACCACGACGCTCACTCTCATGGTTGAAGAGGATGCCGTTGCAGCAGAACATGTTGTAGGCCTCGCGGTAGTTCTTCATTATCCAGAAGCCGTAGAGCTTGGCCACGCCGTAGGGCGAACGGGGATAGAAGGGTGTCGTCTCGCTCTGGGGCACCTCCTGAACAAGACCATAAAGCTCGGAAGTCGATGCCTGGTAGATACGACAAGTCTTCTCTAATCCGCAGATACGCACAGCCTCTAACAGGCGGAGCACGCCTACAGCATCGGTCTCGGCTGTGTACTCAGGCACGTCGAACGATACCTTCACATGGCTCTGTGCAGCAAGGTTGTAGATCTCTGTGGGGCGAACCTCAGCAATGATGCGTATGAGCGACGAGGAGTCTGTCATATCGCTCCAATGCAGCTCCACGAGGCGTTTCTTCTTCATGTCGCGCACCCACTCGTCAAGGTAGAGGTGCTCTATACGACCAGTGTTGAACGACGAGGAGCGACGCATCAGGCCGTGCACCTCGTAACCCTTCTCTATGAGAAACTCTGCCAGGAACGAGCCGTCCTGACCGGTGATACCAGTAATAAGTGCTATCTTGTTCATATTTATTATTTAAGGGGAGTGAAAGAGGGGTGAGGAAGGAGTGAAAGAGAAGTGAAAGGGACGATACTACTTTCTGATGGCAAGACATTCGTCCCCTTCACTCCCCTTTCACTTCACTTTCACTTCACTTTCACTCCCTGAAGATGAAAACTGCTTTATCCGCTGCTCCTCCGACAGCTTACATATTAATAATGTGTCATTATTCTCTGCCACGATATACCCGTCGAGGCCTTGGACTACAACCTTACGCTCCTGCGTGGTGTGGATGATGCAGTCGTGACTCTCGAAGAGGCTGATGTTCTCGCCGATACAGGCATTGCCATAGAGGTCGCGATGCACATGTGTCTGCAACGAACCCCAGGTGCCCAGATCGCTCCATCCGAAGTCAGCAGGATAGACAAAGATTTCCTCGGCCTTCTCCATGATGGCATAGTCCACGGAGATGTTCTCACAAGCGGGGAACTTCTCGTCGATGGCCTCACGCTCCTGCGGCGTTCCGTAGACGGGCAGCATAGACTCGAATATCTTGCTCATCTTAGGCTGGTAGATACGGAAGGCATTGACGATGGTGTTCACGTTCCACACGAAGATGCCAGCGTTCCAGAAGTAGTAGTTCTTCTTAATATACTGCTGGGCGGTCTGCAGGTCGGGCTTCTCGCGGAAGCTGTCCACTCGGTAAATGCTCTTGTTGCGCAACGACGACACAGAGAGGTCTGCCTGTATATATCCGTAGCCTGTCTCCGGACGTGTGGGCTTCATGCCAAGGGTGATGATAGCATCACTGTCGGATGTAAAGTCAAGGGCATCATTAATGACACGCTGGAACTCCTGTTCGTTCATCACTATGTGGTCGCTGGGAGTCACCACGATATTGGCCTTCGGGTCATCTGCCTTGATGCGCCACGAGACATAGGCAATACAAGGTGCCGTGTTCCTCCGGCACGGCTCACACAGGATGTTGCCTACGGGCATGTCGGGCAACTGCTCATGCACGATGTCGAAGTACGCACGGTTGGTCACTACCCAGATGTTTTCGGGGTCTATCAGCTTGCCAAAGCGCTCTACGGTAAGCTGCAGCAGGGTCTTGCCCGTACCCAGCACGTCGATGAACTGCTTGGGCTTTTCCACTGTGCTCATGGGCCAGAAACGGCTTCCCACGCCGCCCGCCATGATAACGAGATGATTACTTTGTCTGCCCATATCCTTAGCCTTTTTTGATAATATTCGGCAAAATTATACATTTTTGGCGACATGACAAAACTTTTTGCCGATTTTCTGCTATAAAACCTCAACTTACCTTGTGTTCATAGCCCAAACAGCTCATGGTGGGTGCCCAGTCTCAGCAACTTAATGACATTCCGCTCCTCGTCAACCCATATAAGAAGGAAGTTGTTCCCGACGTGACATTCCATACAGCCCTCGTAGATGCCGTGCAGCTTGTGGGGACCATACTCTAATGGAACGTGCCCGGTGGTCTCAAGACTCTTTGTCACTCTCTTTAGGGCAATGAGCTTATCTCGGCTGTGCAGGTACTTCTTTAAGTCCTTCTTAAACTGCGTCGATTTCTTCAGCTGCATAGATGTATTTGTCAAGTTCGTCCGGGTCAAAGTCTTCCATCTCCACGCCCGACCGTGCCTCCTCTATCGCGGCCAGCGTTTCTGCGTTCGGCTTGCTGTACATCCCGTCAAGGAGATACTCACCACCAAGAGCGCTCATGCTCCATCCTGTACGTGCAGCTTCTTTCCTAATGTCGGCCATAGCATAGTCCGGCAGACTCACAGTCAATCTTTTGCGTCTTGTTGTCCTTTCCATAATCATACATTATTTGTGTTGCAAAAGTAGATAAAACTCTCCAAAAAACAGCAGGTACAAACTTAAATATTATTAAAACCATTCAAATTCCAATGAAACAAAACCGAATGGTGAGGCAAATCTGAAAGTTCCTTCAAAAACAAAACTCCCGGAACCCTTTATTCATTAGGCTTCCGGGAGTTTCCTTTGAGGTGCGTGGCGGATTCGAACCGCCGTAGACGGTTTTGCAGACCGTTGACTAAGCCACTCATCCAACGCACCATTTGCGATTTGCGCGTGCAAAGGTAGTACTATTTTTCCATTCCACCAAATTTTTCCTCCTTTTTTTGCTCTTCCGCCGCTTTTTTCTTTTTCGGGCTGAAAGAAAAAGCCGTTCTTTCGATGGGAAAAAGCCGTTCTTTCGATTCGAATAAGCCGTTCTTTCGATGGGAAAAAGCCGTTCTTTCTCCGGAAGGCGGAATTAGAAAAGCGAGATTCCCTACAAGCCCCCTTTGCCGGGCGCTAAATCCAAACGCAGGTAAAAACTATTTCTAAACTGCCTTTTTTCCTTTGATTTTTGGCAATATTTTTTCCCGTTTGAAACAAAAACTGTAATTTTGCACGCAAATCGACATCACAGTTATGAGGAAACTAATACTACTAACCATGTTTGCAGCCCTTTCCTGCGGTCTGCAAGCCCAGCGTTTTACTGACATTGTGGACCGCGGAATCGTGGCCGTACCTTCAGGCAGCGGTTTTCTCGTCTCATGGCGTATCATGGGCGAGGAGTACTACGACACGAAGTTCAACCTTTACCGCGACGGCACGAAGATTGCCTCCAACCTCACCAAGTCTAACTTTCTCGACGCCAGCGGCTCGGCCTCTGCCACTTATCAGGTGGAGCCGATAGTCCGCGGCGTGGTACAGGATAAGTCCAAGTCCGTACAGGCCTGGGCTAACCAGTACTGGGAGGTAAAGGTGCAGCCTGTGGTGAACCGTGCTGGCGTGACACAGACCAACGCCGCCACCAATGGCACTACCAATGACCCTGCCGGCTATACGCTCAACGATGTGAGCCTTGCCGATGTGGATGGCGATGGTGTCACAGAGTTTATCGTCAAGCGAAACAACGACAAGGGCAACCGCTATGACAGTGCCAACAAGACCGACTTCAACCTCTATGAGTGCTACAAGATGGACGGCACGCGCCTGTGGTGGATAGACCTCGGCCCGAACCTCATGGCCGGTCCCGACGAGCAGTGGGACCTCATAGGCTACGACTGGGACCAGGACGGCAAGGCCGAGGTGCTCATGCGTGGTGCCGACAACATGATTATCCACACCGCAACGGGAAAGACCATCAACGTGGGCAACATGAACTACTACGCCCCACGTGATGAATACACCCGCAACGGCGCAGAATACCTGCTCTACCTTAATGGTGCAACGGCAGAACCTTACCTTGGATGGGATGGCTCAAGCAGCTGGACGCCAATGGATTACCCCCTACCCCGCTTTGAAGCTGGCGAGAGTGACTATGCCACCATTTGGGGCAGCAATGATACTGGCCACCGTTCCTGCAAGCACTACTTCGGAGCACCTTACTTGGACGGCGAGCACCCCAGCATCTTCCTCGGTCGCGGATGCTACACCCGCCATAAGTTCTGTGCCCTCGACGTGAACCCACAGACCCACGAGCTGACCCAACGCTGGCGCTGGAACTGCTACGACAAGAGCTCACCTTGGTTTGGCAACGGCTTCCATAACTATGCCATCGCCGACGTAGACTGGGACGGCCGAGACGAGATTGTCTTCGGCTCGATGATGATTGACGATACCGGCTACGGCCTCTCCACTACCGGCTACGGTCACGGCGACGCCCAGCACTGCGGCGACCTCGACCCCTACAGATGGGGACAGGAGCAGTTCGTCTGTCTCGAGGGCAGCGACAAGCCCGGATTGGCTTACACCAATGCCACCACGTCGCAGGTTTATATCCAGACAGGTACCGGCGGCGACAACGGGCGCTGCATGGCCGGAAACTTCACCAACGACATTCCTGGCTCGCAGGGTCGTGCCATCGGCGGCGATATCTACGCCCTCTCTGCCGACCGCAGCTACTCCACATCGGCCGACAGCTACATTGCCGGCGGCGACCTGAACATGCGTATCTACTGGGACGGCGACCTCTGCGACGAGATCATGAACTCGCCCGGCGTACAGCGTGCTGTAAAAATCACCAAGTGGGGAAATGGTCGTCTGAACTTCTACAACAGCGGCGGACAATACACCCCAACAGGAATACTCAACAACTCGTCGAAGAACAACCCCTCGGCACAGGGCGACATCCTCGGCGACTGGCGTGAGGAACTGGTACTGCGCACAAGCCACAACGATGCCCTCCACGTCTACACCACAAACTACGAGTCGGATTACGGCATCTATACCCTCTGGCACGACCACCAGTATCGCAACGCGATGGCCTGGCAATGCGTGGGCTACAACCAACCGCCACACGTCTCCTACTTCCTCGGCGAACTGGAAGGCATCACCCAGGCCCCACCACCACTCATGCTCCGCGGCCGCACGCTCGTGCCCGATGGTTCACCCATTGGGACTACCGACGACCACCTGCTCATCTGCGGCTACGAGGACCAGGTATTTCCCGTAGAGGACGGAGCCTCGCCTTATATCCTCACCATCAACACGCCCTCACATGTACGGGGTACCGGCTCCCAGCAGGCTACCAGCAGCACGCCGAAGCAGCCCATTCTAGATGACGTCACCTTCACAACAATACTCTACGGCGGAGCCTTCGGCGGCAGCACCCGTATAGTGAAACAGGGTGAAGGCACGCTCATGCTGCCCAACGTCGTGAACAAGCACACGGGCGAGACCAACGTGTGGAACGGCACGCTCCAGTTCGACGGTACGATGGAGAAGAGCCCCGTCTGGCTCAACCGTCACACCACGCTCCTAAGCAACGGCGGCAAGTTCCTCGGCGGTCTGCGTGCCGACTACAATGCCACCATCTATCCCGGCTACAAGCATATTCCTGGAGACATCACCGTCTCGACACTCACCCTGGGCTTCGGTTCACGTATCGTCCTCAAGGCATATAGCGAGGACGGTCTTACTGACTACGCCCTCAACCAGTTCAACGCCCAGACCCTCGTCATCGACACCCGCGACTGGAGCTTTGGCCCGAAGTACAAGGCACCTGTGCTGGAGTTCGACTCCAGCAGCGGCACCCTTCCTCCCGGCACCTACATCCTCGGCAACGTGGAGAAGGTCACCGGCAACGTAGCCGACATCATCATTGAGGGCCTGGCCAACGACATCAAGACCACGCTGAAGCACGAGGATGGCAAACTGCTGCTCGTCGTCGAGGAGATGCGTGCCGCCAGCAACATCGTGTGGAACGGAGCCTTTGGCAACAACACCTGGGAGCAGGCCGCCAGCACTAACTTCCTCACCGCCGACGGCGAGAGTGTTTACTCGGCCAATGGTGACGACGTAGTGTTCAACGACTCCGCCGCTTACACAACTATTAATATAAAGGGAGCCGTCAGCCCTGCCTCGGTGACCTTCGAGAACGAGAAGAAGAGCTACACCCTCAACGGCGACAGCATCGTGGGCGGAGGCCCCATCACGAAGAACGGTGCCGGAAAGGTGACGCTCAACAACTGGAACCACACCGGCACCACCACCATCAACGGCGGAACGATGAGCGTCACGATGCTGGCTAACAACGCCGGTCAGGACTGGGGCTCATTAGGCAATGCCAAGTCGGCCATCAAGCTCAACGACGGCGCCACGCTGCAGCTGAACGGTACTATCATCACCGACCAGGTGCTCAACGTTAGCGGACAGACCACCATCGACGTGCCTTCTTCCAAGAGCGTCATATTCAACAAGGGCATCAAGGGCACCGGAGCCATCGTTACCAAGACAGGTGCCGGCTCTATGGAAATGCTTTCAGGCAACACCTTCGCACAGCTCGTCATCAAGGGCGGAACAGTCACCTCCAATGAAAACAATGGTGTCGAGCAGCTTCCGAAGACTGTGGAGTTCCAGGGCGGAACGCTCAACGCTGCCAACAACGAGAGTTCGAACATCACCAACTCTTCTAACTACGTGGTGCCCAAGTCAAAGACGGGAACCATCAAGTGCGGCTTCCGCTCTACCTACACAGGACGCCTTACCGGAGAGGGCACATTCAATGTCTACACCGGCGGCGTGCGCTGCTACTTCGATGGCAACTGGAGCGAGTTTGCAGGAACCATCAAGGCCTACAAGGAGAACCGTCAGAACAAGAAGTCCTACGACCCCATCTGGGCTTTCCGCAACACTTACGGCCTGCCCAACGCCACGCTCAACGTGCAGGCCGACGTCCGTGTGAGCAACGAAGGCAAGGACATCGAGATAGGTACGCTCTCCGGTAGCGGCACCCTCATCGGCTCGGGACAATGGATTCTGGGCGGCAACGACAAGGACTTCATCCTCTCCACCGAGATAGGCGTCACCAGTGAGCGCACAGACCCCTACGGCACCACCATACCCAAGTCGGCATCGAAGCTCACCAAGCGCGGCACGGGAACCATGAAGCTGATGACCCTGGGCAAGATTAACGCCACGCTCACCGTAGAGGGAGGCACCGTAGCCTTCAACCAGGCAGCACTCTCCACCTTCGTCAACGGCTCCAACGCCACGACGGTAAAAGACGGTGGACGCATCGTGGGACAGGGAAAATTCACCCAGCTGACCCTGCAGAAGGGAGCAGAACTGAAGCCCTGTGGCTCACTCGTCAACGAGACCACGCCGGGAACCATCAAGAGCACCGTGTCGTTTATCGTCAACAGCGATGCCGTGGTCAACTTCATTGTGCAGGACAATGCCAAGTACTCTAAGCTCGAGGCTGCCTCACTGACCATGAACGGTATCGTTCGCCTGACGCTCCTTGACGGCTACACACCTGCCATCGGTGATGAGTTCACCCTCTGGACAGCCAGCAGCACCTTCCGTGGCACACCTGTCTTCGACCTTCCCAAGCTGTCCGCTGGCATGGCATGGGACACCGAAGGTCTGGCCAATAAGACAGGCATCCTGCGCATCGTGGAAGGAACCAGCGACCCCTACGACGTGAACGAAGACGGCACAGTAGACGTGGCTGATATCTCTGCCATCATTGATGTCATGGCTGGTAATTCTGAATACTCATCTGCCGACGTAAACGGCGACGGAGCGGTCGACGTAGCAGACATTGCTGCCGTCATCTCAGAGATGGCAGCACGTGCCAGAAGGACAAAAATAGCCGAATAAAGGCCTGTTTTGAAACGTATAATCAAAAAATATAGACAAAAAGCAAAAATTTTGCTTGCATTTCTTGTTCCAAATCAAGAAAAGTATTACCTTTGCACCCATAATTTCTTTTATATTAACTAAAACTAACGTACAACTATGAAGAAAAGACTACTTTTTGCTGCATTAGCAATGGTCTGCGCTATGGGCTCCTTCGCCTACGAAATAGGCGATTATGTCTATACGAATACGCAGAGAGTCAAGATTGCAGGTGAAAACCTGGTGACGAACGGCGACTTTGCCGCAGGCACCGACGGCTGGATAGACGCTGCCGGTGAGGCTGTCAATGCCGAGGTTTGGTCATTTGTGGAAGGTGCCGGACCTAACGGTGAGAATGTGCTCCAAAGTATGAGCGGCTCTACTGAAGACGCTGCCCTCTGCCAGAAATGGGACCTGGATGCCGGTACATACATCGTGATGTACGACATCAAGGGTGCTGCCACCAATGCTACCTTCCTTAACTCCAAGTGGAGTAATAACATTGATTTCTTCCTTACCTCAACAGACGCTCCTGTTTTCACCCGCAGTGCTGATGACGGAACAGTCAGCGTGGCTACAGTTGATGGTTTCAAGGAGAACTGGAAGACCAATTCCTACTATTTTGAGATTGGCGCCGGACAGAGTCTCGTCATGCACATGGAGAAGCTGACAGCTGAGACACAGATTACCAACATCCAGATTTATCCTGCTGAAGAAGTCTATAATGACATCATCATCAAAAACAAGCTGGAATATGTTGACAGGCTCATTGCCAGCGGCAAGTTCACCAAAGATACCGACAACGAGTTCATCAGCAATATTGTCGAAACACTGCGCGGCATGCTGGAGGCTGACGGTGCACTTGACGACAAGTCAAGCATCGAAGGAATGATGGAGAGCTATGAAGAGGAACTGACCGCATGGCTCAACGTCAATGGTGGTGACATTCTCAAGGATGAGAAGCGCTGGTCAGCATACGGCGACACCCGTAAGGCATTTAGTGATGCCGACTTCGGTGGCTGGGACGGCCAAGGCGACAGCCGTTGGTTCCACATCAACAACGGCGGTAGCAGTGTCATTACCAACAATGGCGACGAGATTGGCTATCGCTATCAGGGTGGCCAGGAGGCTAAGTTTGCTTCGCTGTACTATCCCCTCGTTCCAAAGAGCGCTGGTACTTACATGTTCTCTATGGACATCGTAGGTCACTATATGGCTGGTAACGACGGTAAGGATAAGTGCCCCATCGTTAACAATACAAGAAACTATATGTACGACTGGAACCGCGACTTCAAGGGCGTGACCATGTTTGCCGGTAAGGAGCTCATGGGCAGCGACGCTGAGGCTAATGCCACCATGAACGTGGAACAGGAAGGCCAAAAGGTGGAGTGTGGCATCATCAGCAACTGCCCGCCGACTCAAAAGCGCTACGTCGTATTCTACGAGGTCAGTCAGGAAGACGTTGATGCAGGCACACCAATCTATTTCGGTATCACCTATATTCCCGACCCAGAGCGTCAGGGTGGTAAGGTGGGCAGCAATGTCAATGTTGCATACCCACAAATTATCCTCGTTGGCGAAACACAGGAAGAGATTGACTACAAGAACGAGGTGGCTGCCATCATCGCTCAGCAGGGCCCGCTGAAGGAGCGTCTGGACTGGGCTAAAGACGACATGCAGCTGACCGCTGCCGACGACCGTCCTTGGGGACACGCCGCCCTGCAGGAGGCCATCGACACCTACCAGCCCATATATGACGAGTCGATGACTGTCATTGACGAGGGTGGTAACGTGCTCAACGAAAGCTTCATCCGCGAGAAGCTGGCTGCCCATGCAGAGGACGAGACAGCTACTCTCTACAGTGCTGACCTTCTGGCTGCTGTTCAGGCCTTGAATTCGGCCCGCAACGCCTTCAAGAATGCCAACAACGCTATCGCTAACTACAGGGCTGCAGTTGCAGCTGCCGAGCTCGTCCTCAACGACGTGATGAACGCAACCGGCAACAGAGGTGCACTGCAGAACGTCATCAGCCTGACAAAAGAAAAGCTGTATCAGGTGCTTTCCGCTGCTACTGATGAGAGCCGTGAGGCCGACGAGGCTGAACTCGCTGCCCAGCTTGAAGTGCTCGCAGCTGCCGTAGAGGAATTCAAGTCTACTGTTAACCTCACACCGTTCATCGACATCGACTTCGCCAACGCCGCACAGGCAGGTCCCGAAGGTGGAATTATTATCAAGGGTGCCCAGGGTGAGATGGCCTTCGCAGATGGTGTTTATAGTGAAGATAATACTGGAGCACCTTGGTCGGATCCTGACAAAGGCATTGGTTCCATGTATTACGGACAGGGCATCAACGAAGAGCTGCTCGATGTGCTCCGCGTAGGCAACGGTGAAGGTATTGTAGCAGTTCCCGATGAATACGATGCAGCAAAAGATGTGCTGCGCTTTAACTTTGACGTTTGGTTCGTACAGCTCAGCAATGGTAATCTCTGGGTGAACCTGCTCAACGAAGCCGGTCAGCGTGTAGCTGGATTCAAGTACCTTGCCTACAACTCAGCTCAGATCTACAATGACTTCAACAACGAGGAAGGCACTGGTATGCCGATGAACAGCTCAAGCTGCGTATCGAACAAGACAGGTGATGCCGGCTCATGCGTAGACGGAAACAAGTCATCCTTCTCGCTGATTATCAACTACGGTGCAAAGACCCTGCAAGGTATCGTTGCCAATTCTAAGGCAACATACGCCGGTGCAGAAGTGCCCTTCCGCACAGCTGATGACGATGGTGCTGCCATCGAGGACACCAAGATCGTTTCATTCGTGCTCGGCTCAGACTATAAGACCTATCCTGGCCGCCGCTGCTGGTTCGACAACCTCCAGGCATACCACTATCCCACTAAAGCTCGTCTCGTAGGTGACGTTGGTGGTGACGGTTCTGTCGACGTGGCCGACATCTCGGCAGTCATCACTGTCATGGCAGAAGGTTCTAACAATCCTGCAGCCGATGTGAACGGTGACGGTTCTGTTGACGTGGCTGACATCTCAGCTATCATCACCATCATGGCTACCATGTAATCATTCTCTAAAAAAAGACTAACACCCAATGGGGAGGGGCCGCAGCAATGTCTGCCCCTCCCCGTTCTTTTTCTGGAAATATGTTGTCCTTGAGTCTATTCATTTGCCATTTACGATTAACTAATTATCGATTTACGATTTATTAGTCCTTAGGGAGAAAAGACTATCCTTTCTTATAGAAAGAACTATCTTTTCTCATAGAAAGAACGGCTTTTTCTCATAGAAAGAACTATCTTTTCTCATAGAAAGAACGGCTTTTTCTCCGAGAGGGTGTAAGGTCCCCCAAAAGGCGGTACTACACCCCAATAAATGCCCATCGTCTACTTTTTTTGACATAGCGCAAGAAAAGTAGACTTTTTATTTGGCCAATTCATATATTTTTGGTAATTTTGCACATTCAAAAGAAAATACTAAAAACTATTTACTAATAATAACATGAAGAAATTCTTATTCTGTGTCTCTCTCGTACTTGCGGGATTGACAACCTCCTGTATCGATAAGTACGAGGAGGTGGATGCCGACAGCAAGCCGTCTTGGCTTGGTGAGAGCATCTATGCGGAATTGAAGAATCCTGCAGGCCACGGGTTGCTAACGGGCACCTTCAACAACTACCTGCGCCTCATCGACGACCTGGGCTACGATGAGGTGCTGGCAAGGACAGGCTCCAAGACCGTGTTCCCGGCTAACGACGAAGCCTTCGACAGGTTCTTCAAAAGTAACGACTGGGGCGTGACCAGCTATGAACAGCTGACCGAGTCGCAGAAGAAACTGCTGCTCTACAGCTCCATGCTCGACAACGCCCTGCTGCTGGGTCTGCTGCCCAACGCCAGCAACGGTAACAGCGACGTGCTCAAGGGGCAGGCCCTGAAGCACGCCACCAACGTGAGCATCATCGACTCCGTGCAGTTCATTACAGGGTCGGGGAGCGAGGACATACGTCCCTCAGGGATGCCCGCCAACAATGGCTACTGGCAGAAGTACTACGACAAGGGTATCCACGTGGTCAGCGACGCCACCCGTCCGATGATGGTACACCTCACCCGTGAGTACATGCTGGCCAACGACATCAAGGTGACCGGCGGTGAGGAGAGCGACTTTGCCATTATCACCGGCGAGCCTTACGTGGAGGGAACAGCCTACGTGTTCAACGACCGTGTGGTAAAGGGCGACATCACCTGCCAGAACGGTTACATTCACCAGATGGAGAACGTCATCGTGCCGCCGGGCAACATGACGCAGGTGCTGCGCCGTAAGGACAACACCAAGTACTTCAGCCGTATCCTGGACTATTTCGCTGTGCCCTACTACGACGAGTCGACCACCAAGAACTATAACGACTGGGCACAGCTGAACAATAAGCCGCTGATTGACAGTATCTTCCAGGTGCGCTATCTCAGCACACGCTCACAGGGAGAAGCCCTTAACCGCGACCCCAACCGTCAGATAAAGTCGTCCGACGTCATCCTGGGATTCGACCCGGGATGGAACCAATACCACCCCGCCGTGGCCAATGCCGGACAGCGAGACATCAGCATCATGGACATGGCCACCATCTTCGTGCCTTCCGACGAGGCTGTGAAGAAGTATTTCCTGCCGGGAGGCAATGGCGCCTACCTTATCGACATCTACGGCAACTACAAGTTTGGCGAGAACAACGAGGCCCATCTGGCCGAGAACCTTGACTCGCTGCACTCGAAGAACCCGCAGGTGCTTACCGCCTTTGCCAAGAACCTGATGCGTGCCACCTTTGCCGGCACCGTGCCCTCGAAGTTTGAGACCGTCACCAACGACGCCTCCGAGCTGCTGGGTGTGACGAAGGACAACATCGTACGTACCGCCGACGGCAAGCGAGACATCACCATCGCCAACAACGGTGCCCTGTATGTGCTCAACGAGCTGATTGCCCCCGATGAGTATCAGGCCGTGCTTGCACCAGCCAGCGTCTATCCTGACCTGAGAGTGATGAACTGGGCTATTCAGGACCGTGCTTATCTGGGCGTGGACTTCAAGTTCTACCTCCTGGCCATGCGCGCCAACTACGGTCTCTTCATCCCTGAGGACGGAGCTTTCGACCTCTATTATCTCGACCCCACTTCGCTGGGCCATCTGGACAACAACCAGGTGGGCACCCAGCGCCCCGACGTGCTCCATTTCTACTATGACCCCACGTCGAAGACCCAGCCGTTGCTGAAGTGCGACCGCTACTACTACGACATGGAGACGGGAGAAGTGGACACCACCACAAACGCCCGCTCGGTAAGCATTGCCAGCGTCAAGAGCCAGCTCATCGACATCCTGAACTACCACACCGTGGTGCTCAACGAGGGTGAGAAGATGGGAAGCAACCACTATTATAAGACGAAACACGGCGGCGAAATCTACTTCGAGGAGAACCGTGAGGGAGGCCGCGTGATGTCGGGTGCCCAGATTGACGACCCCGACCACTTCCCCGCCTCGGTCATCAAGACCATCTACAACCAGAAGAACGGCGACGCCTTCCGTCTGGACCGTGTCATAGTACCGCCGCTGAAGAGCGTCTACAGCTTCGTCAGCGAGAACGACCAGTTCTCCGAGTTCTTAGAAATGTGCAACGGCTTCAGCGCCGAGCCGATGCTGGAGTGGGCCGGTATACCCAAGGTGAACCCGAAGAACGAGAGCCTGCCGTCGCCACAGGATGCCTACACCATCTTCACCCGCGACTACAAGCTCGGCTCAAAGAGTACCGCCGAGGCTTGCCTCGACTACAACGTGAAGATGTTCAACACCTATAACTACACGCTCTTCGCTCCCGACAATACTGCTATGCAGCAGGCCTTCAGCAACGGTCTGCCCACCTGGACGGAGGTGCAGGATCTTTTCAACGAATGGGCAGAGGTGGACACCACCGAGATGACCGCCGATGACTTTGAGCGCATGCAGACGGCCAAGGACATGGCCTACATGAAGATACGTGCCATGCGCGACTTTGTACGCTTCCACTTCATCACCGGCTCTGTCTATGCCGACAACAGCATCGAGGGCGGACGCTACCAGACGCTGTCCAGCGATGCCACCGGCGTGGCCAAGGAGGTCATCTTAGGCGGCGGCAACGGCACGCTCACCGTCAGAGACCTGAAGAGCGGCCACGAAGTGAGCGTCACGGCCGGCAACGGCAGCAAGCTCGTCAACAAGATGGCACGCGACTACTGGTTCAATGCCGAGAAGACACAGGCATCGGCCATTGAGACATCGTCGTTCTGCTCCGTACATCAGATTTCAGAACCCCTCTACGGCACGAAGACCGGACGCTTTGACGGCGACTGGGCCAGCCGTGCCGCCTTCAACGAGGCCAGGAAGATATACCAACAACTGAAAGCAAACAATGAATACTAAGAAAGCATTTACTACTGCCCTGCTGTGCATTGCCGCGCAGATAGTCGTGGCACAGGGCATACGCATATCGGGTACGCTCAGCGATGCCGACGGCCCTATCATGATGGGTAACGTCGTGGAGCGTGATGCCAACAACCGTATCGTGTCGGCAACACAGACCGACTTCAACGGTAACTTCTCTATGCAGGTGAAGAGCACGAAGAACAAGCTCGTGTTCTCATACGTAGGCGACAAGGAGAAAGTCATCACTATCGGCAACCAGACTAACTTCAAGGTAAGGCTCGAACCTGCCAACACCCAGCTCAAGGAGGTAAGGGTGACGGGACGACGCACGAACAGCGGTGGTCTGACCATCCAGAAGAAGGAGATGACCGTAGCCTCACAGACCATGAACATGGAGCAGGTGGAAGGTCTCGCCTTCACCTCGGCCGACGAGGCCCTGCAGGGTGAAATCGCCGGTCTCGACATTGTGTCTAACTCAGGTAACCTCGGTTCCGGAACGCAGATGCGACTCCGTGGTGTCACCACGCTGTCGGCCAACGCCAACCCGCTCATTGTCGTCGATGACAAAATCTTCGACAACCCCGACGAGGACTTCGACTTCCTCAATGCCGACGAGGAACAGTATTCATCGCTGCTCTCGGTGAACGTGGAGGACATCGCCAGTATCGAGGTGCTCAAGGACGCTGCCGCCACGGCAGTATGGGGCTCCAGAGGCTCCAACGGTGTCATCAAGATTACCACCAAGCGAGGCTCACGTGGAAAACCCAAAGTGAACTTCTCCTACAAATTCACAGGTACTTGGCAGCCTGAGGGCTACAAGCTGCTCAATGGTGACGACTACACCATGCTGATGAAGGAGGAGTTCTACAACCCCACTCAGCGCAGCGACCGCACCACGAACATTGCCGAAATCAACTACGACAAGTCGTGGGCAGAGTTTGAGAACTGGAACAACAACACCGACTGGGTAGACGCCGTCAAGCAGTTCGGTGCCATGCACGACTGGAACGTCAACCTCACTGGTGGCGGACAGAAGGCAACGTTCCGTATCTCAGCCGGTTATAAGCACCAGACGGGCTCCATCATTCAGCAAAAGTTCCAGCAGTTCACCACTCGCATGGCGCTCGACTATAACGTGTCAGACCGCATACGATTCATCACGAACTTCGCCCTCACCTACACTAATAACTATAAGAACAACGAGGCCAAGGGTTCCATCCTGAGCATAGCCCAGAACATTGCACCCAACATGGCCATCTACCGTCAGGATGCCAACGGTAACGACACCGGCGAATACTACCTGATGAACCCGTCGGCACCTAACCGCGATACTTCGCCCTACGACGGCGACTACTCCAGCTACGACCTCTCGTCGATCCGCAACTTAGGCAACCCCGTGGCTATTGCCCACGAGGCATGGATTAAAGACCAGACCTACCGTCTGACCCCTGACTTCACCATTAAGTACGAAATCTTAGGCACAGAGGCCGAGAAGAGCCGACTGACGTTCAACGGCCGTGTGGACTTCGATATCTTCGCTGAGAGTAAGCCCACCTACTGGCCGGCATCGCTCTCCACCGACACCTGGACAAGCACTAACTACAACGCCACCAGTAACTACGAGTTCAACAGCATGAAGATTGGCGGACGCACAGAGCTGGTGTTCACTCCCTACTTCAAGAACCGCGACTGGACAGCCACCATGCTGCTGCGCTACGAGATGTCCACCTCGAAGAACAACCGCCAGCAGACCAACATGAGCCACCTGCCCAACGACATCACCTCGCCTACCGTAGATGCTTATGTCAGTTCTGACCCCAGCAGCGGTTCCGGACGCAGTAACTCGCAGAACATTCTCTACAACGGTCATGCTTCTTATCTTGACGGACGCTACTCATTAGGCTTCTCACTCCGTGCCGACGGCGACTCAAAGTTCGGTCCCAAGAACAAGTGGGCTTACTTCCCCGGCGTGTCGGCCCGATGGAACATCATCGACGAGCCCTTCATGAAGTGGGCCAAGGAGAAGTCTGTCTCCATGCTCGGCGTTCGTGCATCATGGGGTATCAACGGTAAAGCCCCTGACAAGGACTACCTCTTTTATAATATGTATAACACCTCAGCAGGCAACTACGGAAAGGGTAACGACCGGGCCAACTACGCCACGCTTGACGGACTGAAGCTCGACGACCTGCGCTGGGAAAAGACTAACAGCTATAACTTCGGTGCCAACCTGGGACTGTGGGACGACAAGATTGAGGTGGACTTCGACTATTACTTCAAGGACACTAAGGACCTGCTGATGCCAAACGTCAATATCCCGTCCTTCACCGGCTATTCTCAGATTGCCTACAGCAACGTTGGCCGCATGACCAACGAGGGATGGGAACTGAACTTCACCGCGAAGAAGTTTGTGAAGTGGGGCAAGTTCTCGGCAGACTTTAGCGCCAACATTGCCCAAAACACCAACCTGCTCAAGGAGATGGACGAGAGCGTGCTGCAGAGCATTAACGGCACCACTTGGGACGCCACCATCCGCGGCACCAGCACCAGCCCCAGCGGCTATCCCATCCGCGTACAGCTGAACAACTCGCTCGGCTCCATCTACGGTTTCCGCTATCAGGGCGTGTATAACATGACCTACGACTACCTCCAGAACTACCGCACGGAGAACGAACTGAGCACAGCTGAATATGAGAACTGGATTAACGGTTTCCTGCAGGGAACGCTGCCCGATGAATGGTATGCCCAGCGTAACCTCACCAAGCAGCCCTACACCGCTCCCGTTGCCGTTGGCAGCGACGGCAAGGTGCTCATGGACAACACCACAGGCGAACCACAACGCATGGTCTATGACTACAGCGACGGCTCCGCACGTTACAGCTTCCAGGGCGGTGATGCCAAGTATGAGGACATCAACCACGACGGACAGATCAATGCCCTCGACGTGGTGTACCTCGGCAACTCGCTGCCAAAGGTCAACGGTGGTTTCAATTTCACCCTGCGCTACGGCGCTTGGAGCGTCAAGGCACGCTTCATGTATCGCTTTGGCAACAAGGTGGTGAACCTGGCTCGCATGAATCTGGAAAGCATGTACGGCACCAACAACCAGAGCGCGACGGTGAACTACCGTTGGCGTAAGGACGGTGACGTAACACCCATGCCACGCGCCATGTACAATGCAGGATGGAACTTCCAGAGTTCTGACCGTTACGTTGAGGACGGTGGCTTCGTACGCTTCCAGAACCTGCAGATAGCCTACAACTTCGACCGCAAGATGATTAAGAAGTGGGGACTGAGCAACCTGCAGGCCTATGCTTCCATCAACAACCTGTACGTGTGGACCAAGTATAGCGGAACCGACCCCGAGGTATCGGCACGCGGTTACTCTCCCGCCTTCGACACTGCCCGCACACCGCGCTCGAAACAGTTCACGCTCACCCTTAATGTCGGATTCTAATCAATTGCATATTTATGAAAACATATATTTATAATATAATGTGTGCGGCAGCTGCCGTCTGTATGATGAGCAGCTGTCTCGACACCATCATCCTTCCTGAGGATAAGACGGTAGACGAAGACTTCTGGAAGACGAAGGGCGACGTGTCGTCGATGGTCAATGCTGCCTACGCTGCCATGACCGCCGAGGACGTGATGACACGCCTCGTTGTGTGGAGCGGTTTCCGCAGCGATGAGCTGGTGCAGACCTCAACACCCACAGGAACCATTCCCGACGCTTTGGAAGAGATGGGAGCCGTCAACATGCAGACCACCAACACGTTTGCACAATGGGGTTCCATCTACAATGTCATCAACCGCTGCAACATCGTGCTCGACAGAGCCGAGGCCGTCATGCTCGAAGACCCCAACTACACTCAGTCGGACTACGAGAGTGACCGTTGCCAGATGCTGGCCCTGCGCTCGCTCTGTTACTTCTACCTCGTACGTAACTACCGCGACGTGCCCTACATCACCGAGGCCTACATGAACAGCAGTCAGAACACGCAGTTGGAACAGTCGACGCCGGCCTACATCATCGACCAGCTCATTGAGACCCTCGAGGAAGTGGCCGCCAACGGCAACTGCTTGCGTTCCAACAGCTTCACCGTCAACGAGTGGCGCCGCGTGGGATGGTTCACCCGCGACGGTGTGATGTCGCTCCTTGCCGACATCTACCTCTGGCGTGCATCGGTCATGCACAGCGAAAGCGACTACCAGAAGTGCGTCAGCTACTGCGACAAGATTATTGAGTCGAAGCGCGAGCAGCACGTCCGGGGACGCAACGAGGTGGAGCTGAAGGCATATCCGCTGGCCGACGGCAACCAGTCATACTATGACATCTTCTCAGCCCAGAATGCCGAAGAGAGTATCTTTGAACTGCAGTCAACGGCAAACAGCGGACTCTGCAAGTATTATTTCAAGTACGGCACCAATACCTCGACGGAAGGATTCCTCAAGGCATCCAACATCTTCCTCACGGCTCTGAGTACCCAGACATCACTCGTCACCAGTAGCCAGAGCGTGTTTGCCCAGCAGGACCTGCGCTACTATAATGCTGTCTATAAGCCCAAGACCACCAGCGACGACTATACTCATGTGCGCAAGATGGTTGCCCAGTCGGGCATTTCCAACAAGCCTTCTGACCTTGAGACCCGTACCGAAGGCCGTACCTTCGCCAACTTTAACCAGAACTACATCATCTATCGCCTCACCGACGTCATGCTGATGAAGGCCGAGGCCGAGGTTCAGCTCATGCGTGACCTGCCCACCGATGCTGACGGTAACGCCATTGCCGACGAGGCTGTCACCCAGTGGAACGACTCGCTGCGTCAGGATGTATACAACATCGTGGAGGCGGTCAACAGCCGAAGCATCAACCAGGCCGACCTGTCTTCGGTGGGTCTGAAATACACCACCTACAGCGGTTTCGGCCGTCAGCAGATGGAGACCTTCGTCATGCGTGAACGCCTTCGTGAGCTCTGCTTCGAGGGCAAGCGCTGGTACGACCTGCTTCGCTACAACTACCGCCACATAGACGGTGTGCAGTACAACTCTATCCTGGCTGACCTCGCCGGTGAAGACGGTGCAGGACTGCCCGACATCTTCGAAGACATGCTCATGCTTGCCACACGCAGCCGCGGCACCGACGCTTCGGCCATACGTGCCAAGATGCAGAACGAGGCCTATCTCTACCTGCCCATCCCCAACAGCGACACCAATGTCTGTCCGCTGCTGAAACAGAACCCGGCATATAAGGAGACCAACACTTACGAGAAGACCTACTAAAGACCCTACCCCAGCCCCTCCCCAGAGGGAGGGGAGAAGTTAGTTTAGCAAAAATAACAAAACAACAGAATAGTTATGACACAATATGTTAAAGAAAAGATGATGAGGCTGTTCCGCTTCGTAATCTATATACTCCTCCCCCTCGCAGGGGGAGGATGGGTGGGGGTCTCCTGTAATCCCGAACCCGACGAGAGCGACCTCTTCACCGCCACCGGCGAGACGGCTGCCGACTACATCAAGCGTAAGGCCGAGCTCACGTCGTTCGACTATATTCTGAGCCGCGTCCGACTGGACCGCAACCTCTCCAGTTATGGTGAATACACCTGCTTCGCTCCCACGAACGAGGCCATCCAGTTCTACCTCGACAGTCTGTGGAACGACCCCGAGGCCGTCATTCCCCACAACGGCATGGAGGCCAACTCGCTGGAAGGGCTTAGCGACAGTCTTTGCAACGACATAGCCATGTATCACCTCGCAGCTGGCGTACATAACACCATCGAGATGGGCGGTGCCGGAGGCTCCGTTGCCACCATGCTGGGCCGGCCCGTGCAGACCAGCGGAGCCATTGACTCTTTAGGTCGCGTCACCATCGAGAAACTGGCCGTCATCATCGAGCCCGACAGCCTGGTCACCAACGGCATTGTGCATGTGCTCAACCGCGTTATACCGCGCAGCACACGCCTCATAGCCGACGAGCTGGACCGACATGAGGATTACAGCATCTTCATGGAAGCCCTCAAGGCCACAGGACTGGTCGACTCGCTGACAAAGACGAAGAAGAACGAAAAATATACCATCACGGACCGCAACGACACAGACGGTTCCCGCCTGTACACTCCTGAGGAGTGTCTCATCGCCTACACCATCTTTGCTGAGCCCGACGTAGTACTCGCCGAGAACGGCATCAACAGCTTCGACGACCTCGTCCGCTATGCCAACGAGCAATATGCCTCAGCAGACGCTTGGTACGACGTGCTGACCGAGAAGGGTCTCTGGAACAACGAGAAGCAGGAATACGTCAAAACCGTCAGCACCGGCACCGACTATACCAGCCGCAACAATGCGCTCAACATGTTCGTCTCCTACCACATCCTCTATGCCGGCATGCCGCAGAACGAGCTGGTCTATGAGAAGAACAGCAACCCCTCGACCTGGAACTACACCAACGGCTGCCAGCCCTTCGACTACTACGAGACCATGCTGCCCGGCACCATCCTGAAGATTTGGGAGCCCACAGGCACTCAGCTCTACATCAACCGCTACCGCACGTTCAATACGCTCACCGACGAGCTGGGCAGCGAGACCGCTGAAGTCGCAGGCGCTTTGGTCAACGACTACGGCATCCACCGCCTCGTCCGTGAGGGTGTGCGCATTGCCCGAACGACCGATAACCTGCCTTTCGAAACCAACATCCAGACCTACAACGGCTACATCCACGGTCTGCGCTCCATGCTGGTCTACGACGAGCTGGTTCCCAAGGGTGTGCTCCACGAGCGTATGCGCTTCGACAGCACCACGTTCCTCGTGGAGTTCATCAACAACCACATCCGTATGAGCACCATGTCGCTCATGAGTGCCAAGAACGGCGGTGGCAGCGGTGCCCGTGTAGCCTTCCCGCTCAACTACTTCGACAACGTAGTGAGCTACTCGCCCGAGAACCGTTTCCGCTACAACGTCAAGGGAGCCTACAACGCCTGGCAGAGCGACACCTTCCAAGGTTGGGGCAACTACGACCTGGCCATCAAGCTGCCTCACGTGCCGACTGGAACATACGAGTTCCGCATCTTCTACACACCTATGGCCCACGGCGGCATGATGCAGTTCTACCTCGGCACTTCGCCCAGCCTCTCGTCGATGATGGCACTCGACATCCCGCTCGATGTGCGTATCGGCATCGAAGACCCGCGCATCGGTTCCACCACCTACTTTGAGGAAGACGACATGGGCGTAGCCACCGACGCTGCTATGCGCAACCGTGGCTACATGCGCGGACTGTTCAGCTACCGCGACCACCCGGAGTATTCCGACTGGGGACCCACCGTCAACCAGCGCAGCGACAAGCGAAACGCATCGCTCCGAAAGATTCTTTCACGCCAGCAGTTCAAGCAGAGTCAGGACTACTGGTTCCGCATCAAGAACGTCATACAGGACGAGACCGACCTGAAGTGGCAGTTCGACTACATCGAGTTCGTTCCCGTAGATGTGGTAGACAACGACACCTATTCCGAAGACTGGTATTAACAGGGAAAAATCCGCCTCTGAGAAAGAACGGCTTTTTCCCATAGAAAGAACGGCTTTTTCTACCAGACGGAGAAACCACAATGATTCCGAATAACAAAACACAATGATAAATATGAAAACAATCGTAAGGAAAATACAGGGCTTGGCGTTGAGCCTGCTGGCAGTCGGGGCAATCACCTCCTGCTCTGACTTCGATGACTACAACACTACGCCGTCCGACCCCCTTGCCTCCGGCAACCAGACGTTGTGGGAGAACATTCAGCAGAACCCGCAGCTTAGCGACTTCGCTGCATTGGTGAAGCGTACGGGCTTTGACGCACAGCTGGCCAGCACAAGGGCATACACCGTGTGGGCACCACTCAACGGAACGTTCCTGGCCTCCGACTATCAGGCCCTCAACGACTCCACGCTGCTCCAGCAGTTCGTCAAGGGGCACGTCGCAGAGTACGAGCATGTGGCATCGGGAATGATGGATGAGCGCGTACACATGCTCAACGGTAAGTCATTCTCATTTGCAGGACAGGGTGCCTACACCTTCGGCAGCCTGCCCGTGAACGCAGTCAACCTGCCGGGCAACAACGGCGTGATGCACGTTCTCAACGGGGCGGCGCCCTTCTACCCCAACCTCTATGAATACATCATGGCCAACCAGCAGGACACGCTGCTCCAGCAGTTCTTCAAGCAATATGAGCTTACGGAGCTCGACACGAAGAACTCCGTGAAGGGTCCCGTCGTAGGCGGTATACAGACCTACATCGACTCCGTGCTCGTGACCAGCAACTCTTTGCTGCGCACCGTGGGTGCCAGCCTCACCAACGAGGACAGCACCTACACCTTCCTCCTGCCCAACGACCAGGCCTATCAGGCCATGTACGACAAGGTAAAGCCCTACTTCACCTTCGTCAACACCACAAAGGTCTACGACGTGGATAAGTTTGCCGACTACAAGGGAACGACCACCAAGGAGGTGACGGTCAATGCGGAATACCTCAGCGACTCGCTCACCCGTCGCGCCATCGTTCGCAATCTGGCCTTCAGCAACAACGACGAATATAACAAGTGGATAACAGAGCGCGGAGAGTTCACCGACACCATGCGAAGCACCAACCGCACAAAGTTCTCCAACCCCCAGGAGATTCTCTCGCACACCGTTAAGAAGGAGACCATGAGCAACGGAACGGCACACATCGTCGACAGCCTGGCCTTCTATCCCTGGGAGACCTATCTGCCCGAGCTGGAGATTTCGCCTCTCATGGAAGCCTATACTGAAAACAGCCGCACACGCTTCAACTTCGCCACACGCACGGTCAATTTCATCGACCCGACAGGAACTTTCTTTGGCCCCGACGTGACGGAAATGCGCTACCTGTGGATCTATCCCACCGGCGAGTACGTGCTGCCGCAGGTGTTCATCAACCTGCCTGGCGTCATGGCCGCCACCTATAAGTTCTATTGCGTGTTCATGCCCGCAGCAGACCAGCCCAACCTCCTGAACTTCAAGCTGAACTACTGCAACGAAAAGGGAAATACGGCATCGTATAACTTCAGCAGCAAGTTCCTGGAGAGCGGAAAGGCTGCCGACGATAACCCCAAGACCGTCAACAAGACCACAGCCTTCACCAACGACCCGCTGAAAGCTGACACCGTCTACCTGGGACAGTTCACCTTCCCGATAGCATACAACGGACTGGGCGAATATGCTCCCAACCTGCACATCACCTGCCCCATCAGCGTGTTCAACAAAGCCGACATGGCTGCCTACACCCGCGACGTGCGCATCGCCGCTATCATCATGAAACCCGTGGAACTGGCAGAATTTGAAGAAAACAATAAAAACGAGGAATGAATATGAAGACCAACATATTTAACCACTGGCAGACGGCAACACGAAGGATGCTGTTCTGCACTCTGGCACTCTCCTTCAGTGCCACTCCCATCGCCGCACAGACTGAAGACGACGAAGAGGAAGAAGAGATTGAGACCGCCATTAAACAGCCACAGCGCAAGCAGTCTCAGACTAACTACCCCACGATAAAGCTTCGCGGCGTCGTCACCGACCAGGCCACGGCCAAGCCCCTCTCTGGCATTCAGCTGCAGGCACTCGGCTACATCCGCTACACAGCCATGACCGAGGAGGACGGCACGTTTGAAATCATTGTGCCCGACTTCTGTACGGCGCTTTACGTCCACTCGCCTGAGTATCTGCCCCAGCAGGTGGCAGTCATTGCCGGCGACTCCACGCAGACGGTCAAAGTGCGTATGCTCAAGGACAAGTTCCGCACCATGTATGGCCGCGGAACAGAATATACCGCCAAAGGCGAGGCACAGATTGACAGGTTCGGCGTCACCGTCGACAATGAAGTCTCAGCACGTCTGGGTGGCGACATGCGAACCGTCATGCGCTCAGCAGCCATCGACGGAGGAGCCACGATGTTCATACGCGGACTGGGTAGCATCAACACAGATGCACAACCACTCATCGTGGTCGACGGCATAGAGCTTGACATGCAGCGCGACCGCTACTCGCTCCACGACGGGCAGTACAACAACATGCTGGCCAACATCGCCCCTGACGATATCGAGAAGGTTACCGTTCTGAAGAACGCTACCGCCCTTTACGGCGCACGTGGTGCTAACGGTGTGGTGCTCATCGAGACCAAGCGCGGACACAGTATGGCCACACGAATCGATGCAAACGTATCAGCCGGAGTCATGCTGAAGCCCACTCTGCCCACAATGATGAACGCAGCACAGTATCGCAACTATGCCACAGAACTCATAGGCACCATCGAAGGTGTGCAGGAGCGGGCCATCGATTTCCGGTTCCTCAACGATGACCCCAACGGCTACTACTACCATACCTACCACAACGACACAGACTGGAAGGAATATATCTACCGCAATGCCATGACCCAGAACTACAGCATCAACGTGCAGGGTGGCGATGACATCGGTATGTACAACCTCTCCGTGGGTTACGTCGATGCTCAGTATTCAGCCAAGGAGAACTCCTTCGACCGCATGAACGTGCGCTTCAACACCGACATCAAGATTCTCTACAACCTGGAGACGAAGTTCGACATCAGCATCTCGCGCACCAACAACGAGGTGTTCGACAACAGTATGCCCGAGGACTTCTCTTCCGGCACGGTGGTATCGCCAACAGCTCTGGCTCTCATCAAGTCGCCACTGGTTGCTCCCTATCAGTACAACCAGCTGTTGAACGGCGGACAAGGAGCTTTCACCAACCTCTACAGCGGAGCCGACGACCTGTTCTACCAGCTCTACAACACCCATGCCTACGACCTTGCCAACCCGGTCTCCATTCTCGACTACGGTAACGGAGACAGCAAGAACAAGGCTGAGAACACATATTTTAACGTGCATGTGGCTCCCACCTACATGTTCAGCCCCGACCTGAGTCTTTCGGCATTGTTCAGCTACACGCTCGACCGTAACGCACAGCGCTACTTCCGTCCCTACACCAACGTCCCGTCGTTCAACATCGCCGGACTGGGCCGAGTCTATGCCAAGACGCAATCAATGTTTGCCAAGGAGAACAACTTCTTGGGCCGTCTGCAGCTTGACTGGAATCACCAGTGGGCAGAGCACACCGTGGCCGCCTTTGCCGGTGCAAAGTATAACACGTTCTCCTTCGACTGCAGCGACGTCAGCGTGCAGGCCAACGGAGAGACCAGCGACAAGAACCCCAACCTGGGATGGAGCGGATTCCGTAGTATCAACGGTGCCAACGATGAGTGGCGCCAGATTCAGTGGTACGGCAATGTCGACTATAACTACATGAACCGCTACTTCGCCACCCTCTCGCTGCTCGGCGAGGCCAACAGCCGCTTCGGTAAGAACGCCGACGGACTCAGCCTCTTCGGCACCAAGTGGGCACTCTTCCCCAGCGTGCAGCTCGGATGGGTGATGACCAACGAAAGCTGGTTCCCGAAGAATATAGGTTTCAACTATTTAAAGCTCAATGCCGGTTTCGACATGAGTGGCAACGACGGTATCTCCAACTACGCCGCCCGTACCAGCTACACCACCGTGCGATTCAACGGCGATGCCATCGGTACGCAGCTCACCAACGTCGGCAACGACAAGATTAAATGGGAGACTACTAAGAAAATCAACGTCGGCTTGGAGACGCATCTGCTCAATAACCTCCTGAGTGTGAAGTTCGATTACTTTATCCACGACACCGACGACCTGCTCACCCTGAAGACCTTCTCCAACCCTATCGGCGGCATCAACCGCTATTGGAGCAACGGCGGTAAGCTGAGGAACACGGGTTTTGAGGCAACGTTCGCCGTGAAGCCTGTCGTGGCAAAGGACTGGAGCGTGGAGCTGGGTGCCAGCGTTGGCCATTATAAGAATAAGGTGAAGGCCCTTCCCGACGGAGACTACACCTCGTCGGTCTATGGCGACAACAATATCCTCACCTCCGTGGGCAGTCCCGTAGCTCTTTTCTACGGCTATAAGACCGCTGGCGTGCTTGCCGACGATGTCGCAGCATTGGCAGCCGGTGGCGGCAAGTACCTCTACATGGAGGACAATGCCGGTATTAGGCATGACTTCCGTGCCGGTGACATGCGGTTCATCGACCAGAACGGTGATGGCAAGATCAGCGATGCCGACAAGGTTATCATCGGTGACCCCAACCCCGACATCTATGGTAACATCTTCGCCATGGTCAACTACAAGAACCTGACGCTCAACGTCGGTTTCAACTATTCATTAGGCAACGATGTTTACAACTATCAGCGCAGCATCCTCAATGCCGGCTCGAACTTCTACAACCAGCAGGTGGCCGAGGTAGGCCGCTGGCGCTACGAGGGTCAGCAGGCTGAACTGCCACGTGCCACCTTTGGCGACCCCATGGGCAACAACCGCTTCAGCGACCGCTGGATAGAGGACGGTTCCTACCTCCGCTTAAAGACCCTCAACCTCTCCTACCGCGTTCCCATCCCCGGC
Organism: Prevotella sp.; assembly: GCA_017645905.1. Taxonomy (GTDB): domain Bacteria; phylum Bacteroidota; class Bacteroidia; order Bacteroidales; family Bacteroidaceae; genus Prevotella. Next base: position 1,473 of record JAGCNO010000079.1, on the reverse strand, counting down.
TCGTGGACATGGCTACAGGGACTCACCATCTGGGCTGAGGCACAGAACCTCTTCACCATCACGAAGTATCTCGGTAGCGACCCGGAATTCTCGGCTGGCACCAGCGTGCTCTGTCAGGGTATTGATAACGGAAACCTCGCTCATAGCCGCTCCTTCTTCGGAGGTCTGAAGATTAACCTGTAAAGACCCTCCCCCTGCCCCTCCCTCGAGGGAGGGGAGTAGTTAGATTCTATAATATAAAAACAATCGATTATGAAAAGACATATTTTAAGTAAGACAAAGGAGTTGTTCCATTTTATTGTCTACATACTCCTCCCCCTTGGGGGAGGCTGGGTGGGGGTCTCCTGCTCCGACATGCTCGAGACGGAGAGCACGCGCCAGAACATTGAGCCTGAACTGACGGCAAAGACCGACTCCCTGTTCTACGGCTTTGGCATCCTCCAGGCCATGCAGCAACTGGCCGACCAGTATGTGCTGCAGGGCGAGTTGCGCGGCGAACTGGTGAGCACCACCAAATACACCGACAATAATCTTCGCCAGCTGGCCAACTTCTCGGCCACCACGGCTAACCAGTATGACTCGGCCTACGTATATTACCGCGTCATCAACAACTGCAACTACTACATCGCCCACCGTGACACCACGCTGCTCACCGGCTCGCGCAACGTCGTCTTGCCTGAGTATGCCGCCGTGAAGGCCATCCGTGCCTGGGCCTATCTGCAGTTAGGACGCAACTACGAACGCGTGCCTTTCTTCACCGAGCCGCTGACGCAGATTTCGCAGATTGACGGAGGCAACTATCCCGAGCTTGACCTTAAGGGGCTGGTGTCACAGCTGGCTCCCGACCTGGAACAGTACACAGGCTTTACACCACCCTCCTACGGTCTGAGCTACAATGGTTTCCGCACCATCGGTTCACCCAACTGGGCCAGCGAGACCAAGAGCTTCAGCCCTATGCGCTGCTTCATCCCCGTCGACGTCATCCTCGGCGAACTTTATCTCGAGACAGGACAGTTCGAACAGGCTGCCCGCCACTACATCACCTATCTGACACAGGTGGCCTCCAGCTTCACATCACTCCGCAGCATGTTCATGTCAAGCGACTATGTCGCCCCCATGAGTTCCAAGAGCATCAGCAACGGACGTATCGGCGGCATGACCGACAGCGACCTGCCCGACCGTGGCCTGCTCAGCACTCAGGAGAACTTCGGCACGTCATGGGACAACATCTTTGACAACAACAGCGCCTCTGACATCATCAGCTACATCCCCATGGCCGTGAACCGCCAGAACGGCACCATCACACAGCTGCCCCTCATCTTCGGCTTCAACTACTATGCCACCAACGAGGAGCTGGCCACCAGCGGCAGCAGCGTCAGCGAGCTCAGCGGTCCCTACGTGGAGGAGGTGCAGCTGCTGCCCAGTGCTACACTTAACATGCTGAGCGACAGCACAGAGTACTACTTCTACTTC
>JAGCNO010000078.1 GCA_017645905.1 Prevotella sp. | reverse complement strand
GCCCAGTCCTTTGAAAATATTGTAATACATACGGGTATAGTCAATTTCCGGCTGCAAAATTACGAAGAATATTTCACACCACCAAACCTTTGCCCGTTTATCTCACACAGATACCACAGATTTCACTGATTTCCGCGGGTCACGGGGACAGGAACGCTGACCCAGTCCTGGGTCAGGTGCCTGTCCCCATGACCCATTTTATCTTTATTATTTGTAATTTGTCGGTAAAGGTTTGGTGGTGTGAAATATTCTTCGTAATTTTGCAGCCGGAAATTGACTATACCCGTATGTATTACAATATTTTCAAAGGACTGGGCATCGCCCTCGTCACCCCTTTCCAGCCGGACGGACAGGTTGATTATGAGGCAATTATGCGCCTCGTAGACTATCAGCTGAGCAATGGTGCCGACTTCTTCTGCATCCTTGCCACCACGGGCGAGACGCCCACACTCACCCCTGCAGAGAAACAACGCATCAAAGACCTTGTCGTGGAGAAGGTGCAGGGCCGCGTGCCCATCCTCATGGGCTGCGGAGGCTACAACACCGCCGCCGTGGTGGAGGAGCTGAAGAACGGCGACTTCAAGGGCATCGACGGTGTGCTCAGCGTCTGCCCCTACTACAACAAGCCGTCGCAGGAGGGCCTCTACCAGCACTTCAAGGCCATCGCCGCCGCCACTCAGCTGCCCGTGGTGCTCTACAATGTGCCTGGCCGGACAGGTGTGAACATGAAGGCGGAGACGACCGTGCGCCTGGCCCGTGACTGCCAGAACATCGTGGCCATCAAGGAGGCCAGCGGCAACCTGGAGCAGGTGGACGAGATTATCAAGAACAAGCCCCGCGACTTCGACGTCATCTCTGGCGACGACTCGCTGACGTTCCCCATGATCAGCTGCGGCGCGGTGGGTGTCATCAGTGTCATCGGCAACGCCCTGCCCAAGGAGTTCTCGAAGATGATAAGGCTGCAGATGCGCGGTGAGTATGACCCTGCAAGGAAGATTCACCACCGCTTCACCGACCTCTTCTCACTGCTCTTCGTCGACGGCAACCCCGCCGGCGTGAAGGCTATGCTCCACGAGATGGGCTTCATCGAGAACGTACTGCGCCTGCCACTCGTTCCCACGCGTATCTCCACGAAGCAGCGCATGAGCGAACTGCTGCGAGAACTGAAGATTTGAGAATTATCATACCACATTCGTGGTTTCTGAAAAACAAAAGAAAACAAGAAAAAACCACAGTAAGACGGTTTTCTTTTGTTTTTTCTTGTTTTCTTTTGTTTTCTAATAGACCGCAAAGCGGTTCTTAAACACCCATAGCTATTTTATGGTCTGTTCCTCGAGGAACTCCTGCCAGTGGGTCTCGTAACCGTTAAAGACGTTGAGGTCCACGTCTCCCCGTATGCCCGCCACCCGGCCGTCGGCGCTGAGCTGCCAGAGAGCAAGATGGATGTCGGGCTTGTACTCCCCATAGCGGGCTATCCAGAAATGATAGCCCGTTTTCAGGTCGGGGACCTGGTCCAGATAGTTGTTCACGAACCGCTGGTTGACGTAGAGGATGGGCTTCGTCCCCGTGGCTTTCTCCACGATGTTCAGCCACTGTCTGATGTGCCGGAACAGCGCTTCCACGCCGCCCATGCTGTCTATCTGCCGGTCGCTGGGCTCGATGTCGAGCACTGGGGGCAGGTCGCCACGCCCCAGTCGGGTATTGTCAAGGAAATATCTCGCCTGCTCTGCTCCACCACACTTCGTAGAGAAGAAATGGTAGGCTCCTACTCGAATGCCGGCCCTGAGACAGCCCAGGCGGTCGGCGGCATAATACTTATTCTTAATGGTGATGCCCTGTGTAGACTTGATATAGACAAAGCGCACAGGATAGTTCACGGTGCCACTGACACGCTGGTCGCTGATACGGCGCCCCAGGTTACTAATACGCAGCCGTCGATACTGTATAGAATAGACTTTCTGGCCCTGCTCGTGCTGATATCGGGATATGTCGATGCCGTAAATGCGCTCGCTGGTATACTGCATACGCTCACCTCGGAACTGTCCCTCGTACCACCATCCTGCCCGGAGGTTCTCTGGCGAAACGCAGAAACCAAAGCCCTCGCGACGGTCACACTCCCAATGGCCCTCGTAGTAGCTGTCGTCGCGGCCTCGGTAGGAGCCGTGTCCGCTGGCCTCCATGTCGCGGTTGAACATGCCGGCGTAGATGCCTTCACGGTCGAGACGCAGGCCGCTGACCAGCGTGTCGGCCAGGAAGCGACCAATGATGATGCGACCATAGTCGTCGGTTACGATGCCCTTCCCCTCGCGGCTGATGCCCTTCCAGTGGATAGTGTTCAATGGCTTGGCAGGACCCTCGGGCAGGTAGGCCGCCAAGGTAGAGTCGCCCTCCACAGAGTAACGGGCCACCATGTCGTAGCCTTCGTCCTGCACGTTGTGACGCTCCAGCCAGTAGCGCAGCTCGGCCTGAATCTTCTCCTGCCGCTGGATATATGCCGAATCCCTGTTAACAGTCTTGGGCATGGCCTCCGCTTGTGACGCTGCGACAGGCTGCGGCGCCTCATCGTGACAGGCACAAAGGAGAAGCATGACCAACAGCCATGCTTTACCCTTCACGTCATATTTCAGTTTTTGCCACATGTAGCTTGTCAAATTCAGGTGGCAAAGATACTACTTTTTTACGACATGGAAATAAGTTTGAAGGAAAAATTTCCACCGAGCAGTTCTACCATCTGCCCAAGGCCAACCGCAAGGCTGTCATCAAATTCATCGAAGCTATATAATATATTGTGGAGGACAATCGTTAATAATACATGAAGAAAATCCTTATCAGCCTTTATATTTTGGTGGTTGTCGTCATGGCAGCCGCCACAATCGTTGAGAACTATCAGGGCACGGAGTTCGTCGCCCAGCACATCTATGGGGCCTGGTGGTTCTCGGCGCTGTGGGCACTGCTGGCGGCCTCGTCTGTCTTCTGGTTCGTCAAGCATAGGGTGCGCCGCCCCTCGGTGGTGGCGCTCCATCTTTCCTTCATCGTCATCCTGGCCGGTGCGCTGCTCACCCATCTCCTGGCTGTGAGAGGTGTCGTTCCCCTACGCAAGGGGATTCCCACCAACCAGTACCTCACGAGCGACATGTTCCTCCACCAGCTGCCGTTCACCATCTCTCTGGAGAACTTCCAAATCGAGTATTATGAGGGCAGCAATGACCCATCGGACTATATCTCGCAGGTGACCATCGACGGCGAGCCCGTCACCATCTCCATGAACCAGATAGCCAGCCGCAGCGGCGTACGCCTCTATCAGATGGACTTCGACCCCGACCTGCAGGGCAGCATCCTCACCATGAACTACGACCCATGGGGTATCCCCGTCACCTACTGCGGCTACGCCCTGCTCTTCGTGTCGCTCATCTGGATGCTGGCAGACCCCAAGGGGCAATTCCGCAGTCATCTGTCCGAGCTACGGCAGCGTCGTTTCCCATTCCACTTCTTGTTTGTCCCCCTTCTGGCCATCTTCGCTTTCCTCTTGTACCACTTCCTGAGCAAGTATTCGGCAGCCAACCACCCGCTGCCGGTGCTCAACTCGTCGCTGCTGCCCATCCACGTGTCTGTCATCGTCATGGCCTATACGCTGCTACTGGTCATCTTCGTCATTTCTCTCGTCGCCCTCTGTTGGCGAAGGTCTAACTTATCACTCATCACCTATCACTTGTCACTCCTCCTCCTCTACCCTGCCCTCGCCTTCCTCTGCTACGGCATATTCATCGGCGCCATCTGGGCCAACGTGTCTTGGGGCAACTACTGGTCGTGGGACCCCAAGGAGACCTGGGCGCTCATCACCCTTATGATCTACGCCGTGCCGGCTCACAGGCCTGTACAACAGGCAATGCTTACTCATCACTCATCACTTACCTCTTATCACTTATACATGGCCCTGGCCTTCCTCACTATTCTCATGACCTATTTCGGTGTGAACTTCCTTTTGGGAGGAATGCACAGCTATGCCTAAACCTGACGACCTTGACCATTAGTAAACTTTAACGTTCAAGGGAAGATTTTCATCTGCACAGGTCAGATTTTTTTATTACCTTTGCCCCGTCAAACCGTATGTGACATGACGAAAAGCAAGGTACTGCTCATTTACACCGGCGGGACTATCGGCATGAACCGCAACGCACAGACCGGCGCGCTGGAGCCTTATGACTTCGAGCGGCTACTCTGCCGTGTGCCGGAATTGCAGGAATTGCCTGTGGAAATAGCCTCGCGGCAGTTCGACCCGCCCATAGACAGCAGCGACATGTCGCCCCGTCTGTGGACTGAGCTGGCCGGCATCATCGCCGACAATTATGCCGACTACGACGGATTCGTCATCCTCCACGGCACCGACACGATGGCCTACACAGCCTCGGCACTCTCGTTCTTGCTCGAAGGACTGACGAAGCCCGTAATCCTTACTGGATCGCAACTGCCCATCGGACAGCTGCGCACCGACGGCAAGGAGAACGTCATCACCGCCATAGAGATTGCCGCTACACGGAAGGCTGACGGTACGGCACGTGTGCCTGAGGTGTGCATCTATTTCAACGGACACCTTATGCGCGGCAACAGAACGACGAAGCTCAGTGCCGATGAATTTGATGCCTTCGAGTCGTTTAACTTTCCTCACCTGGCCGACGCTGGGGTGAACATCGTCTACCACGATGAGCTTATCCTCAAACCTCTCACTTCTCACCTCTCACCCCTCACCCCTCAACTAGACGATAACGTCATCATATTCTCGCTCTTTCCCGGAGTTCGAGAGGACTTGATACGCCACATCATCACTACACCCCGGCTGAGGGGCATCGTCATGCGCACTTTTGGCTCGGGTAACGCTCCCCATAGCCAGTGGCTGATTGACACCCTTCGGGAAGGTACCCGTCGTGGCCTGGTGATAGTCAACGTGAGCCAGTGCCTAAGAGGCTGCGTCGAGATGGGACGATACGCCGCCGGACAACAATTACAGGAGGCAGGTGTGGTGAGCGGACACGACGCCACCGTGGAGGCCACAGTAACTAAGCTGATGTACCTGCTGGCACGCTATGACGACATAGAAACGGTACGGCAACTGATGCAGCGGAGCATAAGAGGAGAAATAAGTGGTGAGAGGTGAGGGCGAAGAGGTGAGAGATTACCCTCTGCCACAGAAGGTAATCTCTCCGCCACTCACTACACACCTCCAAAGAAATAGAGATGGATATAACGACCCGGAATCTGTTTTGCCTGCTACGTGCAGGTGTGCTTGGCCGCGAGGAAGCGGTGGAGCCTATGTCGGCATGGAAATGGAGCCGTGTCTACGGTCTGGCGATGGTTCATGGTCTGGAGGCCGAGACATGGGCGGGCATCGAACTGCTGAAAGGTCAGTTCTTCATGCGACTCCCCGACGCGCTGCGCCAGCAGTGGGAACAGAGTGCTGCTAACGCCCGTCCGGCTCCCCGCACACCTTTGACTCCACGTCTGGCTAAGAAGCTCGACCGTCTGGAGGATGAGGCCGACCGCCCTGCCGACGCCACTCTCAGTGTGCTGCGTAGCATGGTGACCGTCTCACAGAGCCTCCTCACCGCCGACCGATGGGTTCGCCAACTGCTCTCGCTGGCTACGTTACTCTCGCCTCCCACCACCCACCATACACCTCCGCGGATAGACCGTGAACAGCTGGAGGAGTGGATTGCCGACCTCGACATGGAGCGTATGGCACAGCTGGAGTGCACCCTGCTCATGCACCTTCTCCACATCGACGAGAAGCGCCTGCCGCTCAAGCTTACCCTCAGCGAGGAGCAGCAAAGGGAGAAGGTCGAGGAAATCGTGGCTACCATCGAGGCCACCACCCACCAGTGGCAATTCTCGCAGGGCAGCAAGATCTTCGTGCACAACAGCAGCTCGTCGGCCATGTACTGGCAGGCCCGCCACTCCGTGCGCTACCTGAAATATCATCCCAAGGAGAGCCTCAGCTCCTTCTTCAACTCCTTCGTGCAATCGCTAACCAACATTGAGGAGTGAAAAGTGAATACTAACCATATTAAGAATAACGACATGAACAAGAAGAAAACCTACGCACTTGCCCTGGCCATGATGACAATGATGTCGGCCAGTGCACAGATTACCCCACGTAGCCAGATGGAACAACTGGACCGCGGACTGGTGGCCATACCGTCTAACGCTACGGGAACATCCATCTTCGTCAGCTGGCGACTATTGGGCACCGACCGAAAGGCCGTTACCACCTTCGACCTGCTACGCGACGGCGAAGTGATTGCCGCCGACCTGCAAAAGACCAACTATCAGGACACAAAGGGCTCGGCAACGGCACAATACTGCGTGGTGACGAAGGTGAAAGGAACACCCCGCGACACCTCGGCGGCCGTCAGTCCCTGGGCACAGAAATTCCTCACCCTCCAGCTCGACCGACCGGCAGGAGGCATACATAAGTCATGGGACGGAGGCAGCAATGTGCCCTACGCCTACTACCCCAACGACATGTCGGTGGGCGACGTAGATGGTGACGGGCAATACGAGCTCATCCTGAAATGGGAGTCGACCCACGCCCAGGACAACTCGTACAGCAAGGGACAGACGGGCAACACCTACATCGACTGCTACAAGCTCCCGTCTGCTGTCAACTATGCTGCGACAGTGTCGCAGCCCCAACTCCTCTGGAGAATAGATTTAGGACCTAACATCCGCGACGGCGCACACTACACACAGTTCATGGTCTACGACTTCGATGGCGACGGCCGAGCCGAGATGATGTGCAAGACGGCTACGGGCTCGAAAGACGGACTGGGCAACTACGTGAACCAGGCGGCCACCGATGCCACCATCCTCGCTCACCCCAACAACAAGGACTACCGCAACAGCGGCGGACATATCCTGCAAGGGCCGGAGTACCTCACCGTCTTCAACGGAGAGACAGGCGCTGCCATTCATACCACGTGGTATCTGCCGGGACGTGCCGGAACAGGCTCTAAAAACCCCAACAGCGGAGCCAGCCTCACCGAGGGCGGCTCGGAGTTGGGCAAGGTGAGCAGCTATCCAGAGAAAAGCTTCTGGGGCGACAACTACGGTAACCGCTCAGAACGGTTCCTCGCCGCCGTGGCCTACATCAACGGAGCCGACCAGCCCGCCTGCGGTATCTTCTGCCGTGGCTACTACACCAAGGCTTACGTCTGGGCCGTGAGCTTCGACGGCACACGACTGCATACGGAATGGCTCCACGCCTCGCCCAGCACTACACAGTCGCTGGTGTTCAACAAGACCAACACCACCGCCATCAAGGTCGAGGTAGACGGTGAGACGCTGGTGCGTGGAGGAATGAAGAGTGCTGCGAAGAACACCGGCGGCGTGAAGGCCGGCGACAGCGAGGGAGGCGGCGCTGGCAGTAACACGCTCTATGGCAACGGCAACCATAACCTCAGCATTGCCGATGTCGACGGTGACGGCTGCGACGAGATTCTCTGGGGATCTGCTGCTCTCGACAACGACGGCACCCTGCTCTATGCTACGGGCTACGGCCACGGCGACGCCATGCACGTGGGAAAAATGATTCCCGACTCGGCCGACCTCTACGTCTTTCAGGTACATGAAGACAAGCTCAACGCCACCCACGGCTCATGGGACCTGCACAACGCCCGCACAGGCCGCGTCATCTGGCACGGAGGCTCTGCCGGAAAGGACAACGGACGCGGCATGGCGGCAGCGCTCATCAGCGGCACACGAAGCTACCAGTTCTGGTCGTCCGACGAACGAAACCCCAAGTCGGCCGTCACCGGCAAACAGGCCATCAGCAAGTCGTGCTCCGTGAACTACCGCATCTACTGGGACGGCTCCTACCAAGACCAGCTTCTCGACGGCTCCTATAAGTACAACGATGATGTGTATGCTCAGGCGTCGCATGCCGAGCCGGTCATACAGAAATGGAACGGGTCGAGCTTTACCAACGTCATCTCGTTTTACTCCTCAACATACAACTACGCCCAGACTGCCAACTACACCAAGGCTACGCCCTGTCTGCAGGCTGACATCCTGGGTGACTGGCGCGAGGAGTTGGTGATGTGGAACAAGAAAGACTCGTCGCAGGTGATGCTCTACACCACATGGACAGCAACACAATATGCCGTTCCAACGCTGATGCACGACCACACCTACCGCATGAGCATTGCCTGGCAGAACACGGCCTACAACCAGCCGCCTCACTTGGGCTACTTCCTTAAAGACTATATCGACGGAAAGCTTGACACCGGCTTGGAGGGTGACGTAAACGTCGACGGCACAGTAGACGTTGCCGACATCTCAGCCATCATCAGCATCATGGCCGGCGAAACAGACAACGACTACGAGGCCGACGTGAACGGCGATGGAACGGTCGATGTGGCCGACATATCAACCGTCATCAGCATCATGGCTGGTGTTTAAGGGGATTTGTAATCCCCGTTTACTTCGAGTGGAATAATTGTCCGTCGCTGGTAACCCCAGCGGCGGACATTTTTATGCGGGTCTCCTTGCCATTGTTAAAGAAGGTGGCTGTGAAGCGTCCTTGCTCGTCGCAGACGGCATTGGGATTCCAGTAGAGGGTGCGGCGGTAGTCGGCGGGCAGTTCGCTGGCCGACATTCCACTGTAGTCGGGCTGGTAGAAATCCTCAGCCATGTTGACACCATGAAAGATGAGGTGACGGTCGCGGAAAGTGGGCTGCACGCCGTCATCGGGAATGTTCACTATGTCTACAGTTGCATCGGCAGAGTAGTAGTCCTGCACCATGAGCGAGTCCTCACAGCGCGGCTCGAAATCACTGAACACTCGGATATCCTGTAACCGCTTCAGGTGGAGGTTATTGTAAATCCATGTACCCGTTCGGTTGGCCCTGAACAGTCCGGCCCGGGCCGCTTCGCTGGCATCGGAAGGCAAGGGACTGTAGCTACGCCAGTAGGTGTGGCCCTGTAGACGTCCGTCCACGTTGTAGTGCACAGAGCGGTTCATGTTGCCGTAGAGCAGGTGGCACACCTGGAGGGGGAACAGACGCATGTCGTACCTGCCAAAAGAGAGTCCGCGATCGGTAATCTCGTTATAAATATCATAGGCGTCCATCACGAAGGCGGGCTTCTTCCAGTCGATGGCACGACGCCCACGGCGGTGGCCCTTCACGTTGACGTTGGCTAACTGGTGGACATCGTTCTCCATTGACAAATCGGAGAGTGTATCGATGAGCAATTCAGCATCGTAGTCGGGCTGGTGCTTCTCATAGTAAGTGTAGTCGTGGGCATAGACGGGCCAGAAGAGGTCGCGCTTGACATAATAGTCGGGGAAAGCACGCTCGTCGGCAATAGTGCGGTCCTTGTGCGAGCCCATGTTCTTCTTGATGGAGTCGCTCTCCTTATAGGCCTTCATGTTGAGATAGGCATCGCCATAGAAGGGCGGCACCTGGAAGAGGAAGCGTCCCTTCTCGGTCTTCTGTATACCGCCGACAAAAACACCGTCAACGGAGATTTCGGCCTCGACAAGCACCTCGTGTTTCAGGTTGCCGTGGTTCACGCCCAAGTGGGCATTGGCATCGCCGATACCACCATAATCAATGCTGACGATATCGGTAGTGCCAGTGTGGTCAGGGACGGAGCTTTCCCATGAATTGCCAAGGATGGCGGTTTCGTCTACTACAGTCTCCGTGAAGGAATCCTGGAGGCCGTCCTCCGCATCTTCATTGACTTTATTACCTACCATTCCCACTCCGTCCTGCCAGTTCTCTATCTCATCGGGTTCCACATCGTAGATGCCAAGTGTCTTGTACACGGCACCCTCGATGGTCATCGTAGTCTCGGGTTTGTAACGCATCTGGCGGGTGGTGTCGGCCAGTTCCTGCCACTTGTACTTGCGCCATCCCTGTACCATCATCAGTAGATCAAGGTGGCGGCGGTGAAGGGCGTCATCGGCCTCGAAGTAATGGGCCGGACGTGCTACAAAGCCACGCAGGTCGCTGGAAAGCAGAAGGTCGGTCATGAGGTTGCCGTCATCGTAGGTAGGCTCGTCGGTATTAGTGTCGTGTATGGCCAGCGAAAAGATGGTCGGCTCGGTGATGCCCGCCAGTTGCACCTCTACGGAGGCCTGCTCATAGGGAGCATAGGTGTGGGTGGCCTTGATGTCGGAAGTGATGAGCTGTGAATCGTGGTCGTGGTGGTTGACGAAGAAGAGACGGTCTGCCCAGATACGTCCGTCGCTGTCGAAAAGGGTCAGTTCGTTCACGCCGGTGGGAAGAGAGTCTAAGATTGAAGATTGAAGATTGATGATTGAAGATTTGGCCACAAGCGCCTCAAAGTGCACCAGCCGCCCTCGGCACATCACTGAGAGGCCGTATTCCTTGTCCTGGGGCAGGCCCTGAGTGAGAATAGTAAGCTGTCCGCCGTCGTCCAGGCGGAAGGCAGCACCTTGCTCTTCGGCTTTTGGCAGGTCGGCAGTCCATTCCTTGTCGCGCCAAGTGAAACGTGCTTTCAGCCGCTTATTGCCAGGTATGACGAGAAATGAGCCTCGGCCCATGTACTCCGTCTTTAGGTCGATGGTCTTTCCATCCTCTGTCTCAATGGTTCCCTTCGCCTGGACAGCCTCGCCGTGCTGGTCGGTGACCTCGAAGGCCACTCGGTTCTCCACACCCTGCACCAGATGTCCACCCTCGGGGTAAAAAGTAACTAAGAGGTCATCTTTCTTCACACGTGGCAACCGGGTTTTGGGGCGCTGGTACATGCGGCGGGCATCATAGTCGCCCGGGGTCTCAGGCTTGCTGTAAATTGGGAACACCCGGGAGTAGAGCCCGTCCCATACACGGAAGTAGTCGGCGGCCATCTGCTTGCTGTAGAACCACCATGTGTCATCACGACGGTGACGGTGCTGGCGCACGTTGAAGTTAAGCATCCAGCGGGTGTAGGCCCGAAGCTCGTAGTAGCCGCTGTAGAGCGAATCGCGCAGGGTGAACTGCCCGCAGGTGAACCCCTTGGGACTGATGATGATGGTCTGACGCTCCACGAGCAGACCGTCGGGCGAAAGCAGCTCTACGTAGAGCAGACGGCTCATGTCCGTAGGCCGCAGGTCGTCGGCACGCACCACGTAAGCCTTGTACCACAGGGTGTCGCCAACAAAGTAGCACTGGTTATCGGTATGCACGTAGACCTTCTCCTGAACTTGTGCCGCACTGCCCTGTTCCAAAGCCTGACGAAGGTCGTCGAGACTGCCGGCAGAAGCAGTTCCGACAGACGTAAAGACGCTCAACAGCGTCAGAAAAAGTAATCGCTTGATAGTCATAGTTTAGTATTTATCGGGATGTCAGCTCGTATGTGCTGCCAGCCCTTGTCTGTATATTATAAAGATGTGTAGAGTCGGGATTTGATTCTTTCACGGCTTTCAGACCCTTGCCCTTCAAAGGCGTGGCAGAACGGATGCGGCAAAGTCCACCGTTTTCCGAGCGAACCACGGCGCGGGTGAGCCGTCCGTCCTTCCAATACATATCAACCTCAAAGCCACCACGAGCCCTCAGGCCTCGTACTGAGCCGTCCTTCCATGCTGAAGGCAGGGCGGGCAGGAGATAGATGAAACCGTCGTGGCTCTGGAGCAGCATCTCGGCGATGCCGGCGGTGCAGCCGAAGTTGCCGTCAATCTGGAACGGCGGATGGGCATCGAACATGTTGGGGTAGGTTCCGCCACGCTGCTTCTGTGTGCCGAAAATCAGGAAGGTGTCGGCGGTGAGTGTCAGCTGGTCCTGGATGAGCTTGTAGGCATGTTCGCCGTCGAGCAGCCGCGCCCAGCAGCATACTTTCCAGCCCATCGACCAGCCAGTGCTGACATCGCCACGCGCCTCGAGCGACGTGCGGGCAGCCTTCCAAAGCTCTGGCGTGCGGTAGGGCGATATCTGGTTGGAGGGATAGAGGCCGTAGAGGTGGGAGAAGTGGCGGTGAGTGTCCTTCGGGTCATCGAGGTCGTCGAGCCACTCCTGCAGCTGTCCCCAGCGGCCTATCTGCATGGGAGGAATCTTCGCTAAAAGGGAAATGAGAAATGAGAAATGAGAGTTGTCTTCTCCCAAGACCTGAGCGGCCTCGAGCACATTTGTAAAGAGCTCGGTGATGAGCTGGTTATCCATCGTCACGCCGGCATCGAGGGGCGATGGCCGACCCTTGCCGCCATGCTCAGGCGATTCGCCGGGACAGATGACGAGATAGGGCTTCGTGGGGTGCTGGACCAGTATCTGCGAATAGAAGCGGGCAGCATCGAGCATGATGGGGAAATACTGACGAAGGAAGTCGCGGTCACCAGTAAAGAGCCAATGCTCCCACAGATGGCGGCATAGCCAGGCTGCACCCATAGGCCAGAGGCCTGTGGCGGCACGGTCGATGGGGCCGGTGACGCGCCACTGGTCGGTGTTGTGGTGGAGCACCCATCCGTCAGCACCATACATATCACGGGCGGTCTGGCGACCGGTCTCGCTCACCTCACGGATAAGGCGGAACAGCGGTTCGTTCATCCAAGTCAAGTTGCAGACCTCGGCGGGCCAGTAGTTCATCTCGAGGTTGATGTTCGTGGTGTATTTCGAGTCCCATGAGGGCAGCATCTTCTCGTTCCAGATGCCCTGCAGCGTGGCAGGGTTGATGTTGTCGGGCTGAGAAGAGCTGATGAGCAGGTAGCGGCCGAACTGGAAGTAGGTCTCCACGAGGTGGTTGTCGTGCAGAGGTGAGGGGTGAGGGGTGAGAGGTGGGAGGTTAGAAAACTGAGAAATCCTTTTATCGGTGGGCACACGGGGATAGAGGTCAGGGCCAAGGTCGAGCTTCACGCGGTCGTATAGCAGGTGATAGAACTGCTCATGACGCTGCTTTAACCTATCGTAACCCATACTGACGGCAGCCTGTAGGCGGTCGGCAGCCTGCTTCACCTCATCACCGCTAATATCCTTGTAATCAACGACATTCGTTCCGACGGTGACATAGATGGTGGCCTCGTCGGCTCTCGTCACGGAAAGCTGTCCGTCGGCAGTACTAACACTGCCATTGGTGGCCCGGGCGGTCATCATACCCATAAAGCGCACCTTGCCCTTCACGTCCTCATGCTTGGCACTAACACCGTGAAGATAGACGGAATTTGACAAGCAAGAATCGGCGAACAAGCCTGTGAGGACATCGGTGTGGGGTGTAGAGAACGAGGCCGTGAAGGAAATCATGCCGGGCTTCGACGCCGTCAGGTGTAGGGCGACGACCTTGCTGCCCAGCGGGGCGATGGTCTCGCGCTCATAATGAACTCCATCCACATCGTATCTGACGATGCTGCGGGCATTGTCAATATCGAGCAGCCGTTCGTAGTTGCTGTAGGCGGCATGGCCGGGCATGGCAATGTGCAGGTCGCCAAAGGGCTGGAAGGGCATACCACGATTTTGCCCGGCACCGACAGGCATCACCTTCTCGTTGGCCAGCAGCTCCGCCTCCTTGTAGCGACCCTCGAAGATGAGCTGGCGCACTTTCGGCAAGTACTCCTTCGCCTCAGGGTTCAGCACCTGATTGGGCTGTCCCGCCCAGATGGTCTCCTCGTTGAGCTGTATGCGCTCGACGGCTGGCGTGCCGTAGACCATAGCGCCCATGGTGCCGTTGCCTATGGGCAATGCCTGCGTCCACGTCTGCGCCGGACGGTCGTACCATAGGCAATGCTCCTGCGCTACGGTAAATGAAAAATGAGAAATGAGAAATGATATACTCAGCAGTATTCTCTTCATGACAAACATTCGGCCTTAGAGTTTGAACGGAGCTTTCTCATCGAAAGAA
This sequence comes from Prevotella sp., assembly GCA_017645905.1. GTDB lineage: Bacteria > Bacteroidota > Bacteroidia > Bacteroidales > Bacteroidaceae > Prevotella. The sequence goes on along the minus strand of JAGCNO010000078.1, from coordinate 9,931 downwards.
CGGCTTTTTCGGGTAGAAAGAACGGCTTATTCCCAGAGAAAGAACGGCTCTTTCTCATAGAAAGAACGGCTTATTCTCGGAGATGCTTATTTAGGGTATTTTGGATTGCATGGTCTCGGGCAACTCTATCGTGACTTTTGACTCGTCAATCATCGTGCGGTCGAGGCCAAAGACATCGGCAAAGAAGTCGTAGACGGCCTGGCGTTTGTTCGGGCCGAAGTCATGACGCTCGTCGGGCAGGTGGATGTTGCGGACATTCGTTTTGGCATCGTAGAAACTGAAGATGCGCTGAATGAAGGGGTATTCCAGTTCGGGGTTGGTGTGTGTCCAGTCGCCGCCGTCGCTGACGAGAAGCAGGGGTTGCGGGGCGATGATGGCCGCCAGCTCGGCCTCACAGGTGCCGCCGCCGGACAGCTGCACGGGCATGCCGCTCTCGCAGGGGCAGCCGCCGTCGAAATGGCTGGCCACATGGACAACAGGAGCGGAGGCTTTTATGCGCTGATCGAGGATGGCGAGGAGCACGGTGTGGGTGCCGCCGCCGCTACCTCCGTTAGCTGCTATGCGGGTGGTGTCGATGTCCTTGCGGTTTTTAAGCATCCAGTCGAGGAGCTTCAGCCCGCAAGCGGCCTGGAAGATGTGGGCACGGGGCGTGTTATGGTCGCCCACCTCGTCCTTAGACTGGCTGTAGCCGTAGAGGTCGAAATCGACACAGATGGCTCCCATGCGGGCGAGGGTGGCGAGGCGCTGCTGCTCATCATCACGATAGCGGGAGGGCCAATGGCCGTCAGGACAGATGATAAGAGGTTTTAGCCCTTTCTTCAACGAGGTGTAGATGGTGCCGAAGGCGTGCTGACCAGGGGTGAGTTCCAGACAGATGTTCTGTGTGGTGTAGCCGTCGTGCTTACGAACCTTGGAAAGAATGGCCGGCTTGTCCTTCACGCAGGAGTCGAGGAAAGCATCTATCTGAAGGCGCTCGCGTACCTCCTTTATTAATATGGCGCGGCGCTGCTCCCACTGCTCACGGTTGCTGTACTTCGTGGAGAGCCAGTCGAGCATCTGCCGGCCGTCGTCATCATGGCGGCGCGGGTACTCGTAGAGCTTTATCTTATAGCTGTTGCCGGTCTGCGGCCACCAGTTCCAGTCGTAGTACTTGCAGATATTGTCCAGCGTCTGCTCCAGCGAATAAGGACGAATACGGAAGTCGGCATAGGGCAGCAGCTTGCCCACGGTGTCAACATTGGCGTCGAACTTCAGTTTTATGCCAAAGCGCTGGCTGACGTCCTGCATCACGTCGTGCACGGGTCGGGCATAGCGGGTCTCGAAAGTCTGCGCTACGCTAAAGGATAAATGGCAAATGATAAAGGATAAAGCAATCCAGATTCGTTTCATCGGTTTATTGTTTGTAGGTGAGCATTCCAATGTCTTTGCGATTGGCCACGACTTTACCATCGACCATCAGCGTCAGGCCGCGGCCTTGGTGATAGCGCTGGCCATCTTGGTCCCAGATGATAGTAAGGATGTGGCCGCGATAGCTGATGCCGTCGAGGCAGAAGTAGTTCCATGCGTCTTTAGGCAGGAGGGGGTTGACCACGATGCTGCCGTCCAGCTGGGGACGGAGACCACAGACGCCGGTGATGATAAGGTCGTTGTAGGTGGAGTGGTTGTAGTAACGGCTGCGCTCACGGTCGCCCATGAGCCATGCGCCGGTCTTCTCGTCAAGATACTCGCCGATATAGGGGCGTCCACGATGGTGCTGGCTCTCGGTGTAGAGTTTCATCTGCTTGAAGAATGAAGAGTGAAGAGTGAAGAGTGAAGAATCTGCTGCCGCTGACATTGTGGCTGAAGCGAATTCTTCATTCTTAATTCTTAATTCTTCATTTAACAAATAATTGGCCAGCGCCGTGAGCGTCTGACTGGTGGCGAAGGGCCAGATGGCTCCGTCCCATTCGCACCTGCCAACTCCATGAGAACGGAACTCCGGGTGACGACGCTCGGCAGTGGTCAAGCCGTAGGGGGCAGAGAAACCTTGCTCGTCAAGAATCTGCTCCCACGCTACATCGTACTTCTCCCCAGTCCACATATTAAAATACCACGGCAAGTAGCCGATTGCCTCACGTACCTGGGCCAGCGTGTCGCTAATATCGCCACGACGGGTCTCAAAGAACTGATGGCCGGGGTTCCAGAGGTGTTCACAGATAAGATGCCGCAGTTCGGTTGCCTTCTTTTTGTAAAGGCGGCATTTGTCTATTTCATACGTCATGGCATTCATCCAGGCGAGGGCCTCGGCATTGCCGTACATATAGCTGTTGATGGTGGGACGGGCGTACTGTTTCTTGCGGCCGCCACTGATGCTCTCCTCCATACCGTCCTGCACATCGCCCTGCCAGTAGAGGCCGGAGGGCAGGCGGTTGGTCTGCTCCCAACGGGCATACTCCTCTTCAAGGCGTGGCTTTAAGGAGAGGAGGAACGCCGTGTCGCCCTGCACCTTGAAGAGCTCTTGAACGGCGTAGGGATTCCAAGAGGAGAACTTGTTCATCTTCGACATGGCCTGACCGTCGTTGCCAAAGTACCAGGTGCGGAGAATTTGGTGGATGTAGGTGGTATCGCGCAGCCAGCGGCTCTCCATGATGTGATGACCGATAGCGCAGGCGATAAGGTTGTATTTATCGGCGTAGCTGCGGTCGACAAGGAACTCGGTCATGCCGTAGCCCACAGGGGTGCGCTTGATGTGCTTGCGAAGCGTCCACCAGCGGTAGTAGTACATCTCGCGCATCTGCTCGTCGGGGCAGTCGAAGAGGGGAACATTCTGGCGCATCCACTCCGAGGCCTGGGCGTTGGGAATGGTGGTGACGATGTTCTCGTCCTCCATCGTGTTGAAACGGTCGACGTAGTGGGAAATGAAAGCCTCACCCCCATCACCTCTCCCAAGGAGTGGGGCGTAGCTACCTTTGTCTTCGTCCATGCTTTTGACGTTGGCAATAGCAAACGAAGCTTGGGGAAGGCGGGCATCAGCAAGAGGCTGGTCAAAGTCCTGGTCTGCAGGGGTGTCGATGTTTGGCTCTTTGAAAAGAGGGCTGGTGCGGAAGACAATCCGCGAGATACTCTCCACGGGGGTGTCGAACTGGCGGGTGCATTTCCCGGCGGGAGAACCGCCGGGCACAGTGACAGTATAAACGGCGCGGTGGAGTGCACAGGACAGAGTGGCGGTGACGTGGTAAGTGACTCCCGGCTCGTACTTCTTGAGCAAGGTACCATAACGAGCGCCACCCTTTATACGGATGGTGCCAGTGCTGTCGGCGACGATGCGGGAGCAGACGGTTCCCTCGTCATCAACGAACTCTATGTCGAGCTCGCCGTGGTCAGCTTGATCAAAACGGAGGTCAAACTCCACCTGCAGCTCCCTCATATTGGGAATGACGCGCTCAGCTTTCGCATAGTCGTAAGGATCACTGTCACTAAGGGTAAGCCACTGACCGTCAAGGGCTATAGGGGCAAGTATAGGAGAATACAGGTTCCAGTCGGTGAGCTGCGACAAAGTAGCGAACATACCAAAGGAACCATTGGCATGAGTCGTGGCGTTGAGGCGAACTGGGACGGGGATGCGGCTCACCCATATATCTTCTTTATTATTTGAATAAGTCACCCAGAGATCCTTATTCTCTTCATTCATTTCTATTCCCCTCACGTATTGCGGACCGTAACTCTTGTACTGGCCGCCATGGCGAAGAGGCGTCACCTCGCCGTGGATGAGCGAAAGCGTGGTATAGTCGAGACCGTCGGCACTTAGTGAAATGGCGAGTGGCCAACGGTATTCCGAAGGGTTGTAAACGGTGGCATAAGAGCCATCGCTGAGGCGCTGTCCCCAAATCTTTGCGTTGCTGTTGACAAAGCCAGGAGCACGGTCACAGCCTGGTTTGCCATCAACGATGGTCAAGCGCCAGGTATTTCCGCCGTCGGCGGATAGGCTCGTCACAGCGTGCTTCCACAGGGAGACCTTACGTCCGTCGGGGAGAGTATAGCCGCTGAAGGCTTTGTAAGGCTTGGCGAGGGGGATGATTGGGTCGTCGCGATCGGCCTCCTCCACCCATTGCATACGTTGCATGGGGTCGGCAAGCAACTGTTCGACAGCCTTAACAAAGGCTTTATCCTTCGAACGCTTGTAGTAGGGGTAGAGGGTATTCTTCTCGGAAAAACCATGATTATAGTAGACGAAGTAGATGGGGCCGAGGGTGCCGTCCTCGAAGACGCGGCGCACCACGCGGCCGATGCCGTTGCCGTCGTTAGGGTCGTCCTTCATGGTGAGGCAGATGCCGTAGTTGCCGGTGGCGAGGAGGACATTAGAAGAGACATACCAACCCACACGTTGGTGCATGACGGCCTTGAGATTATGGGCGGGAGGAAGGTCTGGACGGCCCTCCTTTGTCCAGCCCTCAGGAACAGGGTATTCAGGGAACAGCTCAGTGGGTGCTGTCCAGGTGTATCCGTCGGTCGAAGTCTGGAGCATGGTCTTGCCGGGAGCCTCGTGCTCATGGCGCGGGTCGGTGAGATAGTGCAGCCAAAAGCGGCCCTGCCAGTAGGTAAGCATGGGCTGGTGGTTATAAGTCCAAGGCTTTTCGCCGCGCATGGTCTGGATGGAGTGAACGCCTACCACAGGCTTAAGCCCGCCGTCGTGCCGCTCAGGCCGGGCGATGATCTTACCGCTGTAATGAACGACATCGCGGTTATACTTGATGAGCCCCTCCACCAACTCCTCAGGAGCCATAAAGACCGTGCCGTGCTTATGGCCGACGGGGAACGAGACGGCTCCCGTCTGGTCCTGGAAGGTCTTGAAGTCCTTGGTGCGGTGGGCACCGTAGATTTTATGACTATAAGAGTCGTAATAGATGTACCACCACTCCCCTACCCTCGCCGTTGTCGGCCCTTCGGTGAAATTCTCGGTGAACGGTTCGGAGGCCTCGCTCCACGGGCCGTTGGGCGACTGAGCAAAGGCCACCTTGATATTGCGCATGGGGCGGGTATTATCTTTGAGCACCATGACGTAGTTAAGTGAAGAGTGAAGAGTAAAGAGTGAAGAATTTGCTACCGCTGTTCCTTTGGATGTTTTGACAATTGTGGCATCGATGGCCGAGAACCCCGGGTCGTAGAACAATTGTGCCTTCGAGAACTTCTGGAAGTCACGGGTGGTCATGTAGTAGAGGCGGTGGTTGTTCTTCGGGTCTTCCTGCCCGTCAGGGAAGCGGCCAGGAACACACGAGGCCCAGACAATGAGGAACTGCCGTTTCACATCGTCATAGAAGAGTTCCGGCGCCCAGGTGTTCACCGTCGTGGTGTCCATGCCCGTAGCAATGAACCGCTGCTTGCTCCAATGGATGAGGTCCTTCGAAGACGAATAGCCGAAGCCCCTGTCACCTCGCCACGACGAAGTCCACACGAGGTGGAACGTGCCGTCTGGGCCCCGTACAATGCTGGGGTCGCGCATCACCTTCTGCTGTCCTACCTCCGGGCGAAGGAATACTCCCTCGATACTGTCCCACCGCAATCCGTCGTGGCTGTAGATGAACCGCAGCCCCTCAGTGGCCGGCTCATGGAAAGACGTGGAGACATAGATATCCTTCGCCTGCATGGAAAGGCTGCTCCATGCAAGCAGCAGGAGCAGAAGGCAGCATTTCGGGTAGTAGCAGTTCATCGTTCAATTTTAGGTTGGCTTCAAGGTTCTTATTTGTCCGTAACCTCAGTTATCGCCTCGCCCGAGCAGGCATTGGGCTGCTGAATATGCAGCATCTGACAGACCGTGGGCGCAATGTCGTTGATATGCACCTCGCGGCTGGTTGCTCCATGATTGACCTTCCAGCCAAAGAACAACAGGGGTATGTGCGCGTCGTAGGGGTTCCACTCGCCGTGCGTGGTGTGCGTGGGCACCGTCCTTTCTCCCCAGCTGTAGTATTGCGGCTCGGGGATGAAGACGACGTCGCCCGAGCGGTGCGGGTGGTAGCCCATGAGGATACGGTCGAGGAGCAGCTGAGGCAGCGCCGACGTGCGGGCACGCTCGAAGTCCACCGCCGTAACAACACCGTCGGTAGCGTTCAGCTGTTCTACCACGACATCCTTGACCTGCTGCAGGTCAAGCCCCTGTTCAGCTATGCGCTTATGGTCGAGATACACACGATAATCATAGATGCCCAAGACGACGGGCTTCGTGTTGTGCATCTTCGCCTTGACAGCCTCCTCGATAGCATTTGAAAAATTATCTATGTAAAGCGGACCAGCGGGCAGGTGGTGGTCGTTCATGAAGTGCCAGTTGTGGGCTGCCCCATGGTCGGCAGTGAGGAAAAGCAGGTAGTTGCCCTTACCCACCTGTTCGTCTAAAGCATTGAGCAGGCGTGCCAGGTCTTTGTCCAGCTCCAGGTAGGCTGCATCGGTGCGCTCACCTCGCGTGCCCCACTCATGGCCGATGACATCGGTCTGCGAGTAGCTCACGCAGAGCATGTCGGTAGCCTCTCCCTTACCCATGTTCTCACCCTTCAGAGCGGCGATGGCCATGTCGGTGGTCAGCGTGCCGCAGAGGGGCGTATAACCGATGCGTGACCCAGCCTTCTGCATCTCCTTGTTCTTCGCGATGGCGGTGTTCACCTCCTTGGCGTAGGCGGACAGCTCGGTCATGTAATAGGTACTCGTGACAAAGCAGAGGTTCTTCGTGTCGAGCCAGTAGGCAGCGTTGGCGCTATGTCCGGCAGGCAGGATAGAGGCGCGGTCCTTGTAGCTCACGCCGACGACCTTCGAGCGGAAGTCGGTGTGCAGCCGCAGCTGGTCGCCGATGGTGGTCGAGAGCAGGTTATGAGGCGAGTGCTGACCGCGACTTCCTTCAGCGCCTACGGTCTGCACGGTGGTGTCGGAGGTGCAGTAGGTGCGGCGGCCGTCGATGGCGAAGGTGTTGCCGCAGATGCCGTGGAAGGCAGGCGTGGTACCGGTGTAAATTGATGCGTGGCCGATGGCCGTAATCGTGGGCACATAATTGATGAGGCAGTTGTTGCACGAGTAGCCCTGATCTATCAGGCGGCGGAAGCCACCATCGGTGAACTGCTCATAGTAGCGTGAGAGGTAGTCCCAACGCATCTGATCAACGACGACGCCCACCACGAGACGGGGACGCTCGCCAAACTGGGGCTGAGCCTGCAGACAAAGCGACAGGCTGAGGAAACAGAGGATTGTAAAAAGCTTTTTCATTCTATTTGACATAATTACATGATTTACAGACTTAACGACTTTTTTGACATAAGGACATAAGAACATTTTTTATGCGAGTGCAAAAGTACAATAATTATTTGGAAAAAAAAAGAAAACCAGGCTTTTTCTTCCTATCGGCCACAAGTTTTCTCAAAGTAGGGATTCTCGCTTGTCTAATTCCTCATCCTCGTAGGAAACTTAGCTTGTCTAATTCCGCCGTCTGGAGAAAGAACCGTTCTCTCTCGTAGAAAGAACGGCTTATTCTCATAGAAAGAACGGCTTATTCCAGGAGAAAGAACGGCTTTTTCTGTGAGAGAGCGCTCGGCATCCCGAAGGGTGACGCTTGCGTAATGGAATGGAGCAAGAACGGCTCAAAGTTCGGGAAGGGTTATTAACCACACAAGCTTATAGCCTTTGACCTTCGACTTTTGACCTTTGACCCTTAACCTTTAATTTCTTCGTAATCAGGAATTTCCTGAAGAAATGTGTAGCTTTGCTGCTCGTAGTCCATGCGGCAACAAAAGTGCTGTCGACCGTTGGAGACTATGAGGTAGTCCACATGGAGCAGAAGGTTGTAGGCCGATATTTGGTCGAAGACACGCTGGGTGATGCTGATGTCGGGAGCCTTGTACTCCACAATCATCTGCGGCTGCATGGCCCTATTATATAATAATGTGTCGCAGCGCAGCCGCTTCTCGCCCACACGCAGCTCCACCTCGTTGGCCAGCAGTCCCTTGGGGTAGCCCTTGTGCTCCATGAGATAGTGCACGAAATGCTGGCGAACCCACTCCTCGGGAGTGAGGGCAACGTAGCGCCGGCGCAGCACGTCGAGCACCTGGCGCCGGCTACCGCTGTCGCGCAGACGAATGTCAAAGGAAGGAAGATTCAGCTCCATATCTGGTTTTTCGTGCAAAGGTACAAAATTTCTGGTAAACAAGAAAACATTAGCAAAAATCATTGAGACGAAAAGGAAATAAAGGCTTGGCAGAAAGCAGTAACTTTGCGCATATTTTATAATACAATAATAATGAACTATTCTATCGTAATGAAGAAAAGACTGACAATGCTTTTTGCCGCCCTTGCGCTGATGCTCGCCACCGCCTACGCACAGGGTGTAAAGCCCCTACCCTCTCTTCATGTGGAGGGTCGCTGGCTGGTAGACAGCCACGGCAACCACGTGGTGCTCCACGGCGTTATGGACACGCCTAACATGTATTTCAACGGCTGGCGCTGGGGCTCGCCCTGGGATGGAAACAATCGTGCCAACTACGATGCCAACGGCGCCACGAAGTGCCAGGCCTATTTCGAGAAGCTCTTCACCGGACTGGAGAAGGCCAAGTGTACCGTGTTTCGCCTGCACCTCGACCCTGCCTGGACTAACGACCCCGACACCACGTACGTCTACTCCGGCTCCGTAGGTCAGGCCGCCGATGCCGGTGGCGAGGCAGATATCAGGAAGTTCAACCCGCAACGTCTGAAGACTTTCCTCTCGTCGCTCTACTGGCCGTTGATGCAGAAGGCCATGAACCACGGCATGTACGTCGTCGTACGTCCGCCGGGTGTATGCCCCGGAAACCTGAAGGTGGGCGACTACTACCAGCAGTACCTCATGACCGTCTGGGACATGGTCAGCCAGAACGCAAACATCAAGAAATATGCGGGGCAAATCAGCATCGAGCTGGCCAACGAGCCCGTCGCCCTGCGCAACGCCAACAATCAGGACGACGCCAAGGCCCTGCACGACTACTTCCAGCCCATCGTCGACAAGATACGCAGCAACGGCTTTACCGGCATCATCTGGGTGCCCGGCACAGGATGGCAGAGCAACTACACCAGCTATACGTCGTGGCCCATCGAGGGCTACAACATCGGCTATGCCGTTCACGACTATCCCGGATGGTATAATAGCAGCGACGATAATCCCGGCGTTGTGAACAAGCGCAACCATTTCCACAATGCCGTTCCCGTGGTCGACACCAACCCCGTCTTCATCAGCGAGGTGGACTGGAGCCCCGAGAAGGAACCCAGGGAATTTGACCACTACAACGAACAAGGACAGCCTGTATACAAGAATCTGGGCACCTGGGCTACGGCCAGCACGTCGAAATGGGGCAAGGCCTTCAAGGAGGGTGTGCTCGACTATTTCGGCAATATCTCCATGACCCTGACTCATCCCCACGACTTCCTCGACCTGGACAAGCTCATGGCCGACGGTACCGTGACACCGGCCTTCAACGGCAACCCTGAGGCCTGCGCAAAAGCGTGCTTCGATTGGTATGCCGAATACTACCAGGTGGACTGGGCTCACGCCGACTTCAAGAACGTCTCCATGGGCGACATGGGCAACGGCAATTACCAGAACCCCGTCGTCTTTGCCGACTTCCCCGATCCCGACGTCATCTGTGTCGACAATACCTACTACATGGTCTCCACGACCATGCACCACTTCCCCGGAGCTACCATCCTGAAGTCGAAAGACCTGGTGAACTGGGAATACTGTGCACAGCCGCTCACCCAGCTCTCCGCCAGCGACCGCTACTCCCTGCTCAACGGCCAGAATGCCTACGCCGCCGGCATGTGGGCCTGCTCCATGAAGTACCACAACGGACGGTTCCATATCCTCATCAACGGCAACGATGCCGGAGGATTCCTGCTTACCGCCACCGACCCTGAGGGCAAGTGGGAGATGAAGAAACTGTCGCGCATC
>JAGCNO010000009.1 GCA_017645905.1 Prevotella sp. | reverse complement strand
GTCGACAATGCCGTCAATCTCTGTCTCGACATCGTTTTCATCCAGTGGCTGGGGTGGGGCATCACTGGCTCCTCGGCAGCAACTGTCGTCGGACCCCTCGTGGGCATTGCCATCCTGCTTACCCACTGGCGGAAACCATCACCACTCAAATATCACTTCTCACCCTCAACCCTCAACTCCTCACTCTCAACTCTCAACTCTCAACCCTCAACCCTCAACTCTTCACCCTCAACACTCAACTCTCAACTCTCAACACTCAACTCTCAACTCTCAACTCTTCACTCGATTCTCTCCCAGGGTGCTCCCCTTGCCATCGCCTCCATCTCCCTCACCCTGCTCCTGTTCTCCGCCAACACCATCGTGCTCTCCACCCTGGGTCAGGCCGGTATCTTCGCCTTCGCTGTCTGCATGAACCTGCTGCAGGTCTACAACCTCTTCCTCTCTGGCACCTGCCAGACACTCCAGTCTTTGGGAGCCATCCAGGTAGGCAAGGGCGATGCCGACGGCCTCCGCACCGTCATCCGCAAAGCCTTCCGCTTCATCACCGTCGCCATGGTCGTCACCTGTCTCGTCGTGTGGATAGACCCGCAGCTCATTGCGTCACTCTTCGGTGCCGACACCCCCGACTATATCACCGAGACCGATTCAGCCCTGCGCATCTTCGCCCTGAGCTTCATTCCCTTCTGCTACATCTACGTCCTGATGATAGTCTACAAGCTCTACCACCACCACCGCATGGCACTCTTCATCTCCTTCGCCCTCTCCCTCACGGTCATCCCCGTGCTCTGGGTCGTGTCACATGTTGCCCCTCATCTCCTGTGGTACAGCTATCTTATCGCCTACGTCATCGAGGCAGCAGTCATCGGACTGTTACATCTTCTGACCATCTCCCAAACGCCTAAACGACCAAACGCCTAAACAACTCTCAACTCTCAACTCTCAACTCTTCACTTTAATATGTTCCTCTACATCGACGACAGGCCAGAGCAGCTCGACCTTGACGCGGCATTAGCCACTGTCAGTCCCCAACGCCGTGCCCATGCCCTCCGCTACAGGCAAGAGCACGACCAGAGACTCTCGCTCTCAGCCTACCAGTTGTTGCAGCGGGCACTCCGTGTGGACTACGGCATCACTGAGCCGCCACACTTTGAGTATAGTGACAAAGGCAAGCCCCTTATCGCCGGACATCCCGACATCCACTTCAGTCTGAGCCATTGCCGGGAGGCTGCCGCCTGCGTCGTAGACACATCGCCTGTCGGCATCGACATAGAAAGCCTCGACAGCTACGACCCCGAGCTGGTGCCCCTGACAATGAACGATGACGAGCACCACCTCATCTGCTCCTCCCCCGACCCGCGCCTCACCTTCATACGCCTCTGGACCATGAAGGAGAGCCTCCTGAAAATGACTGGCCACGGCATGACCGATGATATTCGCGATATCCTGAAAAACAGTCATATAAAACCCACATCCTTCCACACAACCGTTTTCCCACAGTTCGTTCTTACCGTCTGCCAGCAGGTCCCCACAGACTTGGAACCTGTATGTAGGCACATGGCTTAAAAAGATGCCGAATTATTGCCAAATGTTAGCAAAAGTCAAGGATTGGCAGCAAAATGAAAAACTTTTTCGCCATTTTGTTTGCAAATTAACATAATAATGTGTACCTTTGCGCGCAATTATTCAAAACAAGCATCATGAGCAAACTAATAAAACCTGTAAACTATCGCCCGCTGCTCGACCCCCGTCAGACAGAGCAGGGCATCAAACTGATAAAAGAGTTCTTCCAACAAAACCTTTCTACTGAGCTTCGGTTGCGCCGTGTCACCGCCCCGCTGTTTGTGCTCCAGGGGCTGGGCATCAACGACGACCTCAACGGTGTGGAGCGTGCCGTGAGCTTCCCCATCAAGGACCTGGGCGATGCCCGTGCCGAGGTGGTCCACTCGCTGGCCAAGTGGAAGCGTCTGACGCTGGCCGAGTATGGCATTGAGCCGGGCTACGGCATCTATACCGACATGAACGCCATCCGTGCCGATGAGGAGCTCGACAACCTTCACTCCCTCTATGTTGACCAGTGGGACTGGGAGGCCGTCATCCGTCGTGAAGACCGTACGGTGGCCTTCCTGAAGAATGTCGTGGAGCGCATCTATGCCGCCATACGCCGCACGGAGTACCTCGTCTGCGAGACCTATCCCGAGATAAAGCCTTTCCTGCCGGAGAAGATTCGCTTCATACACAGTGAGGAGCTGCTGGCCACCTATCCCGGCATGACGTCCAAGGAACGCGAGGATGCCATCACCAAAGCCTACGGCGCCGTGTTCATCATCGGCATCGGCGGCAAGCTGGCCAATGGCGAGAAGCACGACGGACGAGCTCCCGACTACGACGACTGGAGCACCGTGGCCGAGGACGGACGGCGCGGACTGAATGGTGACATCCTGATTTGGGACCCCGTGCTGGAGCGCTCTGTAGAGCTCTCGTCGATGGGTATCCGTGTGGACAAGGAAAGCCTGCTCAGACAACTGAAGCTCGAACAGCAGGAGCAGCGCGAGCAGCTCTACTTCCACCAGCAGCTGCTCAACGGCCGCCTGCCGCTGTCCATCGGCGGAGGTATCGGCCAGAGCCGCCTCTGCATGGTGCTGCTGCACAAAGCCCACGTGGGAGAGATTCAGGCCAGCATCTGGCCCGACGACATGCGCCGCGAATGTAAAGAACTGGGAATGGCACTCATCTGACTCTTCACTCTTCACTTACTAATTTGAACAGCTTATCGCTGGGTCGCACTTTACCAGTCACAGGGATGGCCACGCGCTGTCCCTGTGGTGCTGTCTCTACGGGATGTCCGTCGTTGTCGTGAATCTCCGTGGCGGTGAGGTACATCACCCCCGTCGTGGGACCTGTGACCAGCAGACGGTCGCCGATGCTGAATGTCGTAGCCTCGACGGTGAACTCCGCCACCCCGATCTTCGAGAAATACTTCACGCCGCGGCCCACGTATACCTTCCTTTCCGTAGCGTTCGAGCCGTAGTTCTTGTTCCACTCGCCCATCAGCTGCCCCTGGTAGTAGCCATCCCAGAAGCCCCGGTTGAACACCTTTGCCAGCCTCTCGTCCCATTCGTCCTTCTTCTCCTCGGTAAACGTTCCGTCAAGTACAGCCTGGATAGCCTCCTTGTAGCATTTCACCACCGTGTAGACATACTCCGGTCCACGGGCACGGCCCTCAATCTTGAACACCCGCACGCCGGCATTCATCAGACGGTCGATGAAGCGCACGGTCTTCAGGTCCTTCGGGCTCATGATGTACTTGTTGTCAATCTCCAGCTGGTAGCCCGTCTCGTTGTCGGTAGCGGTGTACGAGCGTCGGCACACCTGTATGCACTCCCCACGGTTGGCCGAACGGTTGGCGGCATGCAGGCTCATGTAGCACTTGCCGCTGACGGCCATGCACAGCGCACCGTGACAGAACATCTCAATGCGCACCTGCTCCCCGCTCGGCCCGCAGATGTTCTCCTCCACGATGGCACGGTGAATCTCCTCCACCTGCTCAATCCTTAGCTCACGGGCCAGCACCACCACGTCGGCAAACTGAGCATAGAACCGCAGTGCCTCCACGTTCGAGATGTTCAGCTGCGTGCTCAGGTGAACGGGTACTCCTCCTAAACAGGGGGAGGTAGAGGGGTCTGTCACTCCCCGCCCCTCTAAGGGGAGGGGTAGGGGTGGGGTCTTACAGTATTGCATCACTGCCACGTCACTGGCGATAATAGCTGATATACCCGCTTCACGTGCTGCATCGACTATCTCATGCATCAACGGGATGTCCTCGTCGTAGATAATCGTATTCACCGTGAGATACGACTTCACCCCGTGCTCCCGGCAAGTCTGGGCGATCTCTCTCAGGTCGTCGATGGTAAAGGCCGATGCCGACCCTGCCCGCATGTTCAGTTTCTCTATACCAAAATAGATAGAGTCTGCCCCTGCCTGGAGTGCCGCCATGAGCGACTCACGGCTTCCCACAGGTGCCATGATCTCAAAGTCTGATAGATTGTTCATGTTCTCGTTACTTCTCGTAGCAGATTATTTGCGCAAAAGTAGGCATTTTTTCCCGCATCAACAAATTTTTCCGACTTTTTCTTTACCGTTAGAGAAAAAATATGTACCTTTGCAATCAAATCTTAAATCTTAAATCTCAACGCTATGATGAAAAACATTCACAATGCATTTACTACGGCACTGCTGATGGCAGTACTGGCCCTGGCAGCCTCTTGCGAGAAGGCAAGCCTGAGCGACATGACAGGAAAGGACGGCGGCGAGCCAAACCTGGTGCTCAGGGTGGTCACCACAGGCAATGAGGCCATGACGCGCGCCGACGGCGAGACGGCATGGAACAGGCTGTGCTTCGTCGTCTATCAGAACGGACAGAAAGTGAAGGGCGTGAACCAAAAGGTGGGTGATACCGGCTATGGTCAGGCTGAGCTGACGTTAGAGGCGGGCACGTACCAGGTGCTCGTCATGGCTCACAGCAGCGACGGCAACCCTACGACGACTACGGCGGAGAAGATTCAGTTCACCAACGCGATGGGCTTCACGGACACATTCTACTACTACGGCTCCATCACGGTTACCGGACAGAAACAGACGCACAACATCACGCTGAACCGCGTCACGGCACTGCTAAGGTTTATCATCAACGACGACATGCCGGAGAGGGTGACGAACCTGAAGTTCTACTACACGGGCGGCAGCGGGGCGCTCAACGCGACGACGGGAGTGGGATGTGTGGACTCGAAGCAGACGGTAATCAGGGTGGTGGACCGCACCTCGATGACGAGACCTTACACCTTCGACCTCTACACCATTCCGAAGGAGAACACGGCAAGGCTTAACCTCACGGTCACGGCCTACGACGAGGCGCAGACGGCTATCTACGAAAGGAGCTTCAAGGGTGTTGAGGTGCAGGTGAACAGGATTACGGAGTTCTCGGGCGATTTCTTCACTACGGAGCCTACGCCTGGCGGGGAGGAACCGCAAGGAGGGGAGGAGACGACGGCAGGGAACGACATATTCTTGATCAGCGCCAACACGGAGTGGGCGGGTGTCATCACGCAGACGTACTGAGGGAAGAGGGGAGAGTTGAGAGTTGAGAGCTGAGAGTTGAGAGGGGAGAGTTGAGAGCTGAGAGTTGAGAGCTGAGAGTTGAGAGTTGAGAGCTGAGAGTTGAGAGCTGAGAGTGAAGGGTGAAGCCGCTTCACTCTTCACTTTTATGGAAATGTGTACTCGAGGTACTGCATGTTGCGCTCGGTGGGATAATTGGTGAGGTGCCCGGAGCGGGTGACGAAGGAGAGGACGCCATTGTACACGACGTGGCCAAAGGTGTATTGCCCGTCGTAGATGTTGATGTGGTGGAGACGGCGGGCATCATAGTTCAGGAGGCGCTCGGTGTCGAGGACGGGCATGCCGTCGATGAGTACCAGGGACGGCGAACGGTTGTAGAGCTCCCGGCGGACAATGAGCTGCAGCTGGCTGTTGACACGCGTGGTGCTGACACAGCTGACATATTCAAGGAGCACCTCACGGATGGTGCGGAACTGACGGTACTCGTCAAGGTTATAGGTCAGATAGGGCCTGGTGCCAAAGAGGGTGTCGTCATAGTCGTCTGGGGTGTTGGTGGTTTGGTGGTATGGCTTTTGAGGTCTGAGGTCTGTGGTCGAGGGTCTGAGGTCTTCCTTTGACTGTAGGCGGCGCTGCATGGCGAGGGAGCGGGCTTCCACCTCGCTGCGATTGTAATGGAACTCGAGATGGGGAAGTTCCTTCGGGAGTAAGGTGGCAAACGGGCTGATCATCTCTATAGGCAGACTGACTCCGGTGGACGACGTGGCGGAGAGTACTAACGGCAGGGTGCCTTGGATGCCGAAGGTGTGGAAGACGGCTATGGTGTCGCTGACCATCGCTCCCTCAAAATAGTGTATCTGCTTCCCGATGATACTCAGGGACGGGAGGATATCGCTGCCCTTGAACGTACGGCCTTCATAGACGTTACGGACACGGGCACGGATGATGTGGCCTTCGAGCTCGGGAGATTGCGGGGGGAAGAGTGAAGAGTGAATAGTGAATAGTGAAGAGTGAAGAGTGAAGAATTTGCTTCCGCTGTAGAGGGAAGAGTTGAAAGTTGAGAGTTGAGAGTTGAGAGTTGAGAGTTGAGAGGGAAGAGTGGGGGGATTGCAAATGTCCTTTGGCGGTGCGGGGTAGCTCTTTTCTTCTCCGTTATCATTTATGCTGACCCACTCGATATCGTCGTCCTCGCTCTTATGAAGAGGATTGACGACGGCTACAAGCTGCTGGGACAGGGTGGTGTCGTTGCGTGTATATACTGACAAGAGGTAGTACCCGCTGTGGAGGTCGGCGGGCAGTTCGACAATGCCCGTTCCCGCTCCGTCGGTAAGACGGAAGATGGTGCCTGCCGCCAGGCTATAAGTGTCGCACAGCTCGGCGTAGGCGATGGTGGCAT
>JAGCNO010000077.1 GCA_017645905.1 Prevotella sp. | reverse complement strand
GCGCGTAGTTTACCCCCCTACAGGGGAGGTCAGCGGGCCACCTTTTATTTGGAGACACGCAGAATGCCGATAAATCAGCATAAAGCAAGAAAATTCGACAATTCGACAATTCGACATTTGCGCTTTGCACAGGGGCGGCTTATTCTCTGAGGCTCCTTCTGGAGGCCTCAGCCATGATGTTGATGACCGCGCTGATGTCTGCCACATCGACCGTGCCGTCGCCGTTGACGTCGGCAGACCATTGACCATTGACCATTGACGATTGACCATCACCGGCCATGACACTGATGATGGCGGAGATATCGGCGACGTCGACGGCACCATCGCCGTTGACATCGCCTTTCATTCCAGTTTCCTTGTAGGGCTCGGCCTCTATGCCTATCTCGGCGGCGCTGGTCCAGGCGTTGCCGTTGATCTCGCTCTTGGCCACGAACTTCAGGTAACGTGCCGCAACCATCGACTTCAGGGTGATGGTCTGCAGCGACGTGGTGTTTACCAGTTCGCCGGTGGCTGCGGCCTGTCCCCAGGTATTGCCGTCGAGCGAGAGATAGATTTCGTAGGCCTTCACCATACCGTTCTGGTTACCGTCTTGGCGTGCAAGATAGGTGACGGCCTTCACGTTGTAGGTCGTAACCATGTCGATGACGATGGTATGCGGACATTTCGGCTCAACGGCGCCCCACTGTGTATGCCAGAAGGTGGAGGGCTTGCTGTCGAAGGCCAGACGTGCCTCGTTGCCGCCCTGCTGGCTGTCGACGCTGACGAGCTGCCACTTGCTCTTGTCGACGAAGAGGGGGAACTCGAAGGTGGTCACGGGGCTGTCGAGCAGTCCTTCTGCCGAGCAGTAGGCACTGACGGTGCAGGCATCGTCATGGCGAAGGAGGGTAGTGTACTTCTGATAGGCTCCGCCGTCAATGCTGTACCAGATGGTGGCGCCCTTGGTGGGAGTGGTCATCTTGATAGCCCCGGTAGTGGTGCGCTCACAGCTGACATACTGGCAGACGGGCATGGCGACGCGGGCGAGCTGGGCAGTCGGGGATTGCAAATCCCCTCCAACAGAGGTTTGGTCGTCTGGGGAGTTGGTGGTTTGGTGGTTTAGGGGGATGATGAAGAAGCGGAAGGCGGTATTGGCGGCCTTCAGCTCGTACTTTTCCATCACGTCAGGTCCGCAGGAGGCGTTGCCTAAGCCTCGGGTGACAGCATCAAGCGAGACGACGGTCGTCGTGCAGGTCTTGAACTGGTAGGCGTGCTTCATGCGGTTGTTGCGGTCGGTGTAGTTGTCCTCAGGACGGAAGTGCACGGCCGAGGCTGCCATCTGGTCGGGAGCGACGAAGAGCAATCCCTGGCCGTCGTCGTTGCTGAGAGCCAGCCAGCGCACATCCTGCTTCGTGCCGTGTTCCTGCGGAAGGATGTAATCCTCTCGCTGGGCGGTAACGGTGCTCTGGTAGATGGCGGGCAGACAGGCTTCCTTGCGGTCGCGGTAGCTGTCCCACGGGCCACGTCCGAACCATGACAGCTGCTCCATCTGGGCGGGCATCTCCAAGCGGAAGCCCAGCTTGGGGATGACGGCTCCCGTGGCAGAGGGGATGATGAGCGCGTTGACCATGACGGTGCCGTCGGCACAGACGATGAAGCGGAGGCTGACGTCGAAAGTCGTGCCGCTCTTGCCGGTGTAGACGCTCTTCGTGTCGATGGTGGCGGTCTTGCCGTCGTCGCTGAGCTGTGCTGCGGTGCTGTTGCACTTCACGGTCAGCTTGCGCAGTCCCATGTTGTCCCAGCTCTCCGTGCGCCGTCCGTCGTTGTCGGTAGGCAGACGGAAGGCATTGAGCAGCAGGGGCTTGCTCAGCATCACCACATCGCCGAGCCTGTAGCCGCTGAGCGTGCCCTGGCTCTTGCTGAAGGCAGCCTTGAAGCCGGAGCCGCTGACGATGATGGAGGTGGAGCCGTCGGTGATGGTGAGCGACTCCAGGCTGGCCAGGGCGGAGAGGTCGTAGTGGGGTTTGTTGGCCGTCCGAACCTGCAGCTTCTCCTCGGCCACGATGTATCCGGCATCGGCCCACAGGGTGTTCTCACGCTGCGTGGCAGTGAAACGGATGAAGGCCTCCTGGTCTGATGAGAGTTGAGCGTTGAGCGTTGAAAGGTCGAGGGTGACGACGGCGCTGTCGCCGGCAGCCACTTCCTTGTCGATTGTGCCCTGGGAGAGGATGTTCCCCTCCTCGTCCATCAGCTCGTACTTCACGTCGTAGGTCGTGGAGGGCAGGAAGGCCATCTTGTTCTTCACCCGGAAACGGCCCTGGGCAGCGTTGACGGCCTTGAACTCCAAGGGCTGGTAGATTTTCTTCGTGTTGTAGGTCTTGGCCGTGTAGCTCCAGTCGGGCTTTACCAGGCCATTGATGCAGAAATTGCCGTCGTTGGGAACGTCGCCGAAGTCGCCGCCGTAGACCCAGCCATTATCGGTGAGGAGCCCCTGGTCCTTGAAGTCCCAGATGAACTCTCCGGTGAGGCAGGGATATTTCTCGTAGAGGTTGAACATCTCGCGGACATTGCCCATAGAGTTGCCCATGGAGTGGCTGTTCTCACACTGTATATGCGGACGGTTATGCTGCGACGAGCCAATCCAGTTGATGGTCTCGTAGCTGGCATACATCGTCGACGACACATCGGCATAGTCGCTGTTGCCCTCGTAGTGGGTAGGGCGGGTAGTGTCGAGGGCCTTGATGGCCTGCTGTACATATTTAAAGTTCTCGCCGTTGCCGCTCTCGTTGCCCATCGACCACATGAAGATGCTGGGGTGGTTACGGAGCCAGAGAATCTGGTTCTCCGAACGTTCCACCATAGCCGGACGGAAAAGCTGTAGCGTCGACAGTTTCTGGTGGGCATGGCACTCCACGTCGGCCTCGGCCAGCACGTAGAGGCCGTAGCGGTCGCAGAGGTCGTAGAACACGGGGTCGTTAGGATAGTGCGACGTTCGTACGGCATTGATGTTCAGCCGCTTCATGGTCTTGATGTCCTCCTCCATCTCCTCGGCAGTGATAGCACGGCCATTAATGGGTGAGAAGTCATGGCGGTTCACGCCGTGGAACACCATGCGCTTGCCGTTGATGGTGAGGGCGCCGTCGCTGGTGCGGATGGCCACCTTCTTGAAGCCCACCTTCGAGCCACGGATGTCGACGACGTTGCCGTCGGCATCCATCAGCTTCAGCACGAGGTCGTAGAGGTTGGGAGTCTCAGCGCTCCAGAGAAGGGGATTCGTGACCGTCATTTGGAGACTCGTCTCTGCCTCTGCCTCGATGGTCTCGGTGGCGGCAACGGTGTTGTCGTGCAGCAGACGGGCCTCCACGGAGCCGCTGCCCAGGGCCTCAAGCCCCTCCAGGCGCAGCTGCACCTTTGCCGTGGCGCTGGTGAATGTGCTGTTGAGCGTCGTGGTGAAGAAATAGTCGCGTATCTGGCTCTTCGGTGCCGACCAGAGGAAGCAGTGGCGCTGTATGCCGGTGAGCCGCCAGTAGTCCTGGCACTCGAGGAACGAGCCGCTGGTGAAGCGGTAGACCTGCAGGGCGATGCTGTTCTCTCCCTCGACGAGATAGTCGGTGATGTTAAACTCCGAGGGCACGTAGGAGTCCTCGCTGTAGCCGATGCGCTGCCCGTTAATCCAAAGGTAGTAGCCGTGGCCTACGCCGTTGAAGCGGACATAGACGTCACGGCCCTCCCATCCGGCAGGGATGGTGAAGGTGCGGCGATAGGTTCCTACGGGGTTGGGCATGTTGCTGTTGTAGGTGAACCACGATGGCCGGGTAGCCATGACGCTGTAATTAGACTCGCTGAACGAGAAGGGATAGGCCACGTTGCAGTAGAGGGGCTTGTCCCACGACTTGCCGTTGTGCAGTCCCCATACCTGCCAGCTGGAGGGCACGTCGATGTCGGTCCAAGAGGCATCGTTATAGTCCTTGGCGCACATCGCTGCCGTGGCTTTCGTGGGCGTATTCACCCAGTAGAACTTCCACTTTCCGTCGAGTGACTGATAATACGGCGAGGCCGACATGTCATTGCTGACGATGTCGGTCTCGGTTGCCATGGGGATGGCTGTGGTGTGAGCCACCTCTCGGTTGACGCTTGTTATCTTCGGGTCGTCCCACTCCTTGCCGGTCTGGGCGGTAGCCATACAGGTAGCGGCGAGAATAGCGGACAGAGAAAATGGTCTGAGCTTGTTCATTATTTGCTTTTAGTTTGAGTTTGCTTTTGGCCCCTCCATGACGGGAAGGGAACAGGGGCAAGGTTAGAAGCCGCCTCCAAAGCCACCGCCACCGCCGAAGCCGCCACGACCGCCACGACCTCCGCCGAAGCCGCCACGACCGCCACCGCCGAAGCCTCCCATTCCGGGGAATGTCGGGGCCGGCTCCTTGCCGATGTCGAGGAGCAGTTTCACCAGAGCACGGCGACGCTCAGCCCAAGTGCGGTAGTCGTCGGCCTTCAGTATCTTTGGACTGAAACCAGGCATCTGAGGCATGCCCTGCATGAAGTCGAGGGCACTGGTGGTGATGATGCAAGCCTTTGTCTTGCCGTCGGCCAGCAGCCGGTCGGCAATGGCATCGGCACCGCCAATCTTAAACCAGTTTTCCATGCCGTCGCCATCGCCGGGAATGAGCTGTACGAAGGTGGGCATGAACATTCCTCCGTTGGGCATTGGCGGGGTGTACCATGCCTCTTCACGCTCCAGGTCGTAGCTGACGCGGCCATGTTGTATGTCGCCCTGCGAAGCGAAGTTGAAGGGCGAGCGGGGGTTGTCGGCTATGCTGTATTGCGAGGTGGCTGTGGTGGAATGAGGAGCAAGGTTCATGTTGTTGGGGTCGGCGACAGGCGTTCCGTCGACGATGAAGCGATAGACGAAGGTCTCGAAGAAGATGTCGTTGCGGGTGATGCTCCACACGCCGTCGCTGTCACGCTCCATAGGAACGTTCTCGGGAAGAATCTCGCAATCGAACTCCACCTTCTTGGCTTCTGGTGCCTTGAAGCGGAAGGTGACGCCCGTCTCGGTGTATTCCGGCGAGATGATGGGTTTGGGGAACATCCGGGCCATGACGCCGGGGGTGAACTGCTGTTCCTGACCGGTGGCGGCAGGAGCGGGCTGGGCACCCTTCATGGCTTCCTCGGCTGCCTTCTTGTTGAAGAGCAGCGGCAGGGTCTTGTAGAGGAAATACTTGGCGTTCATCCAGGTGTGGCCGAACTTGTCGGTGGTAAACTCCTTGACGCTGTGTATGCCCTTCTTGTCGAGGAACTCCATGTAGTCCCGGGCAGTGCCGTAGAGGAAATCGTCGGTGCCGACGCCGAGCCAGAAGAGGTGAAGCTTCGAGTTGAGGTGATGAGCATTATCGTAGACCTCGGGGATGTCGGTCGAGGTGAACGAGCTATAGCTGCAGAGGTAGGAGAACTTGTCGAGGTTGGTCAGACCGTTGAACAGTGCCTGGTTGCCACCGCGAGAAAAACCTCCGATAGCCCGGTCGTCGCGGCTGTTCTTGGTGCGGTAGGTGGACTCGATGTAGGGCATGAGGTCGTTGATGAGGTCTTTGCTGAAGACGTCGCCACCGAAGCGCATTTGAGCGGCCATGGCGTCGGAGCGCTCCATCGTGTTAGCACCAGGCACGGTGGTGGGCGCGTCCTGAAGCTTCAGCTTCATGGGGTTGCCGTAGGGCAGCACGACAATCATCTCCTTGGCCTGCTTGTCGTTGAGCAGGTTGTCGAGGATGTAGTTCACACGGCCTACCTTGTAATAGACCTCCTCGGTGTCGGTGGTTCCGCTGATGAGGTAGAAGACGGGGTATTTCTTCTGCATATCGGTCATGTACGAAGGCGGCAGATAGACCACGGCCTGGTTCGTGGCGCCAAGGCTCTTGGAGTAGTAGTGGATGTACTCTATGCGGCCGTGGGGCACATCGCTGCGGATGTCGTGGGGCAGCGGGCCGTTCTCCGACTTTATCTCTAAGAGGCTGTTCTTGAAGCCCTCGTTGGGGAAGTAAAGCGGGTTCTGGGGGTCCATCACGCT
>JAGCNO010000076.1 GCA_017645905.1 Prevotella sp. | reverse complement strand
TGTTGGGAATCGTGACGAAGGTCAGGCTGCTGCAACCCTCGAAAGTAGAGCCTTCTATGCTCGTCACGCTGTTGGGAATCGTGACGGAGGTCAGGCCGCTGCAACCCTCGAAAGTAGAGCCTTCTATGCTCGTCACGCTGTTGGGAATCGTGACGGAGGTCAGGCCGCTGCAGCCATAGAAAGCACAGCTTCCTATGCTCGTCACGCTGTTTGGAATCGTGACGGAGGTCAGGCTGGTGCAACCATAGAAAGCACCATCATTGGTAGTGTTGTTTTGTGTGCCTCCTATGCTCGTTACTCCATATGGAATCGTGACAGAAGTAAGTCCACTACAACTAGAAAATGTTCCTTTTTCAATTATCGTCACATTGTTAGGTATTATGACAGACGTCAAGCTGCGGCAATATTCGAAAGCATAGCGTCCTATGCTCGTCACGCTGTTGGGAATCGTGACGGAGGTCAGGCCGCTGCAATTCTGGAAAGCATAGTTTCCTATGCTCGTCACGCTGTTGGGAATCGTGACGGAGGTCAGGCCGCTGCATTGATAGAAAGCAGAGCCAGCTATTCCTCTTGTCCCCTGGGCAATCATGAGCTTACCTTCTGGCTTATTTCCTTTATATCCTATCAGCCAATTGTCAAGATACAGGTTGCCGTCAGGCTGGTCGTTGTACCATCCAGTACCAGAGAAAGCATAGCTTCCTATGCTCGTCACGCTGTTTGGAATCGTGACGGAGGTCAGGCCGCTGCAATAGCGGAAAGCGTAGTAATCTATGCCTGTCACATCGTAAGTCTCCCCGCTGTAGTTCACCGTGGCAGGGATGTTGACGGTACCGGAATAGGCGTTTTGGTTGCCGCTACCATTATAATAGTAGGTCACCGTCGCCGTCTTCGCGTCCTTGTCAAAATTATAATAGATGCCGTCAATCCAAGCATCATACGCCCCGGCCACTGCGGGCAGGAGGGTAGCGAGAAGTAAAAAGAGTATCTTCTTCATAATAATTGGTATAATTTTAGTTTGTTATGATATTAAGTTATTGTTATTGCATCGCACTATTTTCCGCTCGGTCGGATTTGCAATCCGGCCGCAATGAATATCAGCATTTATAATGCTTGACAGCCATTATTGTTGCGGATTGAAAATCCTTATATTCGCAGCAGCCGGATTCTTGCTCCGTTTTACTACGCAAGCGTCACCCTTCGGGATGCCGAGCGGCAAATCCGTCTGAACGGGGATTCGAGGCTGCAAAGTTACAAAATATTGCGGATACGGCAAAAGGGAAACCACATTATTTTTTCTGTTCGGCAGGAAGAATACGAAAAATAATCGTTCGCAGCGCGTCTTCAGAAATCATTCTATGAGAGAAAACTGACCTCTCTAAGAGAAAGGATAGTTCTTTCTATGAGAAAGGATAGTTCTTTCTTGGAGAAAAAGCCGTTCTTTCCCAACAATTCTCTCGAGAATCTGGCAGAAAGAACGGCTTTTTCTCAGGGTATTGTCCGGACTCTCTCCGGGAAAGAACGGTTCAAGCTCCAGGAAGGCAGTAACTACGTTTTCCTCTTCCTCGGCACCCCACCGATATGGTTCCGAGGGTTCCCAAGTCAACTTTTGGGTGCAATTTGCTTTTTTTTTATTTCTATAGGCGGCTATTTCAAAAATAATGTGTACTTTTGCACTCGAAAGTTACTATTCACACAAAAATGAAAAGAGACAAGCAGATTTTCGAGTTGATTGAGAAAGAGCATCAGCGCCAGCTGAAAGGCATTGAGCTGATTGCCAGTGAGAACTTCGTTAGCGACCAGGTGATGGAGGCCATGGGCAGCTACCTGACGAACAAGTATGCCGAGGGCTATCCCGGCAAGCGCTACTACGGCGGCTGCCAGGTGGTCGACGAGGTGGAGCAGCTGGCCATCGACCGTGTGTGCCAGCTCTTCGGAGCAGAGTATGCCAACGTGCAGCCCCACTCTGGCGCACAGGCCAATGCCGCCGTGCTATTAGCCGTGCTGCAGCCGGGCGACACCTTCATGGGACTGAACCTGGCCCATGGCGGACACCTCAGCCACGGTTCGTTGGTGAACACCAGCGGTATACTGTACAAGCCCGTAGGCTATAACCTCTCGAAGGAGACGGGACGCGTGGACTACGACGAGATGGAACAGCTGGCCCTGGAGCACAAGCCGAAGCTCATCATCGGCGGCGGCTCGGCCTACAGCCGTGAGTGGGACTACAAGCGCATGCGCGAGATTGCCGACAAAGTGGGTGCACTGCTCATGATTGACATGGCTCACCCCGCCGGACTCATCGCTGCCGGTCTGCTGGAGAACCCCGTGAAGTGGGCTCACATCGTGACCTCTACCACCCACAAGACCCTGCGCGGACCGCGTGGCGGCATCATCCTCATGGGCAAGGACTTCGACAACCCCTGGAACCTGAAGACGCCGAAGGGCGAGGTGAAGAAGATGTCGGCCCTGATCAACAGCGCCGTCTTCCCCGGACAGCAGGGCGGACCATTAGAGCATGTCATCGCTGCCAAGGCCGTGGCCTTCGGCGAGGCACTGCAGCCCGAGTTCAAGGAGTGGGCCAAACAGGTGCAGAAGAATGCAAAGGTGCTGGCCGAGGAACTCATCAAGCGCGGCTTCGGCATCGTCAGCGGCGGCACAGACAACCACTCGATGCTCGTTGACCTGCGCTCGAAATATCCTGAGCTGACGGGTAAGGTGGCCGAGAACGCCCTGGTGGCTGCCGACATTACGGTAAATAAGAACATGGTTCCCTTCGACACCCGCTCGGCCTTCCAGACCTCTGGTATTCGTCTTGGTACTCCCGCCATCACCACACGCGGCGCCAAGGAGGACCTCATGGTGCAGATTGCCGCCTGGATAGAGGAAGTGCTCAACGACCCGACCAACGAGAATGTCATCGCCAGCGTGCGACAGCGTGTCAACGAGAAGATGAAGGAATATCCGCTCTTCGCATACTAAGAAAGGAAAAGCCCGGCAAGTTGTCGGGCTTTTTTAATACGGAACAAAAACGAATGAAGCCCAGCATCTGCTGGGCTTCTGTGTTGCGGAGGCAGGACTCGAACGTGCGACCTCCAGGTTATGAGCCTGGCGAGCTACCAACTGCTCCACTCCGCGATGTTTTTTGTTTTGCGGGTGCAAAGGTACTGCTTTTTTCCGGAATGAACAAATTTTTACTCGTTTTTTTTGCATTATGTGTATTTTTTCCTAAAAAAACTTGGCCGTTACGAAGAAAAACACTAATTTTGCACACGCTTACCCAGTTGTGCAATCATTATGTCAATATCAAAAACCAGACAGCTACTCGTCGACATGGCCCGCCAGTTATTTGCCAAGAACGGGCTTGAGAACACCACGATGAACGACATCGCCCAGGCTTCGGGCAAGGGGCGCCGGACGCTCTACACCTATTTCAAGTCGAAGGAGGACATCTACTTCGCCGTCATCGAGACCGAGCTGGAGCGTCTCTCCGACAAGCTCGACGAGGTGGCCGCCCGGAAAATCAGCCCACTTGAGAAGGTCGTAGAGCTCATCTACACCCATCTGGCCATGATTCGCGAGACGGTGGTGCGCAACGGCAACCTGCGCGCCGAGTTCTTCCGCAACATCTGGATGGTGGAAAAGGTGCGCAAACGCTTCGACCGTGCTGAGATGGAACTGTTCCGCAAGGTCTTTGCCGAGGGAAAGGAGGAGGGCGAGTTCGACATTGACAACGTGAATCTCGTGGCCGACATCACCCACTATTGTATCAAGGGTCTTGAGGTGCCCTATATCTACGGCCGCATTGCCCACGGCAATACCGAGGAGGACACCAAGCCACAGGTCGCCAAGTTCGTATACGGCGCACTGGGAAAGCACAGCCAGACAAACAGCTGATTATCACACGTTCTCCGTACCGCAGCGGGGACAGCGTCCCTTTTGCCGCAGGCTCGCCCCGCAATGTCCGCAGACATAGTGCGGGCGGCTTATCTTGAAGTAGCGCCACAAGGCGAAGGCGACATAGACGGCAAGCAGGGGATAGCCTATATAATATAATGTGGAGACGCTGAACACCACGTAGTCGATGGAGCATACGCCCGCCAGTCCGAGATAGTAGACCAGCGCTTCGCTCGTGCTCAGTTGTCGGCGTATGTCGTCGAAGGCAGCCACAGCCACCACCACCAGCACCCATACCGTGAAGAGGAACAGCCCCAAGTGGAGCGGTACGGCGAAGGGATTGAGTGTCGGGTGGTAATAGTAGTGTCGCCAGGAGTCGGGAGCGAAGAGCTGAATGGTGCTGTAGAACACCGCAGCAGCAGCTACCAGCAGCGCCAGCATCGTAGGATAAGGCGACGGAATGTCGTTGAAGTGAACAATCTTTGCCTTGCGCCGCGAGAGTGCCCAAGTGACATAAGTGGCCGCTACGAGCACTACAATGGCCAGCATGATAAGCCTATGACTGTCTGAAAAGAAGTCGATGAAGCGCGAGATGGGGTTGTCAGGGGCTACACCAGGCAGCATCTCCGTCTCATGAATCCAACCCATCGTTGCCTGGTCACGGGCCACCTGCACCCAGACGCTGTCTATCGTGTCGCGCGGCAGCGTCTCAATGTCGGCCACGACAAGGATGTCGCCATGCCTCACAACGATGGTGTCTATGAGCATTTCGCTGACAAACTCCGAGGGATGCTGGACGATGAGCGGCAGCGTGTCTGCCGTCACCCGGAAATTATAGTTGTGCGTGTAATGATGGGTGGTGTAGAACGAGATGGAGTCCATCTGCTCTGCCGTCGGTACCCACGCATCGGGCGTCTCTGCCACTTCGTGGTAGCAGGAAGCCGTAAAGAATGACAGACAGATAAAGACAAGTGACAGGCGCAAAGATTTCATCGTTTCAGTTTCTCAATTATTATTTTGTTTGGTCAGCAAGGCGGTAAAGAATCCTATGAAGAAAAGGGTTGTGGTGCCGAGGACAATGGCGAGGTACTCATGCAAGTGAGGGCCGGGAAGGTCGAGAAGGCCGGACAATGAAATCCAGGCGATAACGGCGATGCCCGCCAAGCAACCGGCAAGGGCGGCACGACGGCCGACACGACGCCGCAGGATGCCGAGCAGGAAGAGGCCGAGCATACCTCCGGAGAAGATGCCCGAAAGCGTCCACCAGGCATCGACAATGCTCTTCACGCCCAGCATGGCTATGGCCGTCAGGGCACCGAGAATACCGACGGCGACACTCGAGAAGCGGAGGATGAAGAGACCGGACGTCCCACTCTTCGGCTTGCAATAGTCGGTAAGTATGACGGTGGCGGCACTTGTAACGCTGGTGGATATGGTGCTCATGCCGGCGGCAAAGATACTGGCGATGAGCAGACCGCGGAGACCTACAGGCAGGCTACTGACAATAAAGTAGGGGAATACGTAGTCAGGATGAGCCTGAATATCGGCGGGCAATGGTGCCACCCCAGCGGCATAGTAACTGTATAGGGCAGTTCCGATGAGGAAGAACAGGGCCGAGACGGGAATGAACAGATAACCGCCGAAGAGCACAGAGAAGCGGGCAGCGCGAAGGCTCTTTGCCGTGTGGTAGCGCTGCACGTAATTCTGGTCGATGCCATAGTTCTGAAGGTTGATGAAGATGCCATAAACAAGGCACACCCAGAAAGTGCTCTCCGTGAGACAGGCACCAAAGGAACCCAACGAGAACTTGTTTCCCTCAGAAGCATCGATAGCCAGCTGGAACGTCTGAAGCGGCCCTTCGGGCATAGAGAATAGCAGTATTCCTAAACAGAGCAGGGCGCCGCCGATGAGGATGATGCCCTGTATGGCGTCGGCCCAGATAACAGCCTTCAGTCCGCCCAACATCGAGTAGACGATAACGAGCACGCTCGTAGCGATGATAACCGCCACCATGTCCCACCCCATCAGTATATGCATGGGCATAGCCAGCAGGTAGAGTATGCTGCCCATGCGTGCAATCTGTGTCAGCAGGTAGCACGCCGAGGCATAAAGCCGTGCCCACCGCCCGAACTTATCCTCTAAGAAAGCATAGGCCGACACACTTCCGCCGAAGCGATAGAAGGGCACGAAGTAGCGGGCAGCGAAATAGGCAGCCACAGGAATCGACAGCGAGAAGACAAAGGCGTTCCAGTTCGTGGCGAAGGCCTTGCCGGGATAACCGATGTAGGAGATGCTCGACACGTAGGTGGCGAAGATGCTCATGCCCACCACCCAGCCGGGCAGCGACCGTCCGGCATGGGCAAACTCCTCGGCGCTGCCGCCTTTCCTGAAGAAAGAGCAGCCGAAGAACACCACGCCGAGCGTGAACACCGCGAAGACTACGAAGTCGATGGTCTGCATCTGCTACTTGCTAAAGGTGAGAAACTCCAGCGAGCAAATCGACTGCTCCTTCACCTCTGAGGAGAATTTGAGGAAGATGGCGTGCTTGCCTGTCAGACCCGACAGACCAGGCAGGGGAATTTCCAGTTCGGTAGAGGTATTGGCGGCCATGTCGGCCTTCACCTCTGCCTTGCCCAGCAATATGCCGCGTTGCGATGCCCAAGGCCGGTCGGCCATCACTTCGATAGTGCCGTCGATGCCCTCGGGAACAATCGTCAGCAACAGTTTCTTTACTGGTTGTGAGAAGTTGAAATACTTGTAGCCCACGATTGAGCCGTCGGTATTGTTCACCACAGCGCTCCAATTGAGGACAAGGTCGTAAGGATTCTCCTCGAAAGGTGCTCCCTCGGCGCGGGTTGCAGCCACATACGAGCCATAGAACGTATTGTTGGGCCAGTTGTGCTCAGCCACCTTCGGCCCTGTGTACCAGCAGGCAATGCCGGCCGGGTAACGCCTGAACGGGTCGAGACCGTTGAGCTCAAAGCCCTCGGAGGTGTATTCGCCTTCAGAAATCTCCACCTTGCCGCCTTCGCCTGGCTCAACCTTCACCTCGATGGGAGCCACCATAGCCTGGCGGGAATACTCGTCGAGGCCCGTCTGACGATGATAGAACACAAACCAATGACCGTTGATTTCGCAGATGCTACCGTGTGTGTTTCCGTCGATGGTGGCGGTGGCGATGGTGTCGCCCTGCTCGTTGATGTCACGGGCACGACCGTCGATGATGGTGCCGCCGTAGGTCCAGGGGCCAAGCGGCTTATCGCTATAGGCGTAGGCCAAAGTATAGTTTGAAATGGGCAGTCCGAACTCGCCGTCCTTCGTGAAGCGGCTGTAGATGAAGACGTACTTGTCCTTGACCTTGCGGATGCTGGAAGCCTCGAAGAAGCTGAACACTCCTTCCTGGTTACGGCCGCTAATCATATCCTCCACAATCTCCGTTCCGGGCTTCACCGTAGCCATCGTCTCAGGGTCGAGCTCGGCAGCATACGACCGCTCAAAGCCCCAGTAGCCGTAGACACGGCCGTCGTCATCGACAAACACGGCAGGGTCAAAGCGCAGCACGCCGTCGGTAACATTAGGGTTGTCCTTGCTCCAGTTGCACACCTCGAACGGGCCGTCAGGACGGTCGCTCTTGGCTATCAGGCCGTTGCGCTCGCCGACCTGGTCATTGGGGAAGAGGTAATAGGTCTTCTTGCCCGTGCTGTCGGTGACAAGGGTCACGTCGGGAGCGTAGAGCACGTCGGCAGGAGCGATGGTATCGCCGTTGGCATTCTTGTCGACCACAAGGATGACGCCGTCGTAGCGCCACTGGCTAAGGTCTTCGACAGGTGCCGACCACACCACCTGGTCACGTCCGCAATAGGCCGTCACCAAATCGTCGTGCGAGCCATAGAGGTAGACGCGATACTTCCCGGGCTGGTCAGGGTCTTCAAACACGTAAGGCTCACCGTCGGGAATGTGCTCCCACAGCGGGAGGAAGGGGTTGCCGTAAGAGGCGACGTAAGGGTTCTCAACATCAATCTTCGGCTTGCACGAAGAGAGAATCAGGGCGCAGCAGACGGCTGCCAGTGACAATAGTTTGTAATTCATATCCAATAGTATTAAAAAACATTCAAAAAACATCGTCTGGAGAAAAAGCCGTTCTTTCTATAGGAAAAAGCCGTTCTTTCCATGAGAGAAAGCCGTTCTTTCTATGGGAAAAAGCCGTTCTTTCTATAAGAGAAAGCCGTTCAAACTCCGACACCCCTTTGGGATGTGCCGCAAAATTAGTGAAAAATGCGGAAACAAGGGAGTGGTTTAACGAAAATTACGATGTTTTTCAGCTATTTGCTTTTGCCAGTTATGGAAAAAGATGTATCTTTGCACCCTTAACAAGCAAGTAAGAACATGACACAAGAAGAAAAGACACAGTTGGAAGAGCGTATCGTGGACGTGCTGAAGACTGTCTACGACCCGGAGATACCCGTGAATATCTATGACCTGGGCATGATATATAAAATAGATGTTCACGAGGACGACAGTGCCGAGGGTGCCGCCGTAGACCTTGACATGACCTTCACCGCTCCCAACTGCCCCGCCGCCGACTTCATCCTCGAGGACGTACGCACGAAGGTGGAGAGCGTCGAGGGCATCCGCACCGCCAACGTGAACCTCGTGTTCGAGCCCGCCTGGGACCAGAACATGATGAGCGAAGAAGCAAGAGTCGAACTTGGCTTTGACTGATGTGAGAAATTAGAAATTATAAATGATAAATATGATTACTACTATGTGTCAGCTATGAAGAGGAGACCGAACATTCTACTGGACAAAGCAGATGCTTTCTCAACGCGTATCATCAAAATGCAACAGTATCTGTGTTCTGAAAAAAAGGAATTTATACTGTCAAAGCAGGTGTTGCGCAGTGGCACCAGTATATGTGCAAACCTTACAGAAAGCAAGAATGCTCAAAGTTCTCTTGATTATCTTAGTAAGCACAATATCGCCTTGAAAGAAGCAGATGAAACGGCATATTGGTTGAAGAAACTTCATGAGGGAGGCTACATCAACGAAATAGAGTATAACTCCATGAACGGTGACTGTGAAGAACTCATAAAAATGCTAGTCAGTTCTGTAAAAACGCTAAAATTGAAAAACGGCCGACCCGTGGGAGTGCTGTAGCGCAGCAGGTAATCATATTTATCATTTCTCATTTATAATTTATTATTTAATTATGAAGAATATATACTTTCTCTCTGATGCACACCTCGGTTCCTGGGCCGTAGAGCACGGACGCATGCAGGAGCGCCGGCTGGTGCGCTTCCTCGACACCATAAAGACAAAAGCCGCAGCCGTCTACCTGCTGGGCGACATGTTCGACTTCTGGTATGAGTACCGTTACTGCGTGCCCAAGGGCTACACCCGCTTCCTGGGCAAGCTCTCGGAACTGACCGACATGGGCGTGGAGGTACACTACTTCACGGGTAACCACGACATCTGGACCTACGGTTATCTGGAGCGCGAGTGCGGCGTCATACTCCATAGAAAGCCGCTCACCGTCGAACTGTACGGCAAGATATTCTACATCGCACACGGCGACGGACTTGGCGATACGGGCAAGGGCTTCAAGTTCATCCGTGCCATGTTCCACAACCGTGCCTGCCAGTGGGCCTTCTCTACCCTCCATCCGCGCTGGGGCATCTGGTTCGGACAGACCTGGGCCAAGCACTCCCGGATGAAGCGCCCCGACGGCGAGGAACCACCCTATATGGGCGAGGAGCGTGAACCGCTGCTGCGCTATACACAGCGCTATATACAGTATCACTCCAACGTGGACTACTTCATCTACGGCCACCGACACATCGAGATTGACAAGCAGCTCACGAAGAAAGCACGGGTCATCGTGCTGGGCGACTGGATCAGCCACTTCACCTACGTCGTCTGGGACGGCGACCACCTCTTCCTGTCACAGTATATCGAGGGAGAAAGCCAGGTGTAGACTCTTTTTTGTTATTTTTCCAAAAAAAATTTGGCCGCCTCAGAAAAAGGTGGTATCTTTGCAACGAAAAAGAAAACACATATTCTATATTATTGGAAATTCAGGATTCCGACTTGAAAGAACAGTCGGGATTCTCTTTTTTAACTAACTCAAAAATAGCAAGAAAAAGACATGGGATATATGTCACAAGAAGGCTATGACAACCTCATAGCCGAACTGAAACGTTTGGAGGGCATTGAACGCCCGAAGGCATCGGCAGCCATCGCTGAGGCTCGCGACAAGGGAGACCTGAGCGAGAATAGCGAGTATGAGGCCGCTAAGGAGGCACAGGCGCATCTGGAGTCGAAGATAAACCTGCTGAAGCAAGCCATCAGCGAGGCAAAAATCGTGGACACATCGCGGCTGAGCAGCGACTCGGTGCAAATTCTCTCGAAAGTGGAGATGACCAATCTGGCCAACCAGGCCCGCATGACCTACACCATCGTCAGCGAAAGCGAGGCAGACCTCAGGCAGGGAAAGATTTCCATCAAGACCCCTATCGCACAGGGACTGCTGAACCACAAGGTGGGCGACGAGGTGGAAGTGAAGATTCCTCGTGGCACCATCAAGCTCAAGATTGAGAAAATCACCGTGGGATAAAATTGTAAATTGTAAATTGTCAAATTGTAAATAACAACGATGGATATATTCAGTAAGATTGCCGCTGGCGAGATTCCCAGCTACAAGTGCGCAGAGAACGACGAGTTCTACGCCTTCCTCGACATCAACCCTGTGGCCAAGGGCCACACATTGGTCATACCTCGTCGCGAAGTGGACTACATCTTCGACATGGACGACGACGAGATTGCCCGTTTCCAGCAGTTCGCCAAGAAGGTGGCCGTAGCCATCAAGAAAGCCTTCCCCTGCCGCAAGGTGGCAGAGGTGGTGCTCGGTCTGGAAGTGCCTCACGCACACATCCACCTCATTCCCATGAACAGCGAGGCCGACGTGGACTTCCGCCGAGAGAAGCTTCAGCTGTCAAAGGAAGAGATGCAGCAGATAGCTGACAAGATTTATCAAAGTGCATAATGAATGGTGAATAGTGAATAGTTGCTGCGCGCAGCCTAACTATTCACTATTCACTATAAAACTATAATCTACACATACTTCTCCCCGTAGCGGATACGCACTTCGGAGAGATACTTGCGGATGAGCGACGATGAGTCGCTCTTCTTGCATATTAGGAGCAAGTCGTCCTGCTCGGCCACGATATATCCGTCAAGACCGTTGATGATTCCCACATGACCCTTAGGCAACTTCACAATGTTACCCCGACAGTTCTCCATCATCACCTCAGAGTCTATGACCACGTTGTCATCATCACCCGTCTGGCGGAACTCGTAGATGCCGTGCCATGTGCCGAGATCGGCCCAACCGAAATGGCACGTCTGCACATAGACGTTGTCCGACATCTCAAGCGCGGCCTTGTCCATCGACAGATTGGGATAAGCAGGATAGTGCTGGTCAACAAACTGCCGCTCAGCGGCCTCATATTCGCTATCACTTACACGCATGGCCATCAGACTTGCCAGACGGTAAGGCATGTCGCGCATCACGTCGAATAAGAAATCGCGCAGGTGGTTGATGTTGGAAAGGAAAATACCCGTATTCCACAGAAATTCTCCGCTCTCCATGAAAAGCTTGGCAAACTCTCGCTCGGGCTTCTCCGTGAACGACTGAACCTTGTAGATGTCCTCGAAGAGCGACGGCTCGCCAATCTGGATATAGCCATAGCCAGGCTCCGGACGCGAGGGACGTACGCCCATGGTGAGGATGATGTCGGTCTCACCCACGAACCGCAGTCCGTTGAGCACATCGTCACGGAACGCCTCCTCATTGATGATGAACTGGTCTGACGGAACTATCAGCACATTGGCCGTCTTGCACTCACGATAGATGCGGACACCAGCCCATGCCACCGCCGGCGCCGTGTTGCGCCTCACAGGCTCAGCCAGGATGCGGTCAAGACGCACACAAGGCAACTGCTCGTGCACCAGCTGGGCATAGTCTTTGTTCGTACAGATATAAATATTGTCCTGAGGAATGAACTTGCTGATGCGTTCGAAAGTGGACTGCAGCTGAGTCTGGCCCGTGCCAAAGAAGTCGACAAACTGTTTCGGACAGCTGCGCCGGCTCGATGGCCAAAGACGCTGGCCGCGCCCACCAGCAAGAATGATGCAATAGTTATTGCTCATTATTTCCATATTAGATTATTACAGATTTAAGGTCGTTATTACGTTTCAGGTTAGATTCACGGCGTAAAATTACGCAAAAGTATTCACACCACCAATATTTTTTGATATTTTTAGCAGAAAGTCTTGTGCAATTCATTTTTATTTCGTACCTTTGCACCCGCTTTTCGGGCCCAGATGGCGGAATCGGTAGACGCGCTGGTCTCAAACACCAGTGGGGCAACCCGTGCCGGTTCGACCCCGGCTCTGGGTACTTGAAGTACCACATGGGCAACAAGATGCTTTAGCCTGAATGAAAGCAAGGAGGGTGTGTCAAAACAGGCACATCCTCTTCTTTTGCATTTTTGTAAATATGTGCAACCAAATCATATACAAGGAGCTATGGTAAGGAATATTTATGGTATTTGGGGATGGCTGACACTTCTTCTGTTCACAATGTCAGATGCCACTGCGCAGACACTACACTACGACCGGCCGGCCGACTATTTTGAAGAGGCCCTCGTCATTGGCAACGGCACGATGGGCGGCATCATCTATGGCGGGACTCGGTGCGACCGCATCTCCCTCAACGACATCACGCTGTGGACGGGCGAGCCGTGCAACATGAACGTCTATTCCCCCGACGCCCACAAGACCATCCCCGCCATCCGCGAGGCCCTGCGTCGTGGGGACTATCGCCAGGCCGACAGCCTGCAGCGCGACGTGCAAGGTCATTTCTCGCAGAACTACCAGCCGCTGGGTCAGCTCGCA
Organism: Prevotella sp.; assembly: GCA_017645905.1. Classification (GTDB taxonomy): domain Bacteria; phylum Bacteroidota; class Bacteroidia; order Bacteroidales; family Bacteroidaceae; genus Prevotella. Next base: position 13,179 of record JAGCNO010000076.1, on the reverse strand, counting down.
ATAGAGTATCTCGACACCACTGGGGCTGTGAGCAACTATCGGCGTTGGCTCGACCTCGCTGACGCTACTGCACATACAGACTATCTGCGTGGTGGCTATCGCTATACGACAGAGTACTTTGCCACGCATCCCGACTCGGGCATTGTCGTCCGCATCACAACCAATAACCCTCGCGGCATCCACGCGCGCTTCTCGCTGAGTTGTCAGTTGCGACACGACAACAGTGTCGAGGGAAGGAGCACGCTCGTCACGGACGGCTATGCAGGCTATACCTCGTTGCCAAGCTACTACAACGCCAATGAGAAGTTTGCCTACGACCCTGCCCGCGGCATTCACTTCCGCACCAAGATACAGGTGAGTGCCTCGAATGTCAGGGCCGAGGGTGATGCTATCATTGTCGATGGTGACCAGGAAGTGTTGCTTTATGTTGTTGATGCAACCTCATTTAACGGCTACGACCGCGACCCCGTCAAGCAGGGAAAGCCCTACAAGCAACTGGCCGACGCGCGTCTGAAGCACATCATTGCCATGAGTTACGACCAGCTGCGCGAGCGTCATGTGGCCGACTATCAGCCGTTGTTTTCACGTGTCAAATTGTCGCTCGGCAACAGCACCACTGACCATCGTCCCACCGATGTTCAGTTGCGGGAGTATGTCGACGAGAGCCATTTCAATCCCGACCTCGAGGCTCTCTACTTCCAGTATGGTCGCTACCTGCTCATCAGCTGTTCGCGCACGCCCAACGTGCCCGCCAACCTGCAGGGTCTCTGGAATGAGAGCATTCTGCCGCCCTGGTCGTGTAACTACACCAGCAACATCAACGTCGAGGAAAACTACTGGCCGGCCGAGACCGCAGCATTGCCCGAGATGCACCAGTCGCTTTTCACTTTCATGCGCGAGCTGCAAGGCTCCGGCGAGCTCACCGCCAAGGCATACTACGGTGTGGACCGTGGCTGGTGCCTCGCTCATAACACAGACATCTGGGCGATGACCTGTCCCGTCGGCTTGCATACAGGCGACCCCATGTGGGCCAACTGGAACATGGGCGGCGCCTGGCTCTCCACGCACATCTGGGAGCACTACACCTTCTCGCTCGACCGCGACTTCCTATGCGAGTACTATCCCGTACTGAAAGGTGCTGCCGAGTTCTGTTTAGGCTGGCTCGTGCCAACAAGAGACATGGGCGTTGATGGAGAAAACTGTCTTGTCACCGCACCAAGCACATCGCCCGAGAACGTCTTTGTTACCAATGACGGCTATCACGGCCGCACCTGCTATGGCGGCTTTGCCGACATCGCCATGATTCGCGAATGCCTCACCGACGCACGCGACGCAGCCAAGATATTAGGATTGGATAAAGATTTTGTAGCTGAGGCAGATGCTGTCCTCGCCCGTTTGCAGCCCTACAAGATTGGCAGGAAGGGCAACCTGCAGGAGTGGTTCTACGACTGGGAGGACGAAGACCCGCACCACCGCCACCAGAGTCACCTCTTCGGCATCTATCCCGGCCACCACCTCGACGATGGTGTGAACACGAAGGAGGCCATCCACCGTGCCGCCTCGCGTACGCTGGAACTGAAGGGCGACCAGACGACGGGCTGGAGCACCGGCTGGCGCGTTAATCTCTACGCCCGACTGCACGATGCAAAGAATGCCTATCACATCTACCGCAAATTGCTCAGTTACGTCAGTCCTGATGGCTATCGCGGTCCTGACGCCCGCCGTGGCGGCGGCACCTATCCCAATCTGCTCGACGCCCACTCTCCCTTCCAGATTGACGGCAATTTCGGCGGCTGTGCCGGCATCGTGGAAATGCTCATGCAGAGTGAATACAATGCGGACGCGCAACAGCCCGCCATTGAACTGCTGCCCGCCCTTCCCGACAACTGGAAGGACGGCTCGGTGAGCGGCCTGCGTGCCCGTGGCGGCATCACCGTAGACATGACGTGGCGCGACCGGAAGGTTACTGCCCTCACGCTCAATGCCCAGCGCCCTTGCAAGGTCATGCTGACCATCAACGGAGAGCGGAAACTGGTGAAGCTGAGAAAAAGCCGTTCTTTCTCATCGAATAAGCCGTTCTTTCTAATCGAATAAGCCGTTCTTTCCCATCGAAAAAGCCGTTCTTTCCGTGGGTTTGAACGGCTCTAAACTCCATGTCCCTGATTTCCTATCGCCTGGCCAGTCGGAACTGATAGCGGTAGATGATGCAGGCAAGGCCGAGGTAGGCGGCGGCCTGAATCCAGAGGAAGCGGAGCTCGGGCAGAATCTGGTCGATGGTGGCACCCATGCTGTTTACACGGACATAGGCGCGGACGCCAAAAGTGCTGGGGAAGAGCCAGGAGACGCCCTGCCAAAAGCCGGGGATGCTGGACTGAGGCCATGACACTCCCGTCATGAAGAGCAGCGGCACGGAGACGAAGACCATCAGCAGCATGACGTTCTCACGATAGCGCACCAGGCAGGAGACGGTTATGCCAAAGAAGATGCAGGCCATGACGTAGGGAATCATCATGAGCAGCAGCGTAGTTCCGCTGGCCAGCTGCGGAAAAGAGAACATGCGGGGGATGGCCGTGGCGAGATAGGCCGAGGTAACAGCGCCAATCATGCCGTAGCAGAGAGCCTTGCCCCAGACGATACGGTAGGGATTGCTATAATGCGGGTCATCGTCGGGAATAAGCTGACCATTGCGGTGACGCTCTCGGGAGGTGCCGGCTGCCATGCCGATGCCAAGGGCAAGCGTCTGCTGAAGGATGAGCATCAGCACGGCGGGCAACACACACGAGCCGTAGCCGCCGGAGGGGTTGAACAGGGCAACATCGTCGACGGCCAAAGGCTGCACGGTGATGACATCCTCGCGCTTGGAGAAGTTGCCAGCCTTCTTGATTTTCAGGCCTGCACCGAGGCGTCCGGCCTCAACGACGGCAGTCTGGTAGACAGCCTTGTAGTTGAGCATCACCGACATGTCGCAGTAGACGCTGACGGTGGCCTGCTCTCCACGGCTGATGAGCGTACCAAAGTCCGAGGGGATGAGGTAGATGCCCCGCACCACCTGTCGACTGACCAACAGGCGGGCCTCGTCGAGGTCGGCGGCATGATAGGCCACGTGAACGTCGCCAGTGGCATCGCAGTCGCGGATGAACTGTCGGGAAAGCTGAGAGTGAGACTGGTCGACAACGACCACTGGCACCTCGTGCACGGACTCGTTATTGTAAATCCACGAGTAAATCAGCGGATAGCCCAGCGGAACGATGACGAGAAACATCAGCACGCCCTCGTCCTTAAAGACCTGGAGCAGCTCCTGCCGCCATACATGCAGGACATCGATGACGTGTTGTTTGAGTTTAGGGAATATAGACATAGTTGAGCATGGCGTTTTTGACCTTACGGATTACGAACCAGGGCAGCAGCGTGAAGGCCACGAGTGCCACAAGGTGGAACCACACATCGATGACGGGGTAGCCGTTGAAAACCGTAGACTGGAACAACATGAAGTAATGGCGCAGAGGGAAGAGCCACGACAGGGCCTGTAGCGGTGGGTCCATGGCCGGAACGGGGAACGACGAGCCGCACATCGAGATGCCAAGCACCGACCACAACGAGCTGATACTCATCGACATGCGCAACGACGGCATCAGACCAAATGAGAAGATGCCAAAGCCCAGCGACGCCAGAACCTGTAACAGGCAAAGGCGCACGATGCTCCACGTGCTGCCCTCATGGGGGAACTCAAGCACACCATAAATATAATATTGGAAGATAAATACCACAAGCAGGAACACAATTGCATGGATGAGATATTTGCCAACGATGGCCACGAAAATGTTGTTGTCGGCCCGCTTGAGCCACTCGCGGCCAGTGTCGAACTTCATCTCCATGCCCAGCGTATAGGCCGACAGCAGAGCCATGAACAGCATCATGATGCCGGGCACGAGCGCCGTGGTCAGGTAGACGTTGTAGCTGCTCTCAGGGTTGACCAGCTTGTGCACGTCGATGCGAACGGGCTGCATGGCCGCCTGTATCTGCTCCTTTGAGGCACCTTTAGCCGAGAGCATCGCCTGCCCTACTGCCGCCGACCCCAGCATGCCGATGGTCTTCAAGTCAGTCGACGCCATAGAGCCGGCCGAGAGGCAAGTCATCGTGTAGTAGTACGAAATCTTCGGCTGACGACCGGCCAGCAGCTTTGCGCCAGTGCCCTCGGGAATGTAGAGGTAGGCGTAGATCTTGTTCTCCTGCATGGCACAGCGGGCTTCCGTCGGAGAGGCAAAGCGAGCCACGACGCGAGAGCTCTGCATGGCATCGAGGGTGCGGACAAGGCCTCGCGACATCGCGCTGTTGTCCTCATCGACCACGCCGATGGGCAGGTCCTGAGCCACGCCGTCGCGAAGGAAGCTGGTGAAGAAGAAAACCGTCAGCAGCGGGAACGCCACCATGCAGAAACCATAAATGCGATTCCCGAAGATGATGCCAAGCTCGCGTAGCGCAATGTCAAGGATTTGACGAATATATTTCATTCATTCATCACTTTTCACTTATCACTTATTGAGTATCACCGACATGCCCGGGCGCACGCCATCGATAGTCTCTGCAGGGCGAGCCTTCACCTCGAACGTCTTCTGGTCGTACTGCCCTGTCGACTTCGTGGCCTTCCAAGTGGCGAACGAGCCCTTGTCCTTCATGGCGTAGACCTTCATCTTCGCCTCCTTGTCGAGGGCGGGGATGCGGACGGTCAGTTCCGAGCCAATCTTGATGTCCTTCAGCATGTCCTCGCGGATGTTGAACGTTGCCCAAAGGTCGTCCATCAGGGCAATCGACATGATGGGAGTACCCGTACCGACGAGCTCGCCCACCTTCGGGTAGACATCAGTCACCTCGCCCGCCATCTGTGCCACCTGCACCGTCTCGCGGACATAGCCCTCCACTTCCTGCACGGCACCACGAGCCTGACCTACGGTGGCCGATGCGGCGCGCTTTTCTTCGGCACGGGCACCGTTCACGGCCATATCATACTGGCTCTGTGCGGCCTTCACCTGAGCCTGGGCCGACTTGTACATCGCCTCGGCCTCGTCAAACTTCTGGGCGCTGACCACCTCTTCCTCGAAGAGCACTTTAATGCGGTTGAACGTCTTTTCGGCAATCGCCAGACCGGCTTTCGCCTGCTCAAGGAGCTGGAAAGCAGCCTGCACCGTTTCCTTGCGGGCACCGTTCTTTGCCATCTGCTCAACGGCGGAGGCGGCCTCTACGGCACTCTGTGCCTGTGCCATCTTGGCGTCCACCTCGGGAGCCTCGATGATGGCCAGCGTGTCGCCAGCCTGCACAAAGTCGCCCTCTCTCACTCTAAGCTCCAGGATGCGGCCGGGCACTTTACCCGACACACGATACTCCTCGACCTCCATCTCGCCCTGTATCACTTCAGGGTCACGGTCCAGGGCAAGGAAACCTATGAGCGCCACGATTACTACCACTGCTGCAAAGCCGGCGATGGCCAGCAGGATGTTGTTATGCTGTTGTTTTGCTTTGTCCATGATTTTTTACGAACCCCTAAGTTAGGGGGTTGGGGGTCTGAACAAGCGTCCGTCGCCCCTTTTAATTATTAATAATCTGTTATTATTTATTGTTAGTCTGTTCAGGCCCTAAACCCCTTAACTTAGGGGGCTAAGGTGCCGAGTGCCTTCTGCAGTTCCACCTGGCTAATCTTCACGCCGATTTCCGCATCAATCTTCTGCGTCTGTGCCAGTTGCCAGGCGGTCTGGGCCTCCATGACGGTGGTGAAGGACACGGTCCCCTCCTTGAATCCAAGGTTGGCCATACGCAAGTTTTCGTCAGCATTGGCTACGTTCGACTGTGCCATCGTGAGTTTCTTGTACGCCTCGTTCACCTTGAAGTTGCTCTGGCGCACCTGCAAGTCTATCATCTCGCGGGCATCGTCCAGCTCCAGGCTGGCCATAGCCGTTGAGGCTTTCGAGGCCCGCACCTTGTACTTCACGTCGCCCCAGTTCCAGACGGGAACGCGCAGCATCACGCCGACATTCCAGAACCCGGCGAACTTCTTCTCGAAGCCGTTGAAGGTATTCGGATTCGTCACCGCATAGCCTCCCGTCAGCATCAGCTGGGGCAGGTTGCCGGCCTTGAGCACGTTTGTTGACTGGCGTGACAGGTCGACGGCGTTCTGCAGCATACGAAGTTCGGGGCGGGCAAGTCTCTGGCTCACGCCCGACGCTGACGCGTCGGGAACAGGGGCAGTGGTGAGGTTGTCAGCCAGTTCTATCTCCTCGTCAAGGGGCAGTCCGCAGAGCTGGCACAGCAGCATCTTCGAAAGCGACAGTCCATCGGAGACCTGGGTGAGCGCCATCTCCGCCTCGTTCACCCTGACGCTGACGCTCAGGCCGTCGCCCTTTGTGGCCACGCCCTGGTCGATCATCTTCTGCACGTCGTTCTGCAGCTTCTGCACCAGCGCCACGTAGCTCTCAGCCAGTGTCTGCTTATGCTTCAGCGACACCACCTGCCAGTAGGCCTGGTCCACGGTATACAAGGTGTTCTGCCTTTTCAGGTCCAGCGAGTTGGCGGCCAACTCCTCGTTGATGTCGGCCATCTTGTTCGCAGCGATAATAGCTCCGCCCATAAACAGGGGCTGGGTCACCATGACCGCACCGGCAAACATGTTGCGGGTGTCTGTGCGGAAGCCATCCACAACCCCAGCGCCGACCTGGTTGATTGCCCCGCCAAACGCTGCCAAGTCACTACCCATCTTCATTTGCGTCTCTGCGGGCAAGGTCGACACCAGCGGTGACAGGGCGCTCTGAAGCTTCGTCGCCATGTTTGTGCCCATGTTGCTGAGCGTCGACTTCTGGTCGTCGTTCAGAATAGACATTTCCTTGCTCGTCCAGACATAGCCTCCGAGGGCATTGACCTGCGGCAGATACTTCGTGCGGGCCGATTTCCGGGTGTTTGCAGTCACCTCCTGCTTCAGCTCGGCCACACGCATCTGTTTGTTGTTCCTCAGTGCCATCGCCCTGCAACTGTCGAGTGTCAGCAGCCGTTGACCACTGACGGCCGACGGCAACAGCACTAACAGTCCGAGCATCACAGCCCGAGCAACCAACTTTCTCTTGTTCCTATTAATCATTTCCATTTATCATTTTTCACTATTCACTCATCACCTCTCACTCATCGTACCACCTCGGTAAATTCGGGCTTGGCGTCGGCGCCTTTGCCCACGGTGACGTAGATGGTCGATGTGCTCTCTGCTCCGTTAAATCCACGGCCCTTCACCGTGTATTTATAGTCAGTGCCGTCGGGAGTGGTGCGTTTTCCTACCGTCTGCGGAGTGCCCAGTGGGAACTGATAATTAGAGCAGGCGGCGTCGAAGATGGCGCGCTCCTCCTCGGTCACAGGCTTCTGAGCGGAGTATTCCGGCAGCTTCTCCACCTTTCCCTCCTTATAGCCGTTCTCTTTCAGGAAGCGGTCCAGCTCTTTTGGGGCAGCAGCCACACGGGCAGCGCGCACACCGTAGCCCTTCGCAATCTTAGCCTTGGGCAGGGCTTTGACGAGAGCATCCGTCGAAGTGTTCAGGCCGCCGCTGCCGAAGGTGCAGAACGGAACGACGGTCTTGCCGGCGAAGTCTTGTTCCTTGACCAGCGTGCCGATGGGCAGGGCGTACGTGCCGGACCAGATGGGGTAACCAAGGAAGATGACGTCGTAGTCGGCCAGGTTCGACTTCAGCGGTTTGATGGCTGGCGACTCGCCGCTCTCACGCTCACGTCCAGAGCGCTGGATAGTCTCCTGGAAGTTGCCGGAGTAAGGTTCCACGGCCTCCACGGCCTCGATGTCGGCTCCTGTCTGTTTCTGCAGTTCCTCGGCCACGGCCTTGGTGGTTCCCGTCTCTGAGTAGTAGAGCACAAGTGCCTTCTGTGACTGACAAGATGTGATGGCAGCCATAGCTGCAAGAGATAACAATAGTTTTTTCATAATCCAAAGTCTTATTCTAATTCTTATATTATAATTTTTCACCGTGCAAAGGTATAAAAAAATTGTAAAACAATAGTCTACATAACATTTTTTTTCCTTTTTTGCATAGCATTTCCCCTTTTTTAAGTATCTTTGCCGAAAAATCGGCGAAATAACAAGCTCTACGAACTATGAAAGACTATCCCGACAAGATGACCCCCGAGCAGGCACGTGCCTTTCGCGACGACGTGTTCAACATCGTCAGCCAGATTCCGCCCGGACGGGTTACGACCTACGGCCATATCGCCGTCCTGGCAGGCTGGCCGAGCCATTCGCGTATGGTAGGGCGAACGTTACGCTACACGCCAGGCGCCGAACAGCTGCCCTGTCACCGTGTGGTCAACAAAGCCGGCCGAACGGCACCGGGATGGAGCCGCCAGCGGCCGCTGCTCGAGGAAGAAGGAGTAACGTTCAAGGCCAACGGGCATGTAGACATGGACAGGCACCTTTGGAACCCTTCAGACTTTGAACCGTTCTTCCCTCTGGGAATAAGCCGTTCTTTCGATGGGAATAAGCCGTTCTTTCGATGGGAAAAAGCCGTTCTTTCGATGGGAAAAAGCCGTTCTTTCTCCAAGGGGCAATATTAGACAAGCGAAATACCCTACGTGTAGCCTAACGATTAAATAAAAGATAATGCTCTATGACTAACAACGTTAACTATTCCGACTTCAAGCCGATATTCGACTATTTGGTATCGGTACCATTCATTGTTGGCCGCAATAAGCTCTATAGTGCCGCCGAGCTCTATGAGGGCTACACTCCCGAACAGCCTGAGACATACGACGACTGTCACGACGCACAGATATACCGCCATTATCTCTCAAAGGGCAAGCAGACCAGCGATATTAAGGAATCGTTAGCTCGTACGCTCCACGACCAAGGGGTGTACGTCGCCTTAGGTGAGTTCTTCCGTGTCCACAACTACCTGAAGTGTATCGGTGTCATGGGCGGTCATGCCCTGTTACGAACCGACGACATGTATCGCCAGATAGTGTTCCTCAGCAAGCGACTGACCGAGCAGGGCTTCTACATGCTCAGTGGAGGCGGGCCTGGGGCGATGGAGGCCACCCATCTCGGTGCATGGATGGCCGGCAATAGCGATGACGATGTGGAGGATGCGCTTCAGACGCTGTCTGCAGCACCAACGTTTCGCGATTCCTCCTGGCTGCAGACGGCCTTTGAGGTGATACGCAAGTACCCTCAGACGCAGTTCGAGAGTCTGGGCATTCCCACGTGGTTATATGGCCATGAGCCGTCCACACCCTTTGCCACGCATATTGCAAAGTTCTTTGAAAACAGTATTCGAGAGCACAATATCCTCACCTTACCCTTTGGCGGTATCATCTATACGCCAGGCAGTGCAGGAACCATGCAGGAGATTTTCCAGGATGCAGTACAGAACCATTATCTTTCCTACGGCTTCTCCAGTCCGATGATATTCCTCGGCAGCCAGTTCTGGACAGAGACGGTTCCGGCCTATACGCTACTACAGGAACTGATGGAGAAGGGGGTGTACAAGAACCTGTCCTTGATTCTTACAGACGATTCGGAAAAAGTAGTGAAAGAACTCATCCGTTTCCAAGAGATGGCCAAAGCCTGTCCGGAAAAGTTCAACGTAAACTAATCCTTTTCGGATCCTTTTCGGAATGTCCTGCGGAGTGAAGAGCGAAAAGTGAAATATTTGCTTCCGCTGTTCATTTTTTATGAGATTCCAGATGAAATGTATGCCTTTATTTGAAAACTTTTCGTATCTTTGCACCCACAAAGGTCAAAACCTCAACTCTCAAACCTCTACTCTCAAACAAAATGAAAAAGTCTGTTACATCCATTCTGGCGCTGCTGCTGACGTTTCAGGCTGGCAGTCAGGAGATTGAAAACGGAAAATTGATAATTGAAAATGGAGCGTCCTGTGGCCCTGTGCCGACGGAAAACCAGCTGCGATGGCAGGATATGGAAATGTATGCCTTCATCCATTACTCGATGAACACCTACACCGACGAGGAATGGGGCTTCGGCAACGAGCCGCTGGAACTGTTCAACCCGTCTGACCTGGATTGCAGGCAGTGGGCACGCGTCTGTAAGCAGGCGGGCATGAGAGGCATCATCTTCACCGCCAAGCATCACTGCGGCTTCTGCATGTGGCCATCGGAATATACAGAGTATTCGGTGAAGAATACGCCATGGAAAAAGGGCAAGGGCGACGTGGTTCGCGAGCTCGCCGAGGCTTGCCGGGAGGAGGGACTGAAGTTTGCCGTCTATCTGTCGCCGTGGGACAGAAATCACGCTGAGTACGGACGGCCGGCATACGTCACGTACTTCCGCAACCAGCTGCGTGAGTTGCTGACGAACTACGGCGACATATTCGAGGTGTGGTTCGACGGTGCCAACGGCGGCGACGGCTGGTACGGCGGAGCCAACGAGACACGGAAGATTGACCGAACCACCTATTACGAGTGGCCCGAGACCTATCGTATGATTCGCGAGTTGCAGCCCAATTGCCTTATATGGAACGACGGCAGCGACCGGGGCGACCTGCGCTGGGTGGGAACAGAGGCCGGAAACGTAGGTGAGACGAACTGGAGCCTGCTCAACCACGACGGAGAGGTGACCTGGCACATGCTGCACTACGGTCTCGAGGACGGCGACTCATGGGTGCCTGGAGAGACAAATACGAGCATCCGTCCGGGATGGTTCTATCATGATACAGAAAACGAGCACGTAAAGAGTCTCTCGAAACTGATGGACACCTATTACAAAAGCGTAGGGCGTAACTCCACGCTACTGCTTAACTTTCCCATTGCCCCTAACGGGCGCATCCATCCCACAGACAGTCTTCGAGGTATAGCCTTCAAGAAGATGATCGATGAGGTATTCAGGAGTCCCCTCCCGGCCTCCCCCCATAGGGGAGGTGACGGTAAGTCCATCACTCTTCACTTTAAAAAGCCTACGGCGTTCAACCGTTTTGTCGCTGAGGAGGACATCCGCTACGGACAGCGTGTGAAGAAATTCTCGTTGGAGGCTGAGGTCGACGGCCAATGGATTCCCCTGAAAGATGAACTCGTGGAGAATGGCGACGGGCTCACCACCATCGGCCATCGCCGCATCGTCTGCTTCCCCACCGTCAAGGCCACCCGTCTGCGGTTCACTATCCTTGATGCGAAATGCGAGCCTATCATCAAGCGCACCTCTGTCTATTTCGCTCCAGAGTTGACAGCAGACATTCCCGATAGCGGTGAGAAGCGTAGCAGCAACCTCCACTACTTCTTCAGCAATCCCAAGCAGATGATGATTGACTGGGACACGGAGCAGACCATCACAACGTTCCGCTACCTGCCGCCACAAACAACAAAGGAGGGCACCGTGACACACTATTCCCTTTGGGCCTCTAACAACTGGCAAGACTGGACGAAGGTTGCCTCAGGCGAGTTCTCGAATATCGTCAACAACCCCATCTGGCAAACCATCAAGTTCCAGCCCGTCAAGGCTAAGATCCTGCGCCTCGACGCCGAGCGGTTGGCAGAGGGCGAGCGCATGGCCTTCGGCGATATAGAAGTGATAATGGACAAACAAAGAAAATGAATATGAAGAATAAGAAACTCCTTTTAGCGATTGCCGCCATGCTTTGCACATGGAATAGTGCTGTCGCCCAAACACGTATCCTCTTCGACAATGGTTGGGAGTTCACCCGCAATGGAAAGACCGTCGCCGTAGACCTGCCCCACGACTGGGACATCTACGAAGCTCCTGACCCTGCGACAGGAGCCACGAAAGAGGGCGGAGGGTGGTTCCCAGGAGGCAAGGGCGAATATCGCAAGATGTTCAAAACGCCCAATGCTGATATGGTGAAGCTACACTTCGAAGGTGTCTACCAGAAGGCAGAGGTCTTCATCAATGGCCAGAAGGCGGGGCAGCATGGCTATGGCTACACACCGTTCACTGTTGACATCACACATCACCTCAATAAAGACAAGCGAGAAAACGAAGTACAGGTCAAGGTAGATAACAGCGAGCAGCCCAACTGCCGCTGGTATTCAGGGTCAGGTATCTATCGCCATGTATGGTTGGAGACGATGCCGTCTTTGCATATCGCTGAGAATGGCGTGTTTGTAACCACAACCGACATCTCTGCAGACAAGGCAATGGTGATGGTTGAGGTTACCGTAGCCAATGAGTCAGACCGTAACAGAAATGCAACGGTGAGCGTGCATAATGGTCAGATGATAGTGAGTGTTCCTGCCCATCAGACTAAGACCGTCACAACGACTTACGTAGTACGCAGCCCACACTTGTGGACACCTGACGACCCCTATCTCTATGACACGAAAGCAGAACTGAAGGAGGCTGGCGTTGTTATCGACGAGCAATGCGTAAAGTTTGGTATCCGTTCATTCTCATTTGATGCAAAAAAGGGATTCCTGCTCAATGGCCAGAATGTTCTTATCAATGGTGCCTGCCTGCATCACGACGACGGTGTGCTGGGAGCAATGGCCTTCGATGCAGCAGAGATACGCAAGGTGAGGCTGATGAAGGAGGCGGGATTTAACCTCATCCGAACGGCGCACAACCCAACAACACGAGCCTTCCTCGACGCCTGTGACTCTATCGGTATGCTCGTCATCGGCGAGGCGTTCGACGGATGGCGCACGGCCAAGAATCCCTACGACTACTCCACCCTACTCGACTCATGCTACCGAGAGGATATCCACGCCATGGTGCAGCGCGACAAAAACCATCCCAGCATCATCTGCTGGAGCATCGGCAACGAAGTCATCGAGCGAAAAGACATACGCGTCATCACCACCGCCCGTAAGATGAAGCAGGCCATCCTGGAGATGGACACCACACGGCCTGTGACCGAAGCCCTGTGTGCCTGGGACAGCGACTGGGAGATCTACGACCCGCACTTCGAGGTTCTCGATATAGGAGGCTACAACTACATGATTCACAAGCACGCCGATGACCACCAGCGCGACCCTCGCCGTGTGATGTGGCAGACGGAGAGCTTCCCACGCGACGCCTTCAAGAACTGGCAGCTGGTACGCGACCATCCCTACATCGTCGGCGACATTGTCTGGACAGGCCTCGACTACCTCGGCGAGTCAGGCATCGGCCGCACCTACTACGAGGGTGAGCGACCGGGCGAGCACTGGATAGAAGGCGGCCAGCCCGACTGGC
>JAGCNO010000075.1 GCA_017645905.1 Prevotella sp. | reverse complement strand
ATTTTCAAACTTCTTTCCATATTGTTCTTTATTATCTGATTAATCATAATTCTATTGTTTTTTTGGTTCCGCGTTGATGATGCAAAGCTTGAAAGCTTAGTCTTCTAAAGCGGTAGCAAATTCTTCATTCTTCATTCTTCATTCTTCGTTTCCTGCTCCGACTTCCTTGAGATACCCTCGCGCAGCGAAATTATCCTTGAGGAGTTCTGGAACGAAAAGGGCGACGTTGACAACATCGTTGCCGGATGCTACGCACGCATGGAGGCCGACGACGTCGTCCGCCGCATGATTGTGTGGGGCGAAGGCCGTGCCGACAACATCGCCGCAGGCACCAACATCGACCGCGATGCCAACCTTGAGAATGTCATCAAGGAGAACATCACCACCAAGAACGGCTATACCGCTTGGGACGGATTCTACAGCGTCATCAACCGCTGCAACACCGTACTGAAATATGCTCCTGGCGTTGCCGAGAGCGACCCGGGCTACACGCAGAGTGAGCTGAAGGCCACGATAGCCGAAGTGTCGGCCCTGCGCGACCTCTGCTATTTCTACCTCATCCGCACCTTCCGCGACGTGCCCTTCTCGTTCGAGGCGTTCACCGACGACGACCAGGCTATGGCCCTGCCGCCCACGCCCTTCGAGACGGTGCTCGACAATCTCATCAACGACCTCGAGTCCGTGCAGGGCGACGCCATCAAGCGCTACCCCTCCACCAAGCCCAAATACCAGACCGGCCGCATCACGCGCTGCGCCATCTGGGCCATGCTCTGCGAGATGTATCTCTGGAAGCAGGACTACGACAACTGCATCAAGTATGCCGACCTCGTCATCGAGGACAAGAAGGACCTGGCCAAGGAGCAGAACTCGGTGTCGTTCGGACAGACCACCGACCAGCGCCTCTTAGGCTATCCGCTGGTGAGCAGCTCCAGCTATAGCACCACCTTCGGCAGCTTCTACAGCAATGTGTTCATCTCGGGCAACAGCCAGGAAACCATCTTCGAGCTGCCCTACGACGAGCAGCAGGCCGGCAACACCATGCTCGGCAACAGCGCTGTAGGACAGCTTTATGGCAACGCAACGGTGACGAAGGGATACATAGCACCCTCGGCAACAGTCCTCGCAGATGCCACCAAGACATCGCAGCGAGCCATCTATGCCGACGCCAACTACTATTCCGACGCACGCCTCTTCCTCAACTGCGATAACACCAACGAGGCCGTCGTCAAGTTCGTCTACCGCACGTTGACCATACAGAACGACGGTACCCACGACAAGCTGCCCACAGTGTCCTACGGCTCCAAGTTCAACTACGCCCGCATCGGCAACGTGGACCACTACTACTGCTCCGCACCCTGGATCATCTATCGTCTGCCCGACATCATGCTGCTCAAGGCCGAGGCCCTCTGCCAGAAGCTGCGCGACGGCTCCGAGGCCGACGACATAGCCTACAACGAGCCTTTCCTCAACGAGGCCTTCGAGCTCGTCAGGGTCGTCAACAACCGCAGCGTCTGCCAGCAGACCTCAGAGATGACCGACATCCTGCAGCTGCGCAACTTCAACACCAAGGAGCGTATGAACGAGCTGGTGCTCGCCGAGCGGCAGCGTGAGCTGATGTTCGAAGGAAAGCGGTGGTACGACCTGGTGCGACGCTCGCTGCGCGACAACAGCACCGACGTGCTCGTCAAGGCTATGGGACGCCGCGCCGGAACAAACGCACAGTACGTGCAGAACTTCTTCAGCAGTCCGTCGACAGGCATGTATGCCATCTTCTGGCCCTACAACGACGACGAGACAAAGGTGAACCCCGAACTGGCAAAAGCTCAGAACCCTGCCTTCAGCAGCGGAGAGTCGACCATCTCCAAATAGCAGGACACACGTTCAGGGAGAACAGGAAAACAGGCTTCTGAGAAAGAACGGCTTTTTCCCATCGAAAGAACGGCTTTTTCCCATCGAAAGAACGGCTTATTCGAATCGAAAGAACGGCTTATTCACCAAAGGCCTGAATCCCTCACCTGAACAGCAAGCTCGAGAAACTAATAACACTAACAAGAAATATTACAAATATGGTTACTAAGATAAGCAATATTGTGAAACTGGTGATGTGCGCAGCACTATTCACTATTCACTGTTCACTATTCACTGGTTGCAGCGACGAGCCCGACAGCGAGTACTTCTACACCTTCAACGGCGAGCTCATGAGCGACTACCTGAAGAACCGGCAGGAGTTCAGCAGCTTTGCCACCATTGTAGACCGTGCCGGGCTGATGGACCTCCTTGCCACCTACGGACACTATACGTGCTTCGTACCCGACAATGAGGCTGTGAACAGTTACCTCAAAGAGCACGGGAAGAGCAGTCTCAGCGACCTCACAGACGCCGACTGCGACACCATCGCCCGCACGCACCTCATCTCAAACATGTACTCCACGTTCGAGATGCTGCCCAGCGGAACATCGTCGGCCGACGCCAGCTTCACGCTGCCCACGCCGAACATGCTGGGACGATACATCACAACGTCGGCGGCCGAAATCGACAACCACCCCGTGGTGAAGCTCGAGGGAACGGCATACATCTACTATGAACAGCAGAACGACACCGTAGAGAACGGCATCATGCAGCCCATCAACATGGTCATCGAGAAGTCGAACAGCTACATCGCTGACATCGTCCGCGACAACACGAAGATTGGCATCTTCTACGACGCACTGGTCGCCACCGATGTGATAGAAGACATTCAGCTCGTGGCCGACCCCGACTGGGACTCGAAGAAATATCCGAAGTACTATTACAAGAGCCACACCTGGAACGAGGTGGGATGGGTGCCCGACACCAAGAAATACGGATTCACCATCTTCGTAGAGCCCGACTCCATATACCAGGCAAAGTTCACGGAGAGAAACATCTCGACGGCTAACGGCAACCTGCGCGCCATCTACGAACTGGCATGCCAGATCTACGACCCCGTCTATCCCGAAGACGTCAGCGCTCCCGGGCATGCCTTCGAGAACCTCAGCGACAGCATCAACCCGCTGAAGCGCTTTGTGCAGTATCACATTCTGAACCGCACCGTGCCCAGCGCCGACAAGCTGACGGCACCCGTTATGAACAAGACCAACGAGGCCTTCGGATTTGACACAAAGGTCATCAACCCCGAAGACTGGTACCAGACCTTGCTGCCACACACCCTGATGAAGTTTGAGCAGCTCACCGTCGACCTGGACGAAAAGGGCAACGACTGCCGAGGTGAAGAGCGCAACCTCGTGGGCGAGCGATTCATCAACCGCAGGTATGCATCGCCCGACTACAAGGTGCGCGGAGCATGGATAAACTCCAGCGTTGACAACGAATTCGAGCACGACGCCGTCAACGGGCACTACTTCTATGTCGATGACATCGTAGCCTTCAGCTATGAGGTGCAGCAGGTCGTACACAACTCGCGCATACGCATGGACTTCAGCAGCATCTTCCCCGAGGTGATGACCAACAACCTCAGACAGAACGGAGACCCCTTCACCGACGACAGCAACAGCACGCCCGACGACTCCGCAACACCTAAGAACGGACGCAACTTCTACTTCCCCTTAGGCTATCTCGACGGCGTCACGTTCAGCAACTGCTATTGCGTGCTCCGTCGTCCACATACCAACTTCTGGTCGTGGCAGGGCGACGAGTGGAACCTCTTCGGAGACTATGACTTCACCTTCCGCATACCGCCCGTGCCCTACACCGGAGAATGGCAGCTGCGTCTGGGATTCTGCGCCATTGAGACACGAGGAGTCATGCAGGTCTACTTCGACGGAGTGCCGCAGGGAATACCCCTCGACATGACAAAGTTCCTCAATACAGAACTCTACATCGGTGACCGATTCGTCACAGACGAGACTAAGGGTGACTACAACAAGAAAACCGACGAGGAAAAAGCATCAGAGCAGAAGCTGATGCGTAACCTCGGAGCATACCGCGACGGACGCTCACAGTACCACTTCAACCCCTCAGACGGAGGAAAGAACTTCTTCATCGGTAACGAGCGTACCTACCGCCGCATACTCTGCCAGACAACCATCGATGCCACCAAGGACCACTACCTCCGTTTCCGCGTGGCTTCCGACGGTAAGCAGGGAAACAATAACGAGTTTATGCTCGACTTCTTCGAGATGGTACCCAAGAGTGTCTATGCCGTAGATGGAGACGGAGACATCGAGGACGACCTCTAAACAATAAACAATAAACGTTAAACAATAAACATTTTGAAGAATGAAAAAGATTTCAATTATAAAAAGACTGACCAGTAGAATAACGGTTATTGGTTATTGTTTATTGGTTATTGTCTTCGCTTCCTGTACCGACACCTGGGACGACCACTACGAAGGAACTATCGCGGGTGTGAACGACGGGTCGCTATGGCAGGCTGTCAAAAACGATGCCAGCCTCAGCAACTTCGCCAGCGTCATAGAGGCAACGGGATACGACCTGTCACTGGGAAGCAGCCAGGTGTTCTCAGTGTTCGCACCCACCAACGACAAGTTCTCCAAGCAACAGGCCGACGAGCTCATTGCACAATATAAAAAGGAGAAAGAGACACTTAGCGACGATGACAACACGGTCATCAAGGAGTTCGTCAAAAACCATATCGCACTCTACAACCACTCCGTGTCGTCGCTTACTGACGGAACCATCACGCTCATGAACGGAAAGTATGCCAGACTCAAAACCGGAGGACTGGACAACGCAAAGTTCCTGACAGCAAACAAGGTCTATCAGAACGGAGTGCTCTACACACTGGATGAGCCGGTCGAGTTCTCGGCTAACCTCTTCGAGAGACTGAGAAAGGACCCGGAACTCGACAGCGTACGCTCGTTCTTCTACAATCCTTATTTCTATCGTAAGATGTTCGACGCCAAAAGCAGTATCGAGGGCGGACTCAACGAGCTGGGACAGACCGTCTACCTCGACTCCGTATGGCGCCAGGAGAACGTGCTCTACAACTACATCGGCGAGATAGCATCCGAGGACAGCACGCTCTGGATGACTGTTCCTACCAATGAGCAGTGGGACAGCCTGGTGAACCAATACACACCCTATTTCCAGTATGCTGCAGATGTGGAGAACTATCTGACACAAGGAACACGCGACTCGCTGCTCTACACCGCACCGCGAATGGCCATCATGAACGGAACGGTGTTCAGTCAAACCGTCAACAAGAAAGTGTTCGCACGGGAGGCTACTGCACCGCTCGACTCAGTATTCTCCGTCAATGCTCCCACAAACTATGCGAACCGATCCTACTACTGGGGAACGCCCTTCAACTACTACCAGTATTTCGGACCGCTGGTTCCTGGAACAGGAGTGCTCGCCGAAACGGATAGTATTCCATGCAGTAACGGACTGATGATGAAGTCGAGAAAGTGGAAAATCAACGAACTGCAGACTTTCAACAAGTGGATCGTGGTAGAGGCAGAAGGTACCAATTCCATCGAGATTGAGAAATTCCCCTCAAAGATTACAGAAAAAGACGGAAAGAAAGACACCACCTGGGCATACACCAGCAACGCCAGCTATCTCTCGGTCGACAACGACAGATACAGAGGCAAGGTGTGGAACAACCGCTTCGTGGCTTTCACGCCTAACGACCAGGACCCCGTCGTCTATTTCAACATTACCAACGTACTTTCAAACGTGGGTTACGACATCTATCTCGTGACCGTTCCGGCAGAGGTTGCCGATAGCACTGCCGAAAGCCTGAAGACACGATTCAACGCTTACATACAGTGGACAGATGCCGACGGCAAGGAAATGTCGCAGCAGGTGCCTAAGAAGGCTGCTGTAGAGACCGCCGGCAACAAGATTGAATATATCCAGCTGGCAGAAGACTTTAAGTTCCCCGTTTGTACTTACGGCATCAACGAGACGAAACCATCCATCAGGCTCAGGCTCGTCAGTCAGGTGCTGCAGTCAATGATCAACCGAGGAACGCACTCCAAGACCCTGAACATCGACTGTCTGCTGCTCGTTCCCCACGGAACACTGCAGCTTATCGATGACTTAAGCGAGCTGGGCGACGTCCCCGCAAGCTATGCCGGACAGCCAGGAGTGCTGATGTCACCCCACGGCGACAATCCTTGGAATTATATCATACTACGTTAGAAATTGTAAATCGTAAATTCGTAATTCGTAAATCAAGAATCATGTATATGAAACGATATATCTTATTTGGACTAACAATGCTGCTGTCGTTCCCCCTGACCGTTGTCGCTCAGGACGATATTGACGACGACGAGGAAGAGGGAACCGAGACTGCGGTGAAAGTTTTTGTCCCCAAGCAGCATCAGTATGAGACTCGCACCGTCAAGGGAATTGTTCTTGATGCTGCGACGAAGGAACCCATCGCTGGCGCTATCGTCCGCGCAGCAGAAATCGACGGATACAGTGTGCTCACGGAGGACGACGGTAAATACGAACTGAAGGTTCCGCTCTTCGCTTCCGCGCTCTACGTTGCATCGCCCGACTACAACCCCGTTCGCATCGGACTACTTAAGGCAGAAGAGCAGAAACAGGCCTTGCTCTACCCGACGACATTCCTTCAGGAGTACGCTCCGACCACTAACGTCAGGGGCGAGGTGAGCAGCTCTGACTTCAAGTATACTTCGGCCATCAATATCAAGGACGAAGTGCAGCAACAGTTCGGCGCAAACGTTTATACCATTGCCCATAACGGCACGCCCGGCATTGGCTCCGTTATGTTCATTCAGGGACTGAACTCCTTGAACGTCAATGCGCAGCCGCTGGTCGTCGTCGACGGTGTCATCATCGACCAGCAGTATGGACGCACATTGCTCCATGACGGATTCTACAACGACCTGCTCTCCAATATCAACCCCGCCGACATCGAGAAGGTGACCGTGCTGCGCAACGGAACGGCCCTTTACGGCGCAAAGGGAGCCAACGGCGTCATCCTCATCCAGACGCGCCGTAACAAGTCGATGGCCACACGAATCACCGCCAATATCTCGGCAGGTGTGACCTTCGAGCCTAAGTACATCTCCGTGATGAACGCCGACCAGTATCGTGGCTATGCTTCCGAGATGCTCCGCTCTACCAATACCACGCTCCAGAAATTCAATTTCCTCAAGGAGAACCAATATCTGGAGAATGGCGAGCGCAACTACTATTACGACCTTTATCATCAGAGCACTGACTGGAAAGAATACGTCTACCGCACGGCTATGACGCAGAACTACGGCATTAATGTTGAAGGCGGTGACGAAGTTGCCAACTACAACCTCTCCGTTGGCTACACCGATGCGAAGAGCACGCTGAAGGAGAACGATATGAGCCGCCTCAACGTTCGCTTCAACACCGACATCCAGTTGCTCAAGCAGCTTGGCGTTCGTTTCGATGCCTCGTTCTCGAACCTCACACGTGACCTCCGAAACGACGGTGCACCTGATACTTACGATCAGGGTACGCCGACCAGTCCTGCCTTCCTCGCTTACGTCAAGAGTCCCTTCCTCAGCCCCTATAGCTATGGCCGCGGACGCTTCTCGAGCGACCACTGGGAGATTAACCGCGAGGACTATCTCGACGATGCCATGCATCGCTATTCGTCGTACAACTGGCGACTGGGCAACCCTGCTGCCATCCTCGAATATTCTGAGGCTGAAAACAAGAACCGCTTTGAGAACTCCTTGCTCAACCTCACCGTCACGCCGAAGTGGCAGTTCAACGCCAATCTCTCGCTGTCGGAGCATTTCAGCTACAACCTTGTGAACACCAGCGAGATGTACTACATCCCCATCAACGGTACGCCCGACTACTACGTGGCCTCCATCGGAGCCACACGTACCAACGAGGTTCGTTCTTTAGCTTCCAAGCAGAACAGTGTTCAGAGCGACACTCGTATAGACTGGCACAACCGCTACGGAGCACACTACATCCATGCTTTTGCCGGTGCCCGCATTAACTGGGAGAGCTTTACGAGCGACTCTCAGGTGGGCTACAACACCGGTTCTGACAAGACGCCGTTCCTCAGCGGCTCGCTTCTGAACGTAGACGTGGCCGGTCTTGACGAGAGCTGGAACTCACTGAGCTGGTATGCTCAGGCCGAGTACAACTACAAGACCCGCTACTATCTGCAGGCCAACCTCACCCTCGACGGTTCTTCACGTTTTGGCCGCGATGCTGGCAGCCTCCATTTCTTCGATGCCTCCTGGGCCCTCTTCCCCAGTGTTCAGGCTTCGTGGGTCATCAGCAATGAGCCTTGGTTTGCCGGAGTCAAAGGTATTGACTATCTGCGTCTCTTGGCCGGCTTCGACGTGAGCGGTAACGACGACATCGACTACTATGCCGCCCGCAGTTACTTCCGCGCCACTCAGTTCCTCCACGCCGTGTCGAGTCTATCCTTCGGAGGTATAGGCAACACCGAGATTCAGTGGGAGACGACGCGCCGCTTCAACATTGGCCTCGAGGGCTCGTTCCTCAAAGACCGTCTCAGTCTGAACGCCAACTTCTTCCATTCCACCACTGACAACCTGCTCACCATGCAGCACCTCGGCTTCCTTTCCGGTCTGGACCAGAACTGGAGCAACGGCGGCAAGCTGCAGAACACCGGTTTCGACGTCACTGCAAACGTGAAGGTGCTGTCCACGAAGGACTGGCAGTGGCAGCTGGGCGCCAGCGTGGGCCACTACAAGAACAAGATTAAGGAGCTGCCTGACGGTGCACAGTATGTCGACAACAGCGTCTACGGTGCTACCATCCGCACCCAGGTGGGTCAGGCTGCCAACCTCTTCTACGGCTGGCGTGCCAACGGTGTGTTCAGTACTGCTGAGGAGGCCGCTGCCGCCAATATGTACGTGCTGGCCGACAATGGTGTCGATCACCTTGCTTTCGAGGGCGGCGACATTCGCTTCACCGACTTTGACGGCAACGGCCGCATCGACGAGGCCGACCGTACCATCATCGGCGACCCCAATCCCGACATCTATGGAAACATCTTCACCTCCGTGGCCTGGAAGCGTCTGAAGCTCGATGTCCGCTTCAACTACTCGCTCGGCAACGATGTGTTCAACTACATGCGCCAGCAGTTAGAGGGCGGCTCGCGCTTCATGAACCAGACCACGGCCATGAACCGCCGCTGGCAGGCTGAAGGTCAGCAGACCGACATGCCTCGCATCACCTTCCAGGACCCGCTGGGCAACAGCCGGTTCAGCGACCGATGGATAGAGGACGGCAGCTATCTGAAGCTCAAGAGCGTCACGCTCTCCTACGACCTGCCGCTCAAGTCCGAGTTCATTCAGGGACTGCAGCTCTGGCTGCAGGGCAACAATCTGCTCACCTTCTCCAAGTATCTCGGCACTGACCCTGAGTCAGCAAGCACCGGCACCGTCATCGGCCAGGGCATAGACCTCGGCCGTCTGCCGCAGAGCCGCAGCATCGTGGCCGGAGTGAAAATCAACCTCTAAACGTAGAATGAAGAATGAAGAATGAAGAATTTGCTACCGCAAAAGGTAGACTAAACATCAATAGCATTATGACTAAGCAAAATATAACCATCAGGAAAAGAAGTATGAACATGACGATGAAGTGGCTGTGCGCAGCATTCTTCATCCTTCATTCTTCATTCTTCGTTTCCTGTTCCGACTTCTTCGACCAGGAGTCCGACCATGTGGTCTATGCTGAGAAAGACCACCTGACCAACTGGCCTGACACCGTCTACAGCGTCATGGGCATTCTCAACAAGCTGCAGGCCGTTGCCGACCGTACCATCCTCCTTGGAGAGGTTCGCGGCGACCTTGTCGAGCTTACCGACAAGGCCTCTGCCGACCTGCGCGAGCTGGCAACCTTCTCGGTCGACGACGAGAACGAGTACAACCAGCCACGCGACTACTATGCCGTCATCAACAACTGCAATTACTTCATCGAGCATGCCGACACCGCCCTGAAGAGCAACCGCAACGAGTACATCTTCATGAAGGAATACTGCGCCGTGAAGTGCATACGTGCCTGGACATACCTCCAGCTTGCGCTCAACTATGGCAGCGTGCCCTTCATCACCAAGCCCATACTCACCAAGGAGGAGTCAGAGATGGACTATCCGCGCTACGACATCGCACAGATATGCCAGTATTTCATCGACGACCTCGCCTCCATCCCGCGCGAGTTTGAGAACGTGGTTCCCGGCTATGGCGACAACGTGCGCTCTAACCACTCGCACCACTTCTTCTTCCCCGTCAATATCGTGCGCGGCGACCTCTACCTCTGGCTCGGCAGCACCATGGGACGCGATGCAGGAAAGGCCATGTTCGAGAAAGCAGCATTGGCCTACTACACCTACATCAATGAGCGCAACAACAACAGCTACTATGCCACAGGCGTCTACCGCATAGAGTGGCCCGCAGGAACAACATCGTGGAACATGACCACAGACTCCTATTTGAACACGTTCCTCGCCGAGGCATACACTGCCCAGAGCGAGCTCATCACCATGATTCCCGGCGACTCCATCCCCGCCGAGGGTCACTATAGCCAGCTGCGCAACCTCTTCAACTCCACCAAAGACAACGACTACGAGGTCAGCCTCACCCCCTCGAAGCGGCTGGTGGAGATTTCCGAGGCACAGCCCAACTGCGTCGTCACCAACAATCCCAACGTGGCCACCATCGCCCCCGATAACCTCTCCAACCACAGGACGGGCGACCTCCGTCTCTATTCCGTATGGGGCGAGGGCTATATGAACGATGACATTCTGGGCCGTGTGGAGCTGCAGACCATCTACAAGTTCTACACCCGCAACGTTCACATCTACCGCCGCACGCTGGTCTACCTGCGCCTCGCCGAGGCTCTCAACCTCTGTGGGCAGCCGCTGCTTGCCTACAAAATACTCGAGCGTGGAATCAACGACGAGGTCATCGCCAACGAGGTGACACCCTACCTCAGCGAAGCCGACTCCACCTGGGTGGCTGATAACATCCACTTCAGCACAACCCTTTACCCAGTCCTGGAGTCAGCCTATCTCATCTCCGGCGGAACATACAACACCATGGGCATCCACTCCCGAGGCTCCGGCTTCTCGCCCATGAACGACTATTATGACATCGTCGGCGAGAACGTATGGCCCTACCAGTTCAACGAGGAAGACAGCACCTTCACCTTCGACACCGCCTTCTACGAGGAAATCAAGAAGGAACAGATGGAGCAGGTAGACAGCCTCATCCTCAACGAGGAAGCCCTCGAGTTCGCCTTCGAAGGCTACCGCTACTACGACCTCATGCGCTTCGCCATGCGCAGCGAGAACCCCGGCCAGTTCCTCACCGAGCGCGTCAACAAGCGCCGAGGCAACGGCAGCAGCGAGGGCATAGACCTCACCAACCGCCAGCGCTGGTTCATGCGCTGGGGTAATGGAAAGTTAGGATACTGACACGCATAACTCTTAACTCCTAACTCTTAACTCCTAACTCCGAACTCAAAGGCTTGAGCCGTCCGACCATTGTGCCGGGCGGCTCAAATCCTTGCCGGCTGTAGGGAATCTCGCTTGTCTAATTCCGCTTCCTAATTCGAATAAGCCGTTCTTTCCATGAGAATAAGCCGTTCTTTCGATTCGAATAAGCCGTTCTTTCAAATCGAATAAGCCGTTCTTTCTCCACAGCACCTTGTTGGGAATTTCGCTCGTCTAATTCCTCTCTGTAACGTTTGCCTCCCCCGTTTTGCCTTTCTTTTTCGTTTTTTTACTCTTTAACTAAAGAAATAGCCACGTATCCCGATTTTATTCGTAACTTTGCAGCCAATCATTTGTACGAAACATGAAACGCCTGAGCAGTTGGCTGGCGGCGAATGCCTCGCTGTTTATCATCGCTATTGCGGTGGTGACTTTCTTTGTGCCCGACCTCTTTGTGTGGGTTCGCGGCACTACGCAGACCGTCATCCTCGGCATCATCATGCTGACGATGGGCCTCACGCTGACCACCGACGATTTTCGTATCCTTGCCCGCCGACCGCTTGATATATTGATTGGTGCCTGTGCGCAGTTCTTCATTATGCCCTGCGTGGCCTGGCTGCTGGTCCGCGTGTTCCAGCTGGAGCCAGCCTTGGCATTAGGCATCCTGCTCGTGGGTTGCTGTCCGGGCGGCGTGTCGAGCAATATCATGTCGTATCTTTGTCACGGCGACGTAGCGTTCTCGGTGGGCATGACCTGCGCCTCCACCCTGCTTGCGCCCGTGATGACGCCGATGCTGATGGAACTGACGGCGGGCGAAATCATCGAGATTGATGCTATCGGCATGTTCCTGAACATTCTCATCGTGACGATTATCCCCGTTGCCATAGGCTGTTTCCTCAACTACACATATTCCAGGAACGCGCATTTCCCGACCATTCAGAGCCTCATGCCTGGCCTGAGCGTCATCTGTCTGGCCTGCATCGTGGGCGGTGTCGTCTCGACGGTTCACGACGACCTCGTGGCGCGTGGCCTGTGGCTCTTCCTGTGGACCTTTACTGTCGTCTTCTGTCATAATACTTTGGGCTACGTCCTCGGCTACACCGCAGGTCGCCTTGCCCGCTTCAACAAGGCCAAGAAGCGCACCATCTCTATCGAGGTGGGCATGCAGAACGCGGGCCTCGCCACCGTCCTTGCCGGCAATTTCTTTGCCGCGCAGCCACTCGCCGTGCTGCCCTGTGCCATCAGCTGCGCCTGGCATAGCATCAGCGGAACCATCCTCGCAGGAATCTTCCTGCGAAGCGGCCTGCGGCCTAAATGAGAAATGAAAAATGAGAAATGAGAACTGAAATGGTTTAACCCCTAAAACAAAAAACTATGAACAGAATCTATGAAGCTGCTATCCTGGCACTTGGACTTGTCGTGTTAGGATGGTTCGTAAAATGCGGTATCGACAATTTCTCGAACAAAGACCGCAAAGTGACCGTGAAAGGCTTGTCGGAGCGCGAAGTGAAGGCCGACAAGGTGATTTGGAGCATCTCCTACAACGAGATGGGCGACAACCTGCCCACGCTCTATGAGAACATCAACGCTAAGACGGGCAAAATTAAGGCCTTTCTGCAGCAAAACGGTATTGAGGACGGAGAGATAACGGTGAACCCGCCAACGGTGAACGACTTGGAGTCGAACCAGTGGAGCGAGAACCGCCGAAGTTTCCGCTACATCATCAACACCAACCTTACCGTGAGCACGCAGAAGGTGGACCAGGTGAACAAGGCCATCTTCAAGCAGGCTGAACTGCTGAAGCAGGGCGTGGCCATCGAGGGCAGCTATCCGCAATACGAATACGTGTCGTTCCAGCAGATGAAGCCCGAAATGATGGAAGAGGCCATCAAGAACGCACAGAAGACCGCCGAGCAGTTTGCCAAGGCCAGCGACTCAAAGCTGGGGAAGATTCAGACCGCAGGACAGGGACAGTTCGAAATTGAAGACCGCGACCAGAACACACCCTACATTAAGAAACTGAGAGTAGTGTCTACCGTGACCTACGCTCTCGACGATTAGAGACCCACCCCCGCCCCCTCCCGAGGGGAGGGGAGAAAGGGAGGGGAGTTGGCAAAAAAACAGGCCACCGGTATTCACATACGGGTGGCCTTTTGCATACATTCTCTCGTGACTGTCACAGTTACGAGGAACTAAATAAAACTACTAACCATATTTACTAATAACTAACTTATGAATAAATAAAAAAAACAATTAGCGTTGCATGTACCAGTTCTTGGGCTCCATGAGGAGTGCACGCAGGACTTCGTCCCTGGCTCCGTCGCGCTGGCTGACGGGGTCGGCCAGGTAGGCGGGGTCGTTGCGGCGCAGCGCCACGCGCATGAGGTCGTAGAAGCGGTAGCCTTCGAAGGCTCCCTCAAGGGCCATCTCGGTGACGATCATGTCTTCAATGAGAGGTATCTGGTAGTCGATGGTGTCCTGCCGGGTGGCGAGCGAGTCACTGGGCAAGGGCAGGTTATAATAGGCGTTGCACTGTGAGTCGCCTGAGCCACGCGAGTGAATACCGATGGTGTTCTCGCGGGTGAAGACGGTCTCGTCGAAGTCGATATACTGCTTTGAGGCTACGTATTCGATGCTGTCGACATAGCGGCGTGCGTTCTCCTGGCAGAGGCCGTACTTGAGGATGAGCATGGCCGACTGGGGCATGCGGGCACGGTTGAGGGCCTCGGCAAAACGGAGGTAGACCATGGGGCTGCGGTAGGTGTAGATCTCTGTGCGCGACAGCTTGCTGATGCTCTGTGTGAGCGAGGAGTACTCTTCGTAGGGGTCTTGTATGCCGCGTGAGCGGAGGTCATAGACGGACTGCAGACGGAGGTCGCCTGCCAGAATACCGTCGCTGAAGCCTGTGGAGGGGATGTAGACGGTGTCGGTGGTGATGACGGTGATGTACTCCATGCAGTTGACCTGGCTCGCGGATATCTGACGCATGGCCATGGAGGGCTCGAGCTGGAAGAAGTAGTTGTTGTCTCGCGTGGAGGTCATGATGTTGTCGAGGTCGGTGATAGTGCCGTCGAAGATGCGCTCCTCCATGGGTATGATGGCGAGCACCTCGGCGTCGCCGCTGATGGTGAAACGTCCTGAGGGGTTGGTGTAGACCATGGGGTCGTTCCAGTAGGCGCGGTTGGAGGGATTGGTCCTGACAGGGTTGGTCTTGTCGTTGAGGTAGTCGGAGTACCACTTGGCGGCTTCTTCATAGCGTCCGGCCCAGAGGCAGAGGTCGCCCAGGAGTGCGCGGGTGGGGATGAAGAACTTTGCCGACGAGCGGTTGCCGATGTTTCCGTAGACGGGCGGTGCGACGTAGGCATAGGGCGTGAGGTCGCTGATGAAGTATTCGCAGATGTCCTTGATGCCGGTCTTGGGACCGTTGACGGCAGCTGCAGCTTCGCGCTCGGTCATGAGAGGCGTGGTGACAAGGGGAACTTCGCCGTAGGCCTTGGCAAGCTCCAGATAGGTCCAGGCACGGAAACTCTTCACGGCAGCATACTCGTTGCGGAAGAGCTGGCGGCCGCGACGCTGCATGGCGGTGTCGACATGGGCGAGGTAGTAGTTGCAGTTGTTGATGACGGCGTAGTAGTCGGCAATCTTGTTATACTTGTTCTGCTTGGTGTCGAAGGCGGCAAGGCGCTTGAGGTCTGACGAGGCGGCATCGGTGACCGACATGAGGTCGGCACGTACCTCGCCAAGGAGCACGGTGCGGTCGGCAATGATCTGCATCCTGTTGATGATGCCCATCACGCTGTACAACGAGTCTGTGGGATGATTCAAGGTGTTGTCCTTCTCGTACTCCACCAGCTCCGACTCGGTTTCGAGCATGTCGCTACAAGAAGCTGTTCCAATAACCAATAAACAATAACCAATAACCGTTATTTTACTGGCTATAAGCTTTATTCTTGATTGTATATTCATCATTTGAAATGTTTATTGTTTAACGTTTATTGTTTATTGTATTACAGGTTGATGTTCACGCCGAGTGAGAAGGAACGACCTGTGCCGAGCAGTCCGCGGTCGATGCCCTGTGAGAGGATGTTGGAGGAGAGGGCACAGCTTGGGTCACTGCCGAGATAGCGAGTGACGGTGAAGAGGTTCTGTGCGCTTCCCCAGATGGTGATGCCCTGCAGGTAGGTGCTCTGAATGGGCAGGTGCCATGAAAGGGTGACGTTTGACAGGCGGAGGTAGGAGCCGTCTTCTATCCATCGGTCGCTGAAGCGCGAGTTGCCCATGGGGTCGGTGTAAGAGACACGGGGTATGTCGGTCACCTGTCCTTCTGTGGTCCAGCGGTTCTTCATAGCCGTGGTTTGGTTGATGAAGTAGGTGCCGCCCTCAAGAAGCGAGCGCTGGTAGTTGAAGATGTCGTTGCCAAAAGAGTAGGTGAAGGTGGCGTCAAGGCGCAGGTTCTTGTAGGCGAGCGACGTGAAGATGTTACCGTAGATGTCAGGGTTGGGGTCGCCGATGATGGTACGGTCGGCTTCGTCGATAAGGCCCTTGTCACCCAACGGAGAAGCGTTGGGCACAGTGGCTGAGCTGAGGTCGACGAAGCGGGTGTCGCCGGCCTGGAAGTAGACACGGTCGCCATTCTGCTTGAGAATGTAGTGGCCGTCGGCCAGAGCATCGGCAGAAGTGGAGTAGACACCTGCGGTCTTGTAGCCATAGAACATGCCTACGGGCTGCCCTACCTGGGTGAGGATGGTGGCACCGAATATCTCGGTCTCGACAGAGCGGTTGTTGTCGGGCAGGGCCGTCACCTTATTCTTATAGTGTCCGGCCGATGCGCCGAGTTCCCATGAGAAGTCCTTCAGGGCGAGCACCTTAGTTGTGATGGTGGCATCGAAACCGATGTTCTCCAACTTGCCGTCGTTGCTCCAGTTCTCCTGCAATCCGCTGGTGTATGACAGCTGCCGCAAGGAGAGGAGATTGGTAGTCCAACTCTTGAATAAGTTGAACCGGAGGCCGAGGCGGTTGTTCAGGAAGTTGCCGGTGAGACCTGCGGTGAGCCGTCGTGTGGTCTCCCACTGGAGGTCAGTATTACCGATGTTGCCAATGACCTTACCCGTGACGCCCTCTCCGGTAATCATTCGCTTGGAAATGAAATATGAGCGCGATGCGGTGTAGTCGATATCGTCGTTGCCGGTGATGTCGAAGCCCACGTTAAGGCGGAGGTAGTCGATGCCCTCTACGCCGGCCAGGAAGTTCTCGTTGGTGAGCACCCATGCTGCCTCTACGCTGGGGAAGAGACCCCACACGGTACCGAAGAGGCTGAGGCCGTTGGCATCGTCACCGAATCGCGACGAAGCCTGGGCGGAGAGTCCGGCGCTGACATAGAAGCGGTCGCCATAGTTGTAGTCACCAAGGGCGTACCAAGTGATTTCCCGTGTTTGGTCGTCGGCACCGCCGGTGGACTTGAACTGCAGCGAGTTGGACATGTTCGGGTTCTTGTCGTTCGTGGAGTTGTAGCCCAATTGAGAGGTGCTGCTGAAATCATAGCTAAGATAGCGCACACCACCTTTGATACTGACATCATGGAGATTGAACTTCTTCTGCCACGTAAGACGGGTGTCGCTCTGTATGGCGGTCTCTCGTGCTGCCATACTCTTAGCGATGTTTTGTAGCTGTGTGTCTTCCGACAATCCTTCGACGTAGAAGGTGGGCACACCCTGCCTGGGCAGATAGTAGTTCTCGTTGGTATTGACCAGTGCCAGGACGAAATGCTCTCGCAGGTCGAGATGGCGGTTGAACTGATACTTGGGTGTGATGGCGAAGGTGATAAGGCGATTACCGAAGGAGTTGCGGTTCTTTCCGTCGCCATACTGCAGGATAGAGGTGGGGTTGGCCAGTCGTCCACGTCCCTGGAACTTGCCCTCAAGATAGTCGTCGGCCTCTGCCAGATAGTGGCTGATGCTGCCGTGGTTGTCGAAGGCGTATGGTGAGAGGAATGGCGACTTGGCAAGTGCGAGGAATCCCGGCGAAGTGATGACGGTGCCGAGCGGGTTCAGGGGAGCACCGTCGTCGCGCAGGCTACGGTCGACATCGCTGTAGGAAGCGTCGAAGCGGACATCAAGTTTGTTGGTGATGGAGATGTCTGAGTTCAGGCGCATGTTGAAACGCGAGTAGTCGTTCTCTTTCAGTGTGCTGTTGCCCAGCGAGTAGCCGACGGAGAGGTTGTAGG
Source organism: Prevotella sp. (assembly GCA_017645905.1). Taxonomy (GTDB): domain Bacteria; phylum Bacteroidota; class Bacteroidia; order Bacteroidales; family Bacteroidaceae; genus Prevotella. The sequence continues at coordinate 7,729 of JAGCNO010000075.1, read as the reverse complement.
AAGCGATGTCGTCACCACCCTGCACGTTGATGCCGTAGTTCTGTGAAAAGGCGTTCTCGTAGACCTCGTCTTTCCAGTCGGTGTTGTTGTGGTACTGGTTGTAGTAGAAGTAGGACGGCTCGCTGTTGAGGTATCTCATGCTGCCCATCTCGGTAGGATTCATCTTTCCAGCCAGCAGTTCTGTGGTGTAGAGCCTGTTTTCCTCTGCTCCCAGCATTTGGGGCAGCCGTGGCGTCAGTTCGTAGCGGCCGTTGATGTTGACGTCGATTTTTGTGGCCATCGACTTGTTTCTCTTGGTCTTGATGAGGAGCACACCGTTGGCACCCTTGGCACCATAGAGCGCCGTACCGTTCTTGATGACTTCCACGCTTTCAATGTCATTGACGTTGAGGTTTGTCAGCAGGTTGTTGTAGTATCCGTCGTGAAGCATCTCACGGCTGTACTGCATGTCCATGACCACATCGTCGATGACCACGAGCGGCTGTGCATTGGCATTGAGCGAGTTGATGCCTTCTATGAGCATGGTGTTACCCATTCCTGGTATGCCTCCTCGTCTCACCATTCGCATGTCGGCTCCGAGCTGTTGTGTTATGAGCGGGTCGATGCTTATTTCTGAATTGTTGTCGAAGCGGTTAGCCTCTGCGCTGATGATGGCGGGTGTCGTGCGTTTATAAGCCTCTGTGAAGGCGCTGCTGTAGAGGGCAGCGTTGGTGCTCTCTCCGCTGATGGCTTTCTGTTGCAGGTTATAGCCGTCGACTCTTAGCAGCAGTGAGCGTGTGTGGCTGTCGACTTTCAGCTCGTACAGACCATTTTCGTCGGTCATCGTCGTCATACGCTGGTTGTCGTAAGCCGAGACGATGACGCCGGCCAGCGGTTTGCCTGTGGCTGCATCGACTACCTGTCCCTTCACCGTTTTAGTGTCTTGTGCTGCCATCGAGACAGCAGCCAGGAGCATGGCAATGGAAATTATATACTTCTTCATAGTCATTCGGATTTAGAGGTTCGTGGGCGCAGGTAGATGCAGTCGAGGAGCATTTCGCGGGAGTATTTTGAGGTCTCGCGTGCTGTGATGCTGCACTTCAGTGTCAGGCTTATCTTGTTGGTGCTTTGGCTGTAGTTGGTGGCGGGGAATCGGAATGCCTCTGCCAGCACCACGGTGTCTACCTTTTCCGGATTGCTTTGGAACTGGTCGTTGTTGCAATTGTAGGTGGCAGCCTTTCCGTTGGCTTCGACGTAGTTGATGGTAGCCTTGAACTTACAGGGACGCAGGTTGGTGGCGTCGGGGTTGATGACCGTCTGTGGCAGAATGATGGCGCAGACGTCATACTCTCCCGACAGCACGTTGTCGAGTCTGAAGGTCATCTCCCAGTTTGCCGTTCCGCTCGTTGCGATAATCTGCAGGAAAGTGTTCTCCGAGATGCTGTCGGCCATCATCCTGATGCGGTCGTAACGGCACTGCTTGTCCTCGGTGATGAGCCATGTGGCCTCGGCTTCCGTCCACAATTCCTTGAAGAAGGTCTGCTCTGGTGTGAAGGGCCAGTCCTTAGTCTTGTACAGGATGCCGTTGCTGCACTGCAGCTTTTCGGCGTTATAGAGCAGGCCGCCAGGAGCAAAGGGTTTCTGGAAGATGTGGAAGATGGGTTTCCCGGCCACATAGCTTCGGCGCCAGTTCAGGTAGGGCACCGACACGAGTGAGTCTTCTACCGACTTCTGGTCGGTCATGTTGAAGATGGCGTCGTCCATCAGTGCTCTGCTGGTCCAGTAGCGCTGCAGCGAGTCGCGCTTCTGGTATGACTCGTCGAAGACGAAATATTGCGATGCGTTCTCCCATGCTTTCTGCCAGCCCTCGTTGTTGGGCACGACTGCCCAGTAGGTGGAGTCCTCGCTGTTGAGATAGCCTATGGCGTCGAGTATGCGGTTATGCTCGTGAACCACCGAGTCGATATATACGGGTACACCCTCGATGATGCCGCTCGACACAGAGGCATCGGGGTCGAACTCGTCCCATTCATACTGTCGCAGGTTGGCGCCTATTTCTGACAGGTCAGGCTCGTCGCAGAGTGCCTCATAGATGTTGTAGTCGTAGGGCAGTGCGTGTGAAACCACGTGTATGACGCCATTCTCTGCCCGCTGGTTGGGTGCGACGACTGGCACTCCCTGTATGTCCGATGCTGACATGGTGACGTTTTTCCCGTTGAGCAGGTGGAGCGTCTGCGCCTCGTCCTTTATGGAGGTCGTCATGCGCGAGAGGTGGTTGAAGATGAACGATTTCTCCACCACGGAGTCTCCGCGTGCTGTCTCCACGAGCCGTAGCAGCAAGTCCTTGGTGAACGTGCCGTTGACGGGTGCAATGACGGTGAATGCCTGTCCGCTGTTGAGCAGGTCGGCGTATGTGACGTCGGTCTTGTGGTGCATGCGGAACTTGCTGGTCTTCTGTAGCACCTCACAGAAGTCTGACAGTTGGGGGTTGGCTTTCAGCTGTTGCCACAGTGTGGCGTTTCCGCCACCCTCGAGGGCTTGCTCGTAGTGGTCTTCCCAGTCTGTGCAGGCGGTGAGGACTGCGGCAATGCCGCAGCATACGAGACATGCGCGGGTCGTTTTATATATGTTCTTAGTCATCATGATTGCTAAATAGCTGATTCTAAATTTGTTATCATTGTTTTGGCCGGCTTGCGTGGGGAGGTCTATTAGAAAGAACGGCTTATTCGTATCGAAAGAACGGCTTATTCTCTTGGAAAGAACGGCTTATTCTCATGGAAAGAACGGCTTTTTCTCCTTGAGAGGACGGCTCAAACTGTTTTAGTGCTGGTCCTCGCCTTCGGGGCTGCCATAGACGCTCTTCGGGCAGATCTCCAGGTAGTTGAAGTTACAGTACTTCTCGGGGTCGTCGAGCACCTGGCGCATGCGCAGGTAGTAGGTCTTCTCGGGATCCATGCTCTCGGTAGCCAGCACGCGGCGCAGTCCGTGGTTGAAGGAGCGGAGGCTGCCGCCACTGGAATAGCCGCCCTGGAACCAGCAGTCCATAGCCTTGAGGAAGCCACGGTTGTGCAGGGCCTTGTCCTGGAGTTTGATTTCCTCATCTGTCTGGGCACCCTCGGCACCATCGGCCACTGAGCCTACGTCAGGGTCCCAGGCTCCGAGACGCATGTCGACAGGGATGCCACAAGGAACGTTGTTCAGGTAGGCTTGGATGACACCACGCTCTTCGTCGGGCGTGTATCCCATTCGGATTTCGTAGGTTCCCTTCTTCGGCACGGGAGGTAGCTTGAAGGTCACGTCGAAACGTCCGGTGACCACCACCACGTGGCCCAGGTAGGAGCGCCACCAGATGTCGTTGCCTGTCACGCCGACGAAGCTCTCGTCGCTCATCTCCCATCCCTTGAGGTAGCCGGGCTTGAAGCCGCGGATGGTGTTGCCTATCTGGTCTTTATGGTTACGGCCGTCGCAGTTCATGAAGTCGGGACTGAGCACGGCGGGGTCGAAGCGCATGCGGCAGTTGAAGATGACGTCGCGTGTATGGACATTAAAGGTCAGGATGTCGTCAATGTAGTGATAGTAACCGTTCAGGGCTGTCGGGTCGACACTTCCCGATTCTGAGGGTGAGAACACCTTGATGCCGCGGTTCTCCGGGTCGCCATAGATGTTGGCCTTGAAGCCGCGGCGGTTGATGAACACGCCCAGGCTGGCCGGCAGACACATGCGCACCAGCGTGCCGGGACACATGGTCTCATAGAAGTCCTCGGGGTCGCAGATGTTCGGGTTCCAACATTCCTTGGTCAGGTCGGAGCCTACCAGGTCGTTATAAGAGACGATGCGGTCGAGCAGGTGGTAGCTGACGAAGCGGTTCAGCGGGTTCTTGCGATGGGTGAAGTCTTCGTCATAGAGACCGGCGTCCTCAGGATAGGTGGCATCATACACCTTCTTGGCGTAGGCCTTCAGGTCTTCAATGTTTTTGATGCCGTGGCGGTGATAGACCGAGTCGGGCTCCACAAAGGCAGTGTACTTGAAGTAGCGTGTGTTGACCCACAGACAGGTCATGTATGGGTTGCCGTTGTTCATACAGCGCTCTTGCGTGCCGATATAGACAGAGTCGGCACCGATGCTATAGGTCTCGTCGATGTAATTATGGAGCGAGTCGTCCATGTGCGTCAGGCGCATGGCCTCGCAGAAGATGGTTATGGTGGAGTCTTCGGCCATCTTCTCGGGCAGGAAGTCGTTGCTCGACGAGATGACGTGGTCGAGGGTATGGACGACACCGTTGGTCACCGAGTCGTTGTACTCCAGCATGCGCGAGTTCTTGTTCACGTAGTAGATGAGGTGGTTGTCGTTGACCACATCCGAGTCGCTCGACCAGATGATAAGGGCGTCGAGCATGTTCATGCCCACTGTTCCTTCGGGCACATCCGACGTAAAGTAAGCTCCTTTACGAATGATGTGGGTACGGGCAATAGAGTCGCAGATGCCCTGTGGTATTCCCTCTACCGAACCGTAGCCGTTATTCTTGATGAACAGTTCCATGGCATCGTTGGTCGGTGCGAAGAGCGTGTAGCGCCCGTAGGTGGTCATCATGGAGAAATAGGGAGTACGCTTCAGCAAATCGATGAATTCACTGTAACGTTCCGGATGAGCCTCCAAGAAGGCACCGGCCGTCATCTTCTTGGCGGTGTACATTTGTTCGGGCACGTCGTCGTTGTCCACACAGGCGCATACGCCAAATAATAAATGACAAATGATAAATGACAAACCTATCAGATGTCGTCTGTTTATCTTGCTATTCATATTGTTCATTTTCCATTTATGATTTTTCATTTAGGACGCAGGCCGCTTATCGGCTGTATTCCTCATCTTCGCCATTGGTGTAAGCAGAATTCTGCTTCAGCAGCGGATTCACCTTCATCTCGTTCTTGGCGTATGGGAAATAGATGATGTTGGGGTCGGCCATCTTGATGGCGATGGCATTTGCGTTCTGCTCGTACTTGCTTTTCACGGCAGCCACGAGGTAGGCCGTGTTTCCGTCGCGACGAGAACGGCGCACAAGGTCGTGCCAGCGCTTGCCCTCGAACATGAACTCGCGGCGACGCTCCTCGAAGACCAGGTTCTCCATGGCGTTCTTGGAGTTGAGGTAATCGGTCTCCTTGAGCGACTGGGTGAGGTTGTTGGCACGCTTGTTGACAATGTTTACCATCTTGAAAGCTTCTTCCATGTCGCCCTCCAAGCCACGCTGCACAAGGGCCTCGGCCTTGATGAGCAGCACGTCTGACAGGCGGTAGAATATCCAAGGTGCCGTGTTGTTACCGCGGATGTCAGTATTGAGGCGAAGGCTGTTCTCGTTGGTGACCGAACGGGTCTGATAGCTTACGCTGCTGTTCACGTACTTGCCGATGTTCAGCGCCTGGCCGTTCACTCTGAAGCATTCGTAGAAGCGCCCGTCGGTCGACTTGAAGAGAGGAACCTTGTTCTGGATGACATCGAGCAGGCTGGTGCCAAAGGTCAGGGCATTGCCGCGGAGACGTCCGTTGGGGGTATTGTTGTTGCCGTAATAGCTGCTCACCCATGTGTTCTCCTGGTTCTGACGAGACGAGAAGTAGAGTTCGAAGATGCTCTCGAAAGAGTTGCCTTCGCCGAAGATGGCATTGTAGGCATTGCCTCCCGTGTCGCCGCTACCGTCAGGACATTCAAGAATCATGGGCACCTCGTCGATAAGGTCAATCTCCCGAATGTCGCCTACGCGCTCTTTCAGTTCTTCATACTGCTGACGCTTGTAATCGATGACCATGTCGGCATATTTGATGGCATTGTCCCAGTCCTCCTTCCATAGATAGAGGTCGGAAAGCAGGGTCCAGATGGCTACTCGTGTGATGCGGCTGGAGTTGACTTCGGGGAATGTGTACCGGCTGCCATTGACGCGCTCCAGTTCGTAGCGGCGGACGGCATCGCCTTTCACGCTCTCCAAGTCGTCAATCAGCGAGTCGAGTACAGCTTCGAACTTCGTGGCGGGCAAGATGTAGTTCTGAGTATCGTCGATACTCGGGTCGCGGGTATAGGGGACGTCGCGGAATGTGCGTATAAGAAAGAAATAGCACAGGTCACGCAGGGCTGAGACCTCAGCCACGTCAGCCTTCATCTCAGCCTCGCTATAGTTCGGGTCGATAGCCTGCACCTTGGGAGCATAGTGGGCAACAATGTTACAGCGGTTGATGCACTTGTAAATATCAGACCAGTTGCAGTAAGGGTTCGAGGAAAGAATATTCTCCTTGAGCACCTCACTGACATCGTTGGGTATATTGGCTCCAGCAAAGATGTTGTCCGAACGAAGCTCGCCCCAAATGCCGATGCGCTGTAAGGCATTGGAACTGCACAGCGATTCGTAGCAGCTGTTGCGCACGCTGGTCACGTCGCCCTTCTCAGTCCAGTAGTTCTCCAAAACCACTTCGTTCATGGGAAGAATGTCGAGGAAGTCGGAGCAGCTAATGAATAGTGAACAGTGAACAGTGAATAGTGTTGCCCACACCATCCGTTTCACTATATTATTTATATTTGTAATCATAACTATAAACTATTAACTATTAACTGTAAACTAGAACTGAATGGTGATACCTCCTGTGAACGACTTCGCACGCGGCGTCTTGGCACCGTCGGTGACTATGCCGTAGGAACCGTAGCCCACCTCGGGGTCTGCACCGCTATACTTGGTGATGACGAAGAGGTTGTTGGCAGAGAGGTAGAAGCTGAGCTGTGAGAGTCCCCATTTCTTGATGACCTTCGGGTCGACGGAATAGGAGAGCTGTGAGTAGTTCAGACGGATGAAGGAACCGTCCTCGACAAAGCGGTCGGAGCCGAGATAGTTGTAACCGGCCTGACGAAGCGCACGGGGAATCTCGGTGATATCACCCTCAACGCGCCAACGCCAGTTCACGGCACGACTCTGGTTGTTGTTGTCGTACATCTTCTCAACGTCCATGCGGGCAGCGTTGATAATCTTGTTGCCGTAACGGAAGTTAAACTGGTTGTTCCATGAAAGCCGTCCGTAATGGAGCTTGAAGCCGAAACCGCCGGTGAACTTAGGCAGGGAAGAGCCAAGATAGACAATGTCCAGCTCGTCAATCTGTCCGTCGTGGTTGATATCGTCGTAGATGGCGTCGCCACCACGGAAGACCTTCGACTCGTCCTTTGACCCGGTATAGCAGAACATCATCGGGGTGGTCATGCCGTTCTCGTCCATGATGACATTGCCATCCTTGTCGCGGGCCACAGGAGCATTGGGGCCGCTCACGCCGGGAATCTCGACGGGTGAATAGTCACTGTATTGGTAAACACCCTTGTAGCGGAATCCGTAGATGGAGCCCATGGCCGTGTTAAGCTCTACTCGGGTGAGATAGGAGCCGTTCTGGCGGTTGAACTCATTGTTGAGCGATGCCAGACAGGTCTCGTCCATGGCTGTAATCTCGTTCTTATTGTTAGCAAAGGTGATATTGAAGTCTGCCCTGAACTTTCCTGCCTTGACAATGCTGTTTCCGTTGAGGTTGAACTCCCATCCGATGTTTCTCATGTCGCCTACATTCTGGTAAGCGAGTGAGGAATATCCGGAAGATGTGGGAATTCCGCGGTTTGCCATGAGGAGGTCGGTGGTGTACTGCCAGTAAAGTTCGACATTACCGGTAATTCGGTCTTTAAAGAATCCGAAGTCAGTACCGAGGTTATAGGTTTCCTTCTGCTCCCATTTCAGGTT
>JAGCNO010000074.1 GCA_017645905.1 Prevotella sp. | reverse complement strand
GCGCGTAGTTTACCCCCCTACAGGGGAGGTCAGCGGGCCACCTTTTATTTGGAGACACGCAGAATGCCGATAAATCAGCATAAAGCAAGAAAATTCGACAATTCGACAATTCGACATTTGCGCTTTGCACAGGGGCGGCTTTCTTTTGCGCTTTGCGCAGGGACGGCTATTCCAAACGGTCATAATGGGCATATACAGCACTTATACAGATGTGGACACGACGAAAATGCAACTAACTGATAATCAGACAACAACGATTTGTATTGCCTGATACACGATTATACATTGTTTATTTTATGACGCACGTACGCGCAAAAAGCCGTAACTTTGCAAAAACTTTTCTCGAACTAAAATATACTATAATGAGAACGAATTCAAGATTTTTACATGTGTCACTCCTCGGAACATGGTTTGCGGCAGTCGTGCTGGCTCAGGCCCTGCCGCTGCAGGCCGCTGCGGAAGAGCTGTGGCTCAAGGGCAACATCGCACCGCAGGGAGGTGCCGCGCTGACGAATACCGGCGGAGCGGTGTGGCAGGGGCAGGTGACGCTCAACGACGACAACGTGTTCCTCTTCAGCGACAAGTATGTCTACTTCGAGTGCCCCGAGAGGAGCTACCGCTCGTCGAACATACGCATCAACGGCGGCACCTACACCGTCACCTTCAACATGGACTCGAAGGAATGGAAGTTCGAGGCACCCACCGATGAATACCGCATCTCGGCCTTCGGCTCGTCTGTATGCAACGGGCAGGGTGCCGACGGCAACAAAGGCTATGCCTGGCTCTACGGACAGCAGCTCGGCGAACGGTATAGCAGCGGCGAGTCACAGACCCCGTTCTACGTCTCAGGGCTGTCTATCGGCGGCAACAACACGCAGAACCTCCTCGACCGCTACGACGAGCTGACACGCAACTACTCACGCTATGTCATCGTGGGACTCTCCATGGGCAACGAGGGCATACACGAGTCGGGCAACAAGCAGGCCACGATGGAACAGTTCTCCAACAACATGCAGCGCATCATCAGCAGGATAAAGGGCGACGGCATGGTGCCCGTGGTGATGAACAACTACACACGCGGAGACTTCACGCTCGAGGACTACTTCTACATCAAGCAGATGAACCTGCTTATACACGAGTGGGATGTGGCATCGGTCAACACCCTCGGCGCCATCGACGACGGGGCCGGACACTGGGCATCGGGCTATCAGCAGGACAATGCCCACCCGACGACCAACGGCCACCGCGAGTTCTTCTACGCCATGCCGCCGTCGCTCTTCGATGCTCTTGCTATCGGAAAGCCGCAGCCTGAAAGGAAGATGGATGGCAACATGCTGCTCGATAACGGCAAGTATCTGAAGTTCAAGGGCGAGGGCACCGTCCACCCCTTCACCGTCAGCGTGAGGGTGAGGGGAGCACAGGCAGGAAGGCTGCTCACCCTGAAGTTGACCTCCGGCACACGCTTCGGACATGTCGACATCGATGAAGAGGGGCACGTGGTGTACACCAGCCCTACGAACAGGAAGCAGGCCAGTGCCGGCACCCTCGACAATGACCAGTGGCACACCGTGACGCTGACACACTACTTTGCACAGGGAAGGACACTGCTCTATCTCGACGGAGAGGCTGCCGGAGAACAGCGTGAGAGATATAACGCCCTGGCCGACGTGACCCTGGGAGATGCCGACAATACCAGCACGCAGCGTATGTGGAGCGAGCTCTTCTTCTGGCGTGCAGCACTGTCGCCAGAGGAGGTACAGGCCGTATGCGACGGCATGATGCTGAAGAGCAGCCTGGAACTCTATGTGCCTGCAGTGAGCCCACTGAGCAATCGGGCCATGAGCATGAACAGCTTTGAGGCATCACCAGGCATCTCAGAAGTAGAGGAAGAGGAAGAAAGTGAACCGCAGGCCTCGAACGGCATCGTCACCTCAGGACGTGCCCGCTTCACCGTGCTCACGCCCCGCATGATACGCATACAGTGGAGCACTCGACAGAACTTCGAGGACCGTCCTACGTTTGCCGTCATCAACCGCGATCTGCCGGTGCCGTCCTACACCACTCGGGAGGAGAACGGATACCTCTACATTGAGACCAGCGAACTGACGCTGCGCTATAAGATAGGGACTACTATCAATGCACTAATGAAGTCGCCTAACAACCTCAGTATCACTATGAAACTGAACGGCCGCGACGTGGTGTGGTACCCCGGCAAGGAGGATGCCCTGAACCTGAAAGGCACACGGCGCACGCTCGACGGCGGCAGTGGCGACAACTATCGCTACGACCTGGAGAATGGCATCATCTCACGTGCCGGATGGGCACTTATCGACGAGTCGCCGAAGACGAAACGCGGCGACGGCTCCACCACTTTCGCCTTTGAGGGCGATGTCGACGGCATTGAGTGGCTGGCCGAGCCTGTCGACAAGAATGCCTACGACTGGTACTTCATGGGCTACGGCCACGACTACAAGGCTGCTATCGGCGACTACGTGAAGATGGCAGGACGGCAGCCCATGCCGCCACTCTATGCCTTGGGCTACTGGTACAGCAAGTATCAGCGCTACTCCCAGCAGGACTTCTACAACCTGGCCTCCGAGATACGACGCAACAATATCCCCATCGACGTGATGATCATGGACATGGACTGGCACCTCGACGGCTGGACCGGCTGGACATGGAACAAAGAGCTCATCCCCAACCCCGATGGGCTTATACGCTGGATGCACAACCAGGGGCTGAAGGTGTCGCTCAACCTCCATCCTGCCGACGGCGTGGCAAGCTATGAGGACCACTACGGAGAGATTAGCGCAGCCACAGGGCTGGCCGAGAACGGCCGTGTGCCCTGGAAACTTGAAGACCCCTCCTTCTATCAGGCCATGTTCAAGTATATCATCCGAGAGCGTGAGGAGCAGGGCGTAGACTTCTGGTGGCTCGACTGGCAGCAGAACCTTACCAGCAACTTCACTGAAGGACTGGGCGAGACATTTTGGTGCAACCATGTGTTCTACAACGACATGCGTCTCAACCGCACCGACCGTCGACCCTTCATCTTCCACCGCTGGGGAGGACTGGGCAGCCACCGCTACCCTATTGGATTCTCTGGTGACACCTACGGCACCTTTGGCTCGCTGGCCTTCCAGCCTTATTTCACCGCCACGGCATCCAATGTCTGCTTCGGATACTGGGGACACGACATTGGCGGTCACCTGCAGCTCGGCAACCCCAATCCTGAGTTGATGCTTCGCTGGCTGCAGTTTGGCGCCTTCTCGCCCATCTTCCGCACCCACGGCGCCAGCCAGGATGGTAATGAACGCCGCATCTGGAAATATGAAAACTTCCCGCTCATGCTCGACGTCGTCAACCTGCGCTATCAGCTCATGCCCTATATCTACACCGCTGCCCGCCAGGCTTACGACACAGGCATCAGCATCTGCCGTCCGCTCTACTACGAGTGGCCCGAAGAGAAAGAGGCTTATCGCCGTGAGGGAGAGTACATGTTTGGTGACAATATCCTCGTCTCGCCCATCGTCACCGCAGCCGAGGCAGATGGCCTCACCTGGCACGAGACGTGGCTGCCCGAAGGACAGTGGTACGACGTCTGCCAGCATAAGCTGGTCGAAGGCAATCAGGTCATCAGCCGTAACTACCGTGCCGAGGAGATTCCCTGGTTTATCAAGGCCGGGAGCGTCATCCCCTGCAACCCGTCGGTCAGCAACCTGAAGAGCCGTCCCGACGAGCTTATCCTTATGGTGGCTCCCTCCTCTGTTGGAGGGGATTTGCAATCTGTTGGAGGGGGAACGTCTGCTGGAGGGGGAACGTCTGCTGGAGGGGATTTGCAATCCCCGACCTCACTGCTCTACGAGGACGAAGGCGATACGCAGGCATATATCGACGGAGCCTATACCGTGACCAGTCTCTCTTGCTTTTCATCAGGCGACGACCATCAGCTCATCATCGGCCCTGCTGAGGGAACCTTCAAAGACCAGCCCACCGAGCGCTCCTATCAGGTGGTGTTCCTTGGAGTTAAGAAAGCACCCAAGTTTGTTGCCATCAACGGTCAGCTGACTGATAAATGGAACTACGATGAGCAGACAGGCAACGTCACGGTCAACGTGGCTGTTACGCCTACCAGCGAACAGATAATCGTGACTCTCAGCCAGAGCGAGGAAAGCATTGTGGAGATTATGCCCATGTCGGCTCCCGATGAATCTTCAGAAAGTAAGTACTACGACCTGCAGGGACGTGAAGTGTCAAAGGTCGAAGGTCAAAGGTCAAAGGGACTCTATATTATTGCTAAGAGCGGCAGGGACGCAAAATGTAAAATAGTAAAATAGTAAATAGTCAAATATTATGGTGAAAGTTACAACTTTATTCCGTCTGAGTACAGCATTTATCATTTGTCATTTGTCATTTAGCGACGTTGCCGCGCAGGATGCGCTCTGGGCTACAGGCAGTGCCATTCCTGATGATGAGGCGGTGCAGCTAACCCGTCGGCCCGACGGCAAGTTCACCTATACTGGTCCGATGGACGCCGGTGAGCTGAAGATTATGACCACGGCAGAACCCAACGACGAGACTCAGTATCTGACACCGCAGATGGTTGACTCGTATCTCATCAACTATGGCCTGACCTACGTTTTGACCTCCGATGCTTCACGAGAGGGCTGGGTGGTGTCATTCCAGGAAGATACCTATCGTTTCGTTGTTGACACTGGCAAACGTACGGTGACTGGCGAACTGCTGCTGCCTTGGAACGAGATGCTTATCGCCGGCAGTGCCTTTGAAGGCGGTGCGAACGACAAGGAATGGAACCGTGACAATATGTTGCCCTTTAAGCGTGACCACGACAATCCCTATGTCTTCATTTGGGAGGGCTATCTGGGACATTTCGACGTGATAGAGCCCGACCGCTTCAAGCTGGAAGGACAGATGACGTGGGGACCACGAGAACTGCATCCCTACACACAGGACGAAGATATCCTGACCTCAACAACGTTCAGGACTGGCGGTGATGATACGAAATGGCATGTCTACAAGGAAGGAAGATACCGCATCAGGGTTGACCTTTTTAATGAGACCATTCAGGCAACCCTTCTTTAGTCCATCTTAGAGGACGCATGTAAGAGTCGCGAACAATATTTCCTTGTTCGCGGCGCTTTTTTTCATACACCATCAGGGAATCAGAGATGAGATAGACATCGGTAATGCAGACAACGTTTGTGGTGTCTGGCTGAATAATGGGCTCCGGGTGCTTGGTCCACACGGTGGGGTCAAGCAGGTTGGCCGTGATGGGAGCTGAGAGCATTCCCATAGCCGTATATTCTGTCCAGATGCCGCTGGCGGAATAGAGAACGATGACATGCTGCCCGTCGGGAGAGACGAATGCCTCGGGGTTCTCGTTCACGTAGATAGGGTAGGCGGAACGTGTCCCGTCGGGGTTTATCCACTGTCGTTCCCATTCATATTCAGGCATGGAAATCATGACCCGCTCCGAGCTGACCGTCCAGGGGTTCTCCATCCGGGCAATGTAGATGCATTGTGTTTCCGTCTCTTTGCGACGTTCCGGCCAGCCGCTCCAGAGCAGATAGAGCTCGCCCGACGGCAGCTGCAGCAGGTTGGGGTGTATGCCGTAGTTCCATTCGGCATGGGTCTCTATGACGCCCTTCATGGTGAAGTCGCCTGTCATGGGGTCTTTGTCCTCACACTCCATGACATAGAGATGGTGATTGTCCGTATTACCGTCATCGGCCTCGAAATAAAGGTACCACTTATCTTGTACGCGATAGATTTCCGGCGACCAGAAGTGGGTTAAGGAGTCGCGTTCGTTGTTCAGGATAGTACGGCGCTGAGCGTTGGCAAGGTCCTCGAGCTGGGCGGCGGAGATGAGCTCCACGGAGTTGCCGCCCAAGCTCTGGAAGGTGAAATAGTATTTCCCTTCATGAAAGATTCCCTGCGGATAGCCCACATCGTGAAGGAGGAATGTCTCGTTGACATTGTTATCATCTTTATTATTGGCACAGCAGACGCAGAAGAGACTGAGCGTGCAGAGGAAAAACAGGGAACAAAGTGTATGAAGAAGTTTCATCAATTCGGTTTTTTAGATGTAGAGTATTAGATTTGATGTTGCAAAAATACAACTATTTTGTCATACAACAAAAAAAAATCGTCACTAATTGCCATGAAAGGCTTTTATTTGAAGAAATAAGAGGATATACATTCCCGTTTGAACAATTTTTTTTTCACTTTGATTATATATTATCCCTCTGTCTTCAGATTATTGTGTTACTTTGCAATCGAAATAACGGATCAGACGAAATAGAAATAGTTTTAGTTTATATTATTTTAGTTAGTATTTAATGGTTAGTAATTATCTTTCAGGAGGTTTATAGATTGTTTTAAGGTAAAAGATTGTTTTTCGGGATTATTATAGCAAGACCAACAATAATTATATAGACAACATGAAAAGATTACTGACATTTTGCGTGATGGGAACTATGGCAATGGCTGTTATGGCCCAATCGGCTGATTTATTCACACCTTACAAAACCACGAAGCTGCGTCTGCCCAGTGTGCCGTTGATTGTGAGCGACCCTTACTTCAGTGTATGGTCCCCATACGACCGGCTGACAGACGGTACTACTCGCCACTGGACTAACGACGAGAAGCCTATGGACGGCTTGCTCAGAGTCGACGGCAAGACCTATCGCTGGATGGGTGCCGACCGTGCTTTCTTGGAGTCTATTATCCCTATGGCCGACGAGGAGGCCTGGGAAGGCGACTACACCCGTCAGGTGCAGCAAGGTTTGTCGTGGACCAAGCCCGACTTCAAAGCTGACGACTGGCGTAAGGGCAAGGCTGCCTGGGGCAGCCCTGACCTGAGCTTTGTTCGTACCCATTGGAGCGACCTTAACAGCGACCTCTACGTACGCCGTACCATCAACCTGAAGGCCGCCGACCTGAAGGAAGACCTCTACATGGTCTATTCTCACGACGACGTCTTTGAGCTTTACATCAACGGTACGAAGGTGGCTGACACCGGCGAGACCTGGGTGGAGGGTGTCCGTCTGCATCTTGACGGCAAGCTGAAGGCCCTGCTCCACGAGGGCGAGAACGTCATCGCCGCCCATTGCCACAATACCACCGGCGGAGCATACACCGACTTCGGCCTGTTCAAGAACATCAGCACGAACAATGCTGCCATCGAGACGGCTACTCAGAAGTCGGTCAGCGTACTTGCGACCAACACCTATTATACCTTTATATGCGGTCCCGTTGAGCTCGACGTAGTCTTCACAGCGCCCATGCTGATTGACGACTACGATCTGCTCTCTTCGCCCATCAACTACATTTCCTATCAGGTGCGCAGCACCGACGGCAAGGCTCACGACGTTCAGCTCATGATTGGTGCCACTCCCGAGATGGCGCTTAACAAGGTGAGCCAGCCCACCCGCACCGAGCTCTACGGCGACTATGTCCGCACGGGCACCATCGACCAGCCCATCCTCGCCAAGAAGGGCGACGGCATCTGCATCGACTGGGGCTATTTCTATCTCTCGTCTGTCAACGGTCATGTGGCCATTGATAAATCCGATGGCATCGTCAACCAGTTTGTGAAAGACGGACAGCTCAACTCCAGCATGCTCGCCATTGAGAGCGCAAAGGCTGCCGAGATGCCCATGCTGGGCTATGTCCACAACTTCGGAAAGACCACCCGCTCGTCCAGCTTCATGATGATGGGCTACGACGAGATTGAGGACATAGAATATATGTATAAGCGTTACAAGGGCTACTGGGCACATGGCGGTACGGTCAGCATCTTCCAGATGTTCAACCGCATGAACTCTCAGTACCAGAACATCATGCAGCGCTGTCGCCAGTTCGATAAGATGATTTACGACGACGGACTTAAGAGCGGCAACGAGCACTATGCCGAGATTCTTTCAGCAGCCTATCGCCACGTTATCGCTGCCCATAAGCTGTTCCAGGACGACGAGGGCAACCTGCTCTTCTTCTCGAAGGAGAACAACTCCAACGGTTGTGTGAATACCGTCGACCTTACCTATCCCGAGGCCCCGCTTTTCCTCTGCTACAACCCCGAGCTGCAGAAGGCCATGATGACCTCCATCTTTGATTATTCGCTCTCTGGTCGCTGGACGAAACCCTTCGCTGCCCACGACCTCGGCACCTATCCCATTGCCAACGGTCAGGTCTATGGCGGCGACATGCCTCTCGAGGAGGCCGGCAACATGCTCACCCTCGCTGCCCAGCTCTGCAAACTCGACGGCAACACCAACTATATCGATAAGTACTGGGGCGTAATCACCACCTGGGCCGACTACCTCTCTGAGAACGGACAAGACCCCGCTAACCAGCTTTGTACCGACGACTTCGCCGGACACTGGACGCACAATGCCAACCTTTCTATCAAGGCTATCATGGGCGTGGCCGGTTATGCTGAGATGGCCCGCATGAAGGGTCTCAACAGCGTGGCCGACAAGTATAGGACCCGTGCCAAAGAGATGGCCCAGAAGTGGGAGAAGGATGCCCGTGAGGGCGACCACTACCGCCTGGCCTTCGACCGCAACAACACCTGGAGCCAAAAATATAATATGGTGTGGGACAAGCTGTGGAAGACTAATGTGTTCCCCTCAGGTACTATGGAGCGCGACGTGCAGTATTATCTGAAGAAGCAGAACAAATACGGTCTGCCCCTCGACATTCGCAAGGACTATACGAAGAATGACTGGATTATGTGGACGGCAGCTATGGCAAGCGACAAGGCTACGTTCCTGAAGTTCGTGGAGCCTGTCTATAAATTCATGAACGAGACCGAGAGCCGCGTGCCTACCAGCGACTGGTATGACACCAAGACTGGCCTCATGGTCGGCTTCAAGGCCCGCTCCGTCATTGGCGGCTTCTGGATGAAAGTTCTGGACGATAAACTGGCCAATCAATAACATGCCCCGTATAGGTTCTAAAGTATGAGCTGTTCAAACAATAAAGAAAACGGCTTTTTCTCATAGAAAGAACGGCTTTTTCCTATCGAAAGAACGGCTTTTTCCCATCGAAAGAACGGCTTTTTCTGGTAGAAAGAACGGCTTATACTCTGAACAAGCTTTATTTTACTAATGGGGATAAGGATAGATTATTAAAACTATAGATATATGAAGACAACGTACAACAAATTTCTTCTCTTTGTCTGTCTCGTAGGCTGCGCCATTTGTGCAGCTGTCTCCTGCGAGTCTTCAACCACCGTTGAGGACTACGTCGGAGTGCAGACATCGGCAGCCTACGACCCTTCGCAGCCCGTCACCGTGAAGAGCTTCACGCCTACGAAGGGCAGTGTGGGACAGCAGGTCTGCATACAGGGCAGCAACTTCGGCAACGACTCGTCGATGGTCAGCGTCACCATTGGCGGTAAGAAAGCCACGGTGGTCTCCGTGAAAAGCAACGCCATCTACTGCTATCTCCCTGGTGCTGCCTACGATCAGATTGAGGGTAGCCATCTCTTCGCTACCGTTAAGGTGAGCGTAGGGGGCAACGGTCAGAAGGAGCAGACGGGCACCGCCGACGGTAGGTTTGAGTATGAACGCAAGATGGTGGTAGGTCGCCTCTGTGGTAAGAACTATGAACGCGAGGAGGATGCCATCTGGCTCGACGGGCCCTTCGGCGAGTGCAGCGGCTTCAAGAACGACGGCGTGATGCAGTTCTCGCCCTACAACCACGACCAGCTCTTTGTGGTCTATGACCAGGAGCCCCACTTCGGAACCGTGGCCCACGGTATCCAGCTCATCGACCTCAAGGAGAAAACCGTCGAGACCATCCTGCCGCTGAGCAAATTCTCCAACCAGCGTCTGCGTACCATCGACTTCGCCGTCGACCCCTTCATGTACAACGAGGACGGCACCTATGCCTATACCGTCGATGAAGAGACGGGCATGAAAAACGGCTATAGCGACGATGCCTGGCTGGCCACCGCCACCCCCGACCAGAAGAAGTGGCGCGAGCACCTCATCATCTCGGCCGACAACGACAATACGCAGTATCGTGCCAACTCCGTCTATATCGTTGACCGTGACCCTGACGGCAACTTCAGCCGCAACTCCATCGTGCGCCAGCTGGCTAACTACCGGCAGTGCAATGGTGCCTCGCTCCATCCTAACGGAGAGCTCTACTTTACCAGTTTCACACAGGGTGAGGTGTTGCGTCTCGACATGAATAAATATTGGGCTGCCATACTGCCTGACACGCTGGGAGGTCTCGGCACCTCTTGGTCACCTTACGTCAACGATAACCTGACAGACATTAACTCTGGCAGCTCGTCGGGTACGGGAGCCTTCGAAAAACTCTTCACTGTGCAGGACACCAACTGGGAGTTTCAGATTGACATTCACCCCAGCGGTAAGTATGCTTATATCGTGGTCATCAACCGCAACTATATCCTGCGTACTGACTACAACGAGCAGACCCACCGTTTCTCAGCGCCCTATCGCATTGCCGGCGACATGAGCCACGAGGGCTTTACCGACGGGGTGGGCCTCTCCGCCCTGCTGCGCCGCCCATATCAGGGCACCTTCGTCAAGAACGAGCAGTACGAGGCCGAGGGTCGTGACGACGTCTACGACTTCTACTTCTGTGACAGTCGCAACGATGCCATCCGTCTGCTTACGCCAGAAGGTATCGTGAAGACTTATGCCGGCGGTAGTGCCAACACGCACAGCGACGGCTACACCTACGGCAACGAGAACGGTGAACTGCGCGACTTTGCACGCTTCCACCGTCCGACAGGCTTGGTGAACGACGTGCACCGCGATGCCATCACGGGAGAGAATACCCTTATATTCTACATCCTGGACACCAGCAACTTCGCCATCCGCACCATTACTATGGAAGAAAACTTAGAAGCCAAGGAGGAATAAGTCTATGAAGAAATATGCAATGATAATAGTGTTGGCGCTGTGCGCATCGCTGCAAGCACTGGCACAGAGAGAAATGACCATAACAGGCCACGTGACCGATGCCGCCGGTGAAGACGTTATTGGTGCCAGCGTCATCGTGAAGGACGCGAAAGGCCTGGGAACCATCACCGACTATAACGGTCACTACACCATCAAGGTGCAGGAATACCGCACGCTGGTGTTCTCCTACATCGGCTACACACCGCAGGAAGTGCTGGTGAAGGGTGACAAAACCACCATCGACATTGTGATGCAGGAAGATGTACAGAACGCCATCGACGAGGTGGTCGTCACCGGTATGGGCACACAGAAAAAACTTACTGTCACGGGTGCAGTCTCGACTGTGAAGATGGACGATCTGAAGCACTACAGCACCTCGAACCTGACGAACACACTGGCCGGTAACGTGCCGGGCATCATGGCTTTCCAGCGTTCGGGACAGCCGGGCAAGAACACCAGTGAGTTCTGGATTCGCGGTATCTCCACATTCGGTGCCAGCTCGAAGGCTTACATCCTGGTGGACGGCTTTGAGCGCGAGAACATTGACGACCTGAACATTGAGGACATCGAGAACTTCTCCGTGCTGAAGGACGCCTCGGCCACGGCCATCTACGGTTCGAAGGGTGCTAACGGCGTTATCCTGATTACTACGAAGCACGGTAAGGCCGGCAAGGTGCAGATAAACGGTAAGGTGGAGACATCGTACAACACACGTACCATCACGCCAGAGTTCGTCGACGGATTCCAGTATGCCAATTACCTCAACGAGGCCCGAGTCACCCGTAACCTCGGTGTGCTCTATCAGCCTGTGGAGCTGGAGATTATCCGCGAGGGCCTTGATCCCGACCTCTATCCCAACGTGGACTGGCAGGACCTGCTGCTCAAGGACGGGGCTATGAGCTACCGTGCCAACGTGAACCTCAGCGGTGGTGGTGAGACAGCTCGCTACTACGTCTCGATGGCCTACACCGAGGACGAGGGTATGTACAAGACCGACAAGACACTGCGCGATAAGTATGATACCAACGCAAACTACAAGCGCTGGAACTATCGCATGAACGTCGATATTGACGTCACCAAGACCACGTTGCTGCGTCTGGGCATCGGCGGCAACCTGAACAAACGCAACTCACCGGGCATCGGCGATGACAAGGTGTGGGGACAGCTTTTCGGCTACAACCCGCTGTTCACACCTGTGATGTATAGCAACGGACTCTATCCTGCCAAGGGTGAGTACAACACTGAAGTGCGTGACGGCATCACCTACTATACGCTGAACGAGAACTACATCAACCCCTGGGTGTCAAGCACACAGACGGGCTATAACAACGAGTGGCAAAACGAGATTCAGACCAACATCACCCTGGAGCAGGACTTAGGCTTCATCACCAAGGGCCTGACGTTCACGGGTCGCTTCGGATTTGACACTCACAACGACAACTCCATCCAGCACCATCGTCTGCCGGCACTCTATGCTGCCCGCTCACGTAACACAGAGACGGGACAGCTTGACTTCCAGATGGTGCAGAGTGCACAGGATATGACGCAGAGCACGGCCAACAGCGGTTGGCGCCGGGAATTCCTCGACCTGCTGCTCCACTGGGACCGCATGTTCCTCGATGCCCACAACTTCGGAGCCAACGTGAAGTTTACTGAGCAGCAGCATATCTCTACCCAGAACCTGGGCACCGACATCAAGAACTCCGTGTCACGCAAGAACAAAGGACTTGCCGCACAGTTCACCTATAATTATAAATACCGTTACTTCTTTGATTACAACTTTGGTTACAACGGCTCGGAGAACTTTGCCGACGGACACCGCTGGGGCTTCTTCCCTGCATGGTCGGTAGCATGGAACATCGGCGAAGAACCTTGGGTGAAGCAGAAAGCACCTTGGCTCGACATGTTCAAGATTCGCTTCTCTCATGGTAAAGTGGGTAGCGACGCCACGGGCAACTCACGCTTCCCCTACCTCTACACCCTTGTAAGTGGTGAGACGCAGGCCGGACGTGATGTCTTAGGCGACCATAACACGAACTACAGCTGGGGACAAGACCATACAAACACCTACAACACCGCCATGTACCGTCAGGTGGCCTCGGAGAGCGTCACTTGGGAGGTGGCTCGCAAGAACGACCTCGGTATAGACCTCGTACTCTTCAACAACAAGTTCTCCCTGACCGTCGACTACTTCGATGAGAAGCGTACTGGTATTTACCAGGAGCGCCGATTCCTCCCGACAACGGTGGGACTGGAGTACTGGGATAGCAATGGTATGAACTATCCGAAGGCTAACGTCGGCTCTGTGACCTCACGAGGTATCGACGGAAACTTCCGTTACGAGCAGCGCTTCGGCGACGTCAGCGTCACCGTGCGTGGTAATATGACCTACTCGAAGAATAAAATAGGCGAGTACGATGAGGAGAACAATGTCTATCCCTACCAGAACCAGCACGGCTACCGCATCAACCAGGTGCGTGGTCTTATTGCCCTCGGTCTGTTCAAGGATTACGACGATATACGTAACTCACCCACACAGACCTTCGGACCTGTACAGCCCGGCGACATCAAGTACAAGGACGTCAATGGCGACGGTATCATTGACGGAGGCGACGAGTGCGCTATCGGTGCCACCAGCCGACCCAACCTCATCTATGGCCTCGGTCTCTCGGTGGCTTGGAAGGGCTTCGACTTCAACCTCCATTTCCAGGGAGCCGGCAAGTGCACGTCGCTTATCTACGGCAAAAACGTCTATGCCTTTAGCGAAGGACAGTGGGGTAACATCTTCAAGGGGTTGCTCGACAACCGCTGGGTGGATAATGAGACGGCACAGATGCTGGGCATAGAGCCCAATGAGGACGTCAACGCATCCTATCCGCGCCTGAGCTATAACGGTAATGCCAACAACCATCGCGCCTCCACCTTCTGGCTGCGTGATGGACGCTACCTTCGTCTGAAGAACCTCGACATCGGCTACACGCTTCCCAAGACGCTTGTGAACAAGGCTCACCTCCAGAACGTGCGTTTCTTCGTACAGGCCACCAACCTGTTTTTCCTCTCCAAGGACTTCGACACGTGGGATCCTGAATCGCTTCCCGACCAGCCCCGTGGAGAAGACTACCCCATCACGAAGGCAGTCACCCTGGGTATGCAAGTTAATCTGTAAGTAAATGCCCTAACGCTCAACTCTCAACTCTCAACTCTGAAAATTGATAATTGAAGATTATGAAAACAAAGAATATAAAACATATCGTTGCTTGTCTCGTATGCTGCGCTATTTGCACAGCCTGCACGGACCTCGACTCCGACAAGTACTTCGGCGACCGTAAAACTCTGGAAAGCGTGTTCACCGACGAGATTCAGGCCAACCAGTGGCTGGCCCATGCCTACGCCTTCCTCAATGGCAGCAACTTTGAGGTGTGTTCAAAGGGTGCCACTGGCAACGACGGCGGCAATTGGAATCCCTTTAATTTTGCCGACGACATGTATTATGGTGACCGCGATAACACCTTCGGCGACTCGAAGGATGCCGACTATGCCTCGTATAACTCTTTCCATGAAGGCAACTACACCGAGGCTGTAGGACAGAACGCGTGGGTGCGCTGCTATCAGGGCATCTATCAGGCATCTGTATTCATCCATCACATTGGTATGAACGAACGCCTTTCGCCCGATGCCATTGAGGACTATCGCGGTCAGGCACGTTTCGTCCGAGCCTATTTCTACTGGCTGCTGCTCCGAAAGTTCGGTCCTGTGCCCATCATGGCAGACGAGGGTGCCGACTATACGCTCGAATATGATGAACTGGCCACGCCGCGCAGCACCTACGAGGAGTGTGCTACCTATATTGCCGACCAGATGCTCATGGCCGCTAAGGAACTGAAATATACCCGTCGCGACGAGAGCAATACTATGCGACCTACTATCGGAGCCGCACTGGCCACACGTGCCATCGTGCTCACCTATGCCGCCAGCCCACTGGCCAACGGACAGCTGCAGAACGGACACCATCCTTCGAATGTCACCGACGACGTGGCCAAGCAGCTGCGTAATTTCGACGGTACACCCCTGCTCTCGCTCACCTACGACGAGACGAAATGGGCGCGTGCAGCAGCAGCCTGTAAGGACGTCATCGACCTCGGTGTCTATGACCTCTATGTCGATGGATTCGACGACCAGACCGATGGTGGCGACTATCCCAAGAGTATTGCTCCACCTTACGACGCCGAGTTCTCTGACAAGAACTGGCCTGAGGGATGGAAGAACATCGACCCCTACAAGTCGTACTGCAAGCTCTTCAACGGCAGCGTAAGCCCCGTCAACAATCCTGAACTCATCTTTACCCGCGGCAACATGAGCAAAAGCGACCACGACAACGGTATCGGCTCGCTTGTGCTCCACTCCATGCCCGTCTCGCTCAACGGATGGAACACCCACGGGCTGACGCAGAAAATGGTGGACACCTATTATATGAAGGACGGTACTGACGTTGACGGCATGTACCGCGAGTGGCGCCAGCCCGGCGATGCCGGCAACGACCGAGAGCGTCCCACAGGATTTATCACCCGCGACGAGGCGCGCAGCAATGCCTATCCCGAAGTTCCCGTATGGCACAACGGCGCAAGCTCGATGCAGATGTCGCAGAGGACCAATGTGGGCAAGCAGTATGTTGGCCGTGAGCCGCGCTTCTATGCCTCTGTAGCCTACAGCGGCTCCGTCTGGCAGCAGCTTGAGAACAACAGCCAGTCGCTTTGGGGTGTTCAAGTGACCTACTACCGCGCCGGAACAGACGGATACAAGAACTCTTTCTCCTACCTGCGTACTGGTATCGGCGTGAAGAAATACTACAACCCGCACGACTGGATTAACGCTCAGAACAACTACGACCACATCTGCGAGAAATATGAGCCCGCCATCCGCTATGCCGACATTCTCCTCCTCTATGCCGAGAGTCTCAACGAGCTGACCGAGGGAAAGACTTACCAGCAGAAAGACTGGAAGGGTAACGACGTCACTATCAGCGGACGTAACATCAGTGAAATGAAGCGTGGCATACGTCCCGTACGCATCCGTGCCGGACTGCCCGACTATGCCGACAATATCTATACCAGCCAAGATGACCTTCGTGCAAAGATTAAGCGTGAACGTATGATTGAGTTCATGGGCGAGGGCAAGCGTTATTTCGACCTCCGCCGCTGGATGGACGCTCCCGTCGAGGAGAACAAGCGCGTCTATGGCCTTAATGTCTTCCAAACTGCTCAGAACAGAGAGGAGTTCATGCAGGTCATTCCCGTCTACAACCTCTCCGCAACGTTCACCGACAAGATGTACTTCTGGCCCATCTCGTTCACCGACCTCAAGCGCAACAAGAACTTGGTTCAGAACCCTGGATGGAAATACAACGACTAACACGAACTATAATTCATTAAGATTATGAATACCAAGATAAACAAAAGACGCTTGATAGGTTTATCATTTATCATTTGTCATTTATCATTCAGCGTAGCGCTGACTTCCTGCAACGACGAATGGAAGGACGAGCAGTACGAAAAGTACATCAGCTTCAAGGCCCCGCTCAACGATAATGGTGTGACGGCTGTCTACGTGCCTTACTCCCGCCACAACGACGACGGCTCCCTGATGTACGGCAGTGAGGGAAAGTCAAGCTACGACCTCCCGGTCATCGTGGCCGGCACGACCACCAACGGCAGTAACCTTACCGTCCAGGTAGGTCATAGCGATACGCTCGACATCCTGAACTACGAACGCTTCGGCAGTCCTACCTATCGTGCCGACATCATCGACCTCTACTATAAGGACATGAGCGAATACGCAGAATACCCTTCTACCGTGCAGATTAATAGCGGACAGGACGTTGGCCTGCTGCGTATCAGCTTCGACTTCAAGGGTATCGACATGGTGGAGAAATGGGTGCTGCCCTTGGAGATTAAGAAGAGTGACAGCTATCTGCCCCATCCGCGCAAGAACTACGCCAAGGCCATGCTCCGCGTGTTTCCCTACAACGACTATTCGGGCAACTATTCCGCTACCACGCTCACCGTGACCAATGCTGCCGACCCGAGCAATGCCACAGGTATGGAGACGGCACGTGGCTATGTGGTCGATGAGAACAGTGTGTTCTTCTACATGGGCAACATCGACGAGTCACGTGTGGACCGCCGTTTCTACAAGGTGAAGTTCCAGTTCAATCCCACTTCTCCTGACGGAAACCAGGGTACCGTGACCCTATCCTCTGACAATGCCGAGAAGAACCTCTTCACGCCTCACGGCACTGCACAGTATCGCATCTACGAGCAGATTGACGACGTGCAGCCCTACCTCATGCACCACTACGTCATCATCAGTGGTATAGAGTATGATTACACCGACTACACATCTGTCGAGAACTACCCGATGGCCTACACCGTCAAGGGCATCCTCACCCTCGAACGTCAGCTGAACACTCAGATACCGAACGAGGACCAGGCCATACAGTGGTAATAACAGTAAACAATAGCTATCATCCGTTTTTTCTTTAAACGAATGATAGCTATCTTTGAATGATATGTTTATGAGAAAATTGTTTCTTTTCATAGCCATGACTGTCGGTCTGAGCACGTTTGCTGCTCCGACCCCGGTCGACTATGTGAGTCCCCTTGTAGGCACCCTTTCCAAGCACTCCCTGTCCACGGGTAACACCTATCCTGCCATTGCCCTGCCTTGGGGCATGAACTTCTGGACACCCCAGACAGGGCGCATGGGCGACGGCTGGCAGTATGTCTATACCGAGGATAAGATTCGGGGCCTGAAGCTCACCCACCAGCCCTCGCCGTGGATTAACGATTACGGTCAGCTGGCCATCATGGCCACCACAGGAAAGCCTCAGTTTGGTGAGGACGAACGTGCCTCGTGGTTCTCTCACAAGGCCGAGACGGCTACACCTTATTATTATAAGGTTTACCTGGCCGACTGGGATGTGATGGCAGAACTAACGCCAACAGAACGGGCGGCCATGATTCGTTTTACATTCCCAGATGCCGAGCAGGCCAACATTGTGGTTGATGGTTTCGACGGCGGATCGCAGGTGAAGGCCGATGCTGCCCGCCGCACTATTTCAGGCTATACGGTGAAGAACAGCGGGGGCGTACCCGATAATTTCCGTTTCTATTTCGTCATCCAGCTTGATTGCGGCTTTACCGTCAGCCAGAAGGTTGACGGAGAACGCCAAGGCGTTGTGGTGACAATGAAGACCCGTCGCGGGCAGCAAGTCATGGCTCGTGTGGCCGGCTCGTTCATCAGCGAGGAGCAGGCCTGGCAGAACATGAAGGAACTGGGCAACCGTTCCTTTGACCAGGTATGCAATGACGGTAAGCAACGATGGAACGAAGTGCTGGGACGCATTGAGGTGGAAGATAATAACATCGACCATCTCCGCACGTTCTACTCCTGTCTTTATCGTTCCGTGCTCTTCCCTCGTGCCTTTTACGAGATTGACTCACAGGGCAAGCCCGTACACTACAGCCCCCATACCGGCGAAGTCTGTCCCGGATATTACTTCACTGACACGGGCTTCTGGGACACTTTCCGTTGCCTGTTCCCATTGCTCAACCTTGTCTATCCCGAGATGAACGAGAAGATGCAGGAAGGCCTGGTGAACTGCTACAAGGAGAGCGGTTTCCTGCCTGAGTGGGCCAGCCCCGGACATCGTGGCTGCATGGTTGGAAACAACTCCGCCTCAGTCGTTGCCGACGCCTGGTTGAAATTAAAGAATTCAAATAATAAAGAATTCAACAATTATGATATCGAGGCTCTTTGGCAGGCCGTAGTACATGGTGCCAACGCCGTCCATCCGCAGGTGGCCTCCACCGGCCGCCTTGGTTATGAACACTATAACAAGTTGGGTTATGTGCCTTATAATGTAGGTATTAACGAAAGTGTCGCCCGTACCTTAGAGTACGCCTACGACGACTGGTGCATCTATCAGTTAGGCAAGGCCCTTGGCAAGAAGGAGAAGGAACTGAAGCCCTTCCGCGAGCATGCCATGAATTACAAGAACGTCTTCGACAGTGAGACTAAGCTCATGCGTGGCCGCAACGACGACGGTACGTTCCAGAGTCCCTTCTCGCCGCTGAAATGGGGCGATGCCTTCACCGAGGGCAATGCCTGGCACTACACCTGGTCGGTCTTCCACGACCCCGAGGGACTCATCCGTCTCATGGGTGGTAAGGAAGTCTTTGTGCAGATGCTCGACTCCGTGTTCAACGTGCCGCCCCTCTTCGACGAGAGCTACTACGGCAGCGTCATCCACGAGATACGCGAGATGCAAATCATGGGCATGGGCAACTACGCCCACGGTAACCAGCCCATCCAGCACATGATTTACCTTTACGACTGGGCAGCACAGCCTTGGAAGGCTCAGCAGCATATTCGTGAGGTGATGGATCGTTTCTACACTGCGGCTCCCGATGGCTATTGCGGCGACGAGGACAATGGCCAGACTTCGGCTTGGTATGTCTTCTCGGCCATGGGCTTCTATCCCGTCTGCCCAGGCTCTGGCCAATACGCCATCGGAACGCCTTACTTCGACCGTATCACATTACACCTGTCTCCCGCTTCTGCTGGAGGGGATTTGAAATCCCCGACCCTCACCATCGAGGCCCGAAACGTCAACAATCCTTACATTGGCAGCATGACGTTGAACGGCAGCCCCTACGACCGCAACTACTTGGAGCACACCGAACTGACCAAGGGCGGCAGCATCGTCTTTCAGATGCAGGCTAAGCCCAACCGCCAGCGAGGAACCTCAGAAGAGGCATTGCCTTATTCCTTCACTAAAGACATAACAAAATAGCAATTGAGAAAAAGCCGTTCTTTCCATTCGAAAAAGCCGTTCTTTCTATCCGAATAAGCCGTTCTTTCAATTCGAAAAAGCCGTTCTTTCTCCAACAGACCTATTTGCAATCATCCAACAATGAAAAAGCCAGGTTTATTATTTGTTATTTATTATTTATTATTTTGCGCCAGCGCAAGTGCGCAGAAGACGCTTGTCGACTATAGCATTGTCGACGACTGTACCTTCGAGACCGTAGGTTTCGAAGCCGACGTGACGCCGTTGTTCGACAAGAACGACCTCACCGTGTTCGAACTGCCTCAGGTGGCCGGCACTGAGGAAATCGTCCTGAGGGCTCGTCGCCCTTACACGATGAGAGGTTTCAGCGTGGTCAGTGCCGACGATGCTAACCGCGACCTTTACCAAGTCCAGCTGCTCGTCTCTACCGATGGCAGCGAGTGGAGGAGCGTGCGCACCTTCACGCTGACCTATCCCGGCCGCTTCCGTGAGCGACAGATGAACGTCGGTGTCAGCGGAGCCTTTAGCTTCTTCAAGTTTATCCTGAAAAGTGCTAAGGGCAGTGAGGGCGTTCGCATCGCCGACATTCAGCTCTTTGGCTTTCCGCAGCCCGACGATGAGAACCTGGCAACAGCGGATAATGGTACCATCAGCGGAGCACTAAAGTTCAAGGACGTGAAGAACCTCATTGACGGTACCCCTTCGACCATGGCCGAAATAAGCAGTGCCGACAAGGAGTTTATAGACAACTTCGACGGCGAGACGCGCTATAACGGAAAGATTAATGCCTGGGTGCAATATGAGTTCAACGCTCCCACTGTCATCACTGCCTATGCCCTCGGTATGACATCGTCGGCTAACCGTGACCGCCGGCCTAACTGTTGGGAGCTGAAAGCATCCGAAGACGGACAGCAGTGGGTGACGCTCGACGTGCAGCACAATGCCGCTTCGATGGCTGTTGACCTGTATGAACAGCGCTATGAGCTGGGCAATCCCGGAGCCAACATCAACTATGCCGACATTGCAGACCGTATGCTTGCCTTCTGCGAGGCAAACCTTGAGCGCCAACAGGGCACCAGCGGTCTCTATTGGATATGCAAGTGGGCCGTAGACCCGGCAAAGCGCAACGAAGACTGGGGCGGCTACTGGTGGGCAGCTCATGCCATAGACAATTATATTGACAACTACAACCGCACAAACGATGTAGATAAGCTGACAAAGGCGACAAAGCTGCTCTCAGGAACGCGTACAAGGAACAACAACGACCTCATCAACCATTTCTACGATGACATGGAGTGGATGGCACTGGCACTCCTCAGGGGTTGCGACGCACACAACAGCTTCAACCGCCAGTTCATGGCGCAGGTGAAGAGACTCTTCAATGACATCGTCGGCGGATGGGACGACGTGGAAGGCGGCGGAATACACTGGAACAAGGCCATCAACGGCGACGGAAAGACGAAGAACGCCTGTTCAAACGCTCCTGCCATGATTCTTGCCGCTCGCCTCTACCAGCATACGGAGGACCAGCAATACCTGGACTGGGCAAAGAAAATCTACCAGTTCATGTACGACAAATGCCGATTCCCCGACGGCGTCGTCAAAGACCATACGGGCAACAATAACCACGAGGTGACGTTCTCATACAACCAGGGCACCTGGGTGGGCGGACTGCTCGAACTCTACAAGATTACCGGCGAGGAGCACTACCGTCAGACGGCCACCGAGCTGATGGACCTGCTGCTCTTTGGCAAATGGTATTCGCCGAAGGGAATCATGAACGAGCGGCAGAACTACAATCAGGCCGACGGAGGACTCTTCAAGGGCATCTTCATCCGTTACCTCACGCAGTGGATTCTCTCCGGCAAACTTGACGAGGAACGACAGTTCCGCTATACGAAGTGGCTGCTTGACCAGGCACGCTCGGCAGCCCTTGCCGCCCTGAACAAGACGTGGTTTATCGTCAATCCCTATTGGACCGGGCAGTACAACATTGACAGCGATGAGCACGACACTTCCCGTCAACAGACTGGACTGATGCTCATGGAGGCCGTCGACGAACTGAGACGTGCCGGCATCATCGACGAGAACTATGCCGCCATTTCGCCCTATGCCGGAAACCCCTATCGCTACTATCGGCTCAACATCACAGAGACACAGAACTCCGATAACGTCATGCTGGGAGAGTTCAAACTCTTCGGAATGTCTGAGGCCACGGGAATCAACTCCCCAACCCACCAAACCACCAACTCCCTAAACCACCAAACCACCAACCTCCTCGGACAGATGGTAACACCAAGAAAAGGTAACTTGTATATTCAAAAAAATAAAAAATACATCAAGAAATGAAACACGCCATTTCCGCTATCCTCCTCCTCTTTCCTCTTCTTGCACATTGTGAAAGCACAGAGGCCGACATCGCCATAAGAGACCTGCAAAGGGCCATAGATATGACCGATGCCACCATGGAGCGCTCCTTCACCGGAAGCACAAGCATGCGTATGTATGACACCTATAACCTGGAGACCCAGCAGGGAAGTGGAACGGCCGACGTCTGGCCCTACACCGCTGCCATAGAGGCCCACTGCTCCGTCATCGAGGCTTTGGACGCCCTCCAGGAAAAGGCCCCGCAGCTCTACAGTAACAACCGCGACAGGTACGTCAAACGCATGAAGCAGCTCTTCAATGCCCTCGACTACTATCGTGGAACTTACACGCTCAACTCCTACGCCCGCATAGCCCAGTGGAGCATCTACGGTGTACACCGCTCCAACACAAAGGGCACCGCTGCCGTCACTGGCATTGAGAATGTATATGACGACCAGATGTGGATTTGCCGGGAGCTGGTGCGGGCCTATAAGCTCACCGCCGACAACGACTATCTGACGAAGGCCGAATATCTGGCCAACTATTGCATCGACGGATGGGACTGCTGCCTCGATGACAATGGTAATGAATACGGCGGCATATCGTGGGGACCAGGCTACAACTCGAAGCACTCCTGCTCTAACGGACCTATTATCCAGCCACTCGTCTGGCTCTCGGAAATCTATAAGACCAGCGACGAACAGGCCAACCTCCGATACTACTACATTCTGCCTGACGGCACTCGCACCAACGAGATGCGCCGCCACAGCGACGTCTATCTGGAGATGGCCCGTAAGGTCTATGCATGGCAGAAAGAGAAACTGCTGAATAAAACGACGGGTGTCTATTGGGACATGCTCGGTGCTGTAACAGGCGAGATTCAGTACGTCGGTGAAGGGCGCAACAAGTATCGCACGCACGTTGACAGCCAGGGACCGTCGGGCACGGCATACACCTACAACACCGGAACCATGCTTGCCGGCACTGCCGAACTCTACCGCGTAACGGGTGAGGAGAGCTACCTGGACGACCTTAACGCACTGGCACAGAGCAGCTGGAGATTTTTTGCCAAGGGAAAGCGCATCAGTGGTACCGTCTTCTACGAGTGGCCCACCGACAGCAAGGCTGAAGAAGGATTCAACGCATGGTTCGACAATGTGCTCATGCGGGCTTATGTTGATGCTGCCGACCAGAACACCACCGTCTACAACGGAAAGACTCATGCCGAGAATGCCCTCGCCTCTTTCCAGCAGAACCTCGACTATGCCTTCGACAACTTCAACCGCTACAACATGCTACCCATCAACCTGCTCAGCGGTTGGGACGTCTCCACCGGCGATGCCAATGTCACCAAGGGCTTCCATCAGCTTGCCTTCGCCTCCGAATATGCCATGCTCGCTGTATGGCACAGCAGGCAGGGACAGATGACCGATGGCATCAGCGCTCCCCAAACCACCAAACGGCCAAACGACCAAACGACCAAATCCTACGACCTCCTTGGCCGCCCCTCACAAGTAACTACTCCCCTCTCCTCGAGGGGAGGGGCAGGGGTGGGGTATTCTCATCCCTCCATCGTCATCGTCAACGGCAAAAAGCACATCAGATAAATGAAAGAGCGGCGCATACTTTTTCTCGACTATGTCCGAGTGGTGGCCTGTTTCCTGGTCATGCTTGTTCATGCCAGCGAGAATTTCTACGGTGCTGATGCATCGGGCTTGGCAGGCAACATGTCTATGCTTGCCAACGAGGCTAACCGCTTCTGGGTGGCTTTTTATGACGGCGGCGTCGCCCGCACCGCAGTGCCTCTCTTCTTCATGGTGTCGTCCTATCTCCTGGTACCCATGAAGCCCGATCAGACCATGACATCGTTCTACAAGCACCGTTTCATGCGCATCCTGCCGCCGTTCTTTATCTTTCTCCTGCTCTATTCGCTGTTGCCGCTGCTATGGGGAGGCATGACGCTGGACCAGTCGCTCATGGACCTCAACATCCTGCCTTTCAACTTCCCCTCGATGGCGGGTCACCTCTGGTTCATGTATCCGCTCATCAGCCTCTACATCATCATCCCCGTGGTGTCGCCCTGGTTAGAGAAATCCTCTGCCCGTGACGAACAAATCTTTCTTGGCTTCTTTGCTTTCACCACGTTCATCCCCTGGCTTCACCGATTCGTGTCGCCTGAGTTGTGGGGCGAGTGTTTCTGGAACCATTTCTCAGCCTTCTGGTACTGCTCAGGCTATCTGGGCTATCTGGTCCTGGCCCACTACATCCGTGTGCATCTCAAATGGTCTCGCCGCCGGCGCTTGGGTGTCGGTGCGCTCTTCTTTCTCATCGGTGCTGCTTTCACTGCTTGGTCGTTCTGGTGGAAAGGCGTGCCAGGACAGCTCATAGAGACACCCATGCTGGAGTGGAGCTGGGAGTTCTGCACCCCCAACGTGCTGTGCGCCTCCTTCGGACTTTTCTTGCTCTTCACTTGCATACAAACTTTCAACTCTAAACCCTTAACTCTCAACTCTAAACCCTTAACTCATAACTTTAAATTCTTCACTCATCACTCTTCACTCTTCACTTCCCTTTCCCCTCTTTCCTACGGCATGTACCTCATGCACATGTTCTTCCTGGCACCTATCGCCACCTTTATCATAGATGAGGCTTTGCTGCCTGTCTGGTCAGCCATCCCTGTCATCGCGTTGCTCACCTTCGTGTGCAGTGCCATCACCACCAAGCTATTGTCCTATCTGCCAGGCAGCCGATACATCGTCGGTGCCTGACGTATAATTTTCCAAACGACTAATTCCCCAAACGACCATATGGAACAGAATCAGACTATTAAGCCATACGTAATTGGCTTGGATTTAGGAGGTACCAACTCCGTATTCGGCATCGTCGATGCCCGTGGCGACATCAAGGCCATGACTGCCATCAAGACCGTCGGCTTCACCAGTGCCGAGGACTTCGTAGCTGCCAGCGTGCAGGCACTCCAGCCCATCATCGAGGAGGTGGGAGGCATCGAGACCATCAAGGCGATGGGTATCGGCGCACCTAACGGCAACTACTACAAGGGAACCATCGAGTATGCCCCCAACCTTCCCTGGGCTCACGACATCGTAGTGCCGCTGGCCGACATGTTCAGTCGTTCCCTGGGCATCCCCGTAGCGCTCACCAACGATGCCAATGCTGCCGCTATCGGCGAGATGACCTACGGCGTGGCTCGTGGCATGAAAGACTTCATTATGCTCACACTCGGTACCGGCGTAGGCTCGGGCATCGTCACAGGCGGCAAGCTACTCTACGGCTGCAACGGCTTTGCTGGCGAGCTGGGCCATGTCGTCGTACGCCGAGACAACGGGCGCACCTGTGGATGCGGTCGCAAGGGATGCCTCGAGACCTACTGCTCCGCCACTGGTGTGGCACGCACGGCACGAGAGCTTCTGGCCACCGACCAGCGCCCCTCTATCCTGCGCGGCCTTGATCCAGAGAAGATTACCTCGCTCGACGTGAGCATTGCCGCAGAAAAGGGCGACGAACTGGCACAGGAAATCTACCAGTTCACCGGACACTTGCTCGGCGAAGCCTGCGCCAACTTCGCAGCGTTCTCCGCTCCAGAGGCCTTCATCTTCTTTGGAGGCATGACCAAGGCCGGCGACCTCATAATGAACCCCATCAAGGAGAGCTATCAGCAGCATGTACAGGGACTCTTCAAAGACGCACAGTTCCTTGTCAGTGGCCTCGACGGCAGCAACGCCGCCGTACTGGGTGCCTCAGCAGTAGGTTGGGAGATATGAAACCATACAAGTTTGAACCATACCTGAAGACGACCCTCTGGGGAGGCTACCAGATAGCACCCTTCAAGGGCATCTTCACCGCTCAGCCCAACATCGGCGAGAGCTGGGAGATAAGCGGTGTGCCGGGACATGAGAGCGTGGCCGTAGACCGTGGACTCGTCGACGACGTAGACCTCGGCCTCACCCTCACACAGCTCATCGACAAGTACAAGGGTCTTCTCATAGGCCAGAAGGTGTACAAGAAATACGGCAATCAGTTTCCCCTCCTTGTGAAGTTCATCGACTCGCGTCAGGACCTCAGCGTACAGGTGCACCCCGACGACAAGCTCGCCATGGAGCGCCACGGCTGTCAGGGCAAGACCGAGATGTGGTACATCATCAAGAGCGATGTGGGCTCGAAGATCTACGCCGGCCTGAGTCAGAATATCACCCCCGAGGACTACGAGCGGCTGGCTTCTGCCACCGTTCCCGACGGTTCTCCGTCGGGCGCCCATTCCCCTATGCAGGACGTCATTGCCACCCACGAGGCACACGACGGCGACCTTTTCTTCCTCCCTGCCGGCCGACTGCACGCCATTGGCGCAGGCAACTTCCTGGCTGAAATACAGGAGACCTCAGACATCACCTACCGCGTCTACGACTTCGGCCGTAAGGATGCCAACGGACAGCCTCGACAGCTGCACATCGAGCAGGCACGCGACGCTATCGACTACCGTGTGTGGCCAGAATACCGCAGCAGCTATGACTCCACGAAGCCCATCTCGCAGCTCATCAACTGTCCCCATTTCGTCGTCCACCGGGTCGTCGTACAGGTAGCACAACAGGTCGATTTCCATTGCGACTCCTTCGTCATCGTCATGTGTCTCTGGGGAGAGGCCAACATCAACGGCATACATATCCGTCAGGGAGAGACCATTCTCGTCCCGGCTTGTGAAAACGTTCTCTACATCTTTGGAAACGCCTCCTTCCTTACCGCAACCCTTTAAAGTTAGGAGTTAGAAGTTAGGAGTTAGGAGTTGCTGCGGTAGCAAACTCTCAACTCTCAACACTCAACTCTCAACACTCAACACTCAACTCTCAACTCCTCACTCCTAACTCCTCACTCCTAACTCCCATCACGTTGGCGGGCGGACGTTGATGGAGAAGTTCTTCTTTCATGAAGTCCATGTAGGGGGCTACATGGGCGAAGAACTGGTGGAAATCTTCGCAAAGGTAGTTAAGTCCGCCAACGAAGCGGTCCTTGGGACAGCCGCCGTTGCAGACGAAGAGCCACTGGCACGACAGGCACTGGTGGGGTAGGGCGTTGCGCTTGGCCTGACCGAAGAGGCGTTGGCGCTCGCTGTACATCATCGACGTGATGGTGTCTTTGTGGATATTGCCCAAGAGGTATTCGGGAAAGACGAAATGGTCGCAGGAATAGACATCGCCGTTGGCCTCAATTACCGCCGCGTGGCCGCAGGTCTCGCCCATGCTGCACAGCCCCGCCTCCTCGCCTACCCAGCGGGCCAGCGTGGAGTCGAAGAGCTGGACAAAGACCCGGCCGACGTCGTGGCGCACCCATTCGTCGAAAATGGTGCAGCAGAAATGTGCATATTGTCCGGGGCGGACGGAAAAGGGCGCAAGTGGTGCCTCGGCCTCGTCGCCGGGACTGGCCAGATGGCGGCCGTCGGCGTGTGTCAGCAGACGCTCTACGATGGGGGTGAACTGGATGTACTGGCAGCCTGCCTCCTTGTAGAAATGATAGACCTCAAGGGGATAGTCGGCGTTGTAGTCGTTGACCACTCCCATGGCGTTCCACTCCACGCCGTGCTTCTGCAGCAGGTGTATGCCGCGCATCACTTTGTGGAACGACGGCTGTCCGCCGCGTGCCCGCCGGTACTCATCGTGAAAATCCTGCGGCCCGTCGATGGAGATGCCGATGAGCCAGTTGTTCTCGCGGAAGAACGCGCACCACTCATCGGTGATCAGTGTGCCGTTGGTTTGCAGGCAGTTGTCGATGTGGCGGCCTCGGGCGTGTTTGCGCTGCAATTCCAGGACGCGCTTGTAGAAGCTCAGGGGACGCATCAGTGGCTCGCCGCCATGCCAGGTGAAGAGCACTTCGGGCTGCGTCTGAGCCTCTAAGTACTGACGGATGAACTCCTCCAGCGTGCGGTCGTCCATTGACCGTTGGCCATTGACCGTTGGGGTTTCGCCAGCGTGGTCATAGAGGTGGCGCTTCTCCAAATAATAGCAGTACTCGCACTGCAGGTTGCAAAGGCTGCCTGCTGGTTTCGCCATCACGTAGAGAGGGTGGGCAAAGGGAGCAAGGGTGGGCATGAGTTAGGAGTTGGGAGTGATAAGTGATAAGTGATGAGTGATAAGTGATGAGTTGCAAAGGTAAATAAAAAACGGCGGACTGCCAAACAATCTGCCGTTTTTTTGAAGGATATTGAGGCTAATACATGTCTTTCTCGTCTTCCTCGTCAGTCCAGATG
This sequence comes from Prevotella sp., assembly GCA_017645905.1. Lineage (GTDB taxonomy): Bacteria > Bacteroidota > Bacteroidia > Bacteroidales > Bacteroidaceae > Prevotella. The sequence goes on along the minus strand of JAGCNO010000074.1, from coordinate 41,163 downwards.
TCTACACGGCGGCCCTGGGCGGTTCCGGGAATCGCTTCGGTTGGGTCAGCCAATGATACACCTGCATTGCCGTTTACCTCGGTGATGGAGGGAGTGTTCAGCAGGTGTGCTCTTACCTTTGTCGTTGTGACGGAGGGAGCCAAATATACAGTCTTCTTCATAAATCTTACAGTTTAAGTCTATTTTAGAAACAAACTCATTGTGCTTACTTCACAACCATCTTCTTGCCGTTGACGATGTACAGTCCCTTGTTAGGAGCAATCACACGCTGGCCGTTGAGGTTGTAAAGGGTGTCGGCAGATTTTCCGTCCTTTTCAATTCCCTCGATGGCGGTGGTGGTGTTGTCGTCGAAGGTGAGGCTTGCAACACGTGCACCGGCAACCTTGGCCTTCAGGTAAGCACGTGTACCGGCGATGGTTGTGTTGCCTTCTGACTTGTAGAGTTTGTTCTCGTTCATGAAGTAGTCGCCAGCAGCGATGGGGGTCTCAGCGGCGGCGGTTCCCACGAAGTCGAAGTTCGTGCCTTCCTTCTTAGCCTCGCCAGCCTTCACGTCGCCGGCGAAGGTGAAGCTCGTTTCCGTCGTATTGCTCTTCAGCAGCACAGGAACGTTGGCTGTAATGGCGGGTTCATCCATCGTGTCGAAGCTCACCGTCGAGTTGGTTCCCTCTGCAGTCTCCGAGAACTCCGCCACCTGCACGTCTTCGCCAAATGCAGCCTTCAGGTCGCCGTTGCTGATGTCGAAGGGCACGCAGAACGTGTTCCAGGTGTTGTTGCCCACAAACGAGCGGTTCAGGACGATGACCACGTCGTTGGCATCCTCGGCAGTGAAGTCAACACTTTCGTCGATGGTCACAGTCTTCTTAGCTCCCAGACTGGTCAGGCGGAAATTGCCTACAACGATCCAGCTTCCTGGCACGCCATTGTAGGTGCTCTTCACACCAATGGTGAGCTTACCATCGAGACCTACTTCAACAACAGGAGTGGTAGCTTTGTATAAGCCAGTCTGGAAGTACTCGTTAGCCTGCCAAGGCCAGCATGCGAACTCTTCTATGCCATCGCGAGTCTCACCGATGCCGGGCATGTTGCCTGCCTCGCTGGTCACGTTAGGCAGGGCTACTTCCTTGTCATTAGCAAAGAGGAATGCGTTCTGGATGAGCGTCTCACCGTTCTTTACCTTGGCTGCTTCGTTATCGGAGCTTCCGTCGCGATAGAAGCCGTAGCAGGAGACGGTGTACTTGCCAGGAGCAAGTCCTTCAATGATCTGTGTCATGTTGGCGTTTGCCTCAAACCACTCAATCACCATCCACGGCTCTCGGTTTTCGCCTCGCATTTGGCCTCCAATGCCTGTCCAACCACGGTCCCAGTTGTCGTTTCCGTTGACCCTTGCCTTGGTGAAGTTGGGGTTGTTGATAAGATAGGTCACGTCAAGAGGCTTCTCTTCTGTTGCCTTCTCCATGGCAGCCTTGTAAGCTTCGGGCGACACAAGCATCCACTGAGCGTAGAGGTTGTCCTTGTAGTCGTTAACATTCCAGTCGCGCTTCTGCACGGCATTCCAGTAATGGGTGTTCTGGTCGCAGACGTCTTCAGCGGGATCATAGACGAAGTGCCAGTTATAGTTGTCCCACTCACAGAAGTAGTAGACTTTCTCCTTGCCTTCAACGGGTACGAAAGCGAGCTTGTTCTCACCATTCTTGTCCCAATACTCTTCTTGCCAGTTCATGCCGTCCCAGCCGTTACCACTGAGGTGGAAAACAGGTCGGCCAGAAGCGCCATCCCATTCTCCGTCAGGACGGAAGTGGATGAGCATGCCGGGATTGTCGATAGCGATGTGGGTGCCCCAGTCGGCCGTTGTGCTTAAGAAGACGCCGGCACCCACGTTGTAGAGGAAGTAGTCGGCCTCCTCGTTGGCAGGCTCAGAACACTCAATCAGGCTGATGTCAACCTTTTCGATGGCATTGAGCTTGCGCAGGTTGCGCACAAGGCGGATGTTGGCCTCAACCTCGTTGTTCGTACCGTTGGCAATGAAATTTGCCACAGAAGCGGGAATGGTGATACCCTCGGTCTGGGCCAGGGCAACAGTAGCTTTCAAAGCCTTCACGTCTACGGTCTTGGCCATGTTCAGGGCAGCCTCCAGGGCATTGGTGGCATTTGTCATAGCATCGGCATCAGTCCGGCTGACGTTCTGAGCATCCGTAATTGCTGCTGCTAATACAGCTGCCAGTGCATCAGTTGTCTCGCCGTCGAATTGTCCTGCTTCCTCAATCATTACTTCAAGTGCTGCGATATAGGCGGTAAGGTCCTCGATGACCACCTCTCCGGCGTAAGTCAGTGTAAAGTTGTCAATCAGCATCCAAGCGCTGCTGGCGTTCTCTACCCTGGCACCCACACGCAGCTTGCCGTTGGTAACATCCACTTCCACCTCGTCGGTCCAGCCTTTGCCCTCGAAGATATTCGTTGAGAATTCGTTCGTGCCGTTGTAAGCCCAAACACCAGAAGCAATTTCCTTGGTGTTCCTGTCGTTGACCCGTTCGGTCGTAACGAGTGAATAGACGTTAATCATCGGAGTGGTGGCATCGTTGGCATAGACCACGCCCTTGGTGTTGCCCGTGGGGTCTGCCAGATACTCGTTATAGCGGTCGCTGTTCATGTCGCCGCCGCCGGTCGACACATAGATGGCCTGTGCCTTGAACTTATACTTGCCGTTAGGAACATTGATGTCCTGATAGATGTCACGGTTGGTGATGTTCCAGAGCTCCCACACACGGTTGCAATGGTAGAATCCGTCGCCGCCACAGGCATTGTCGCCATAGTCGCCCAGCCATACCCTGTATGCATTCTCCTCTCTGTGACTGTCTGCAACTGGGAATGTTCCGCCCAGTACAAGCCACGAACAGTCATCACCCACCTGCATGGCGGCAAGACGCTGCTCACGACTGACGAGCTGCCAGACGTTTCCACTTTCAGCAATGTCGTTAGGGTCGCTGGTGGCCCATCCGTTGGAATTTGCTCCCAAAGCCTTTCCACCCGGAGTGGTCAAAGCATAGCAGTTGGTCAATCCCTCAACATCTACAGGAGTGAATATCCAATTGGTCTCACCGTCACGGGTGTCCATGTAGAGATTGCTGCCATTGATAGAGTGGTTGTTGTTAAGCTTCGGGTTAAGTATGAAACGCCCGTCGGCGTTGCCCGCTTTCAGGTCAATGTCACGACCGCGAGGACCAAGCTCACCATGCGATGTCCAGGTTCCGTCAGTGTTTACGTGGTTGTCGCCCAGCCATTTACCGGTCTTTACGTTGTAGAGATAGAATGTACCAACTTCGGCGACACTGCCCTCGTATAGAGAAGATAATCCTGTTATAGGTGTTGGCATTGCTTCCTCCACAATCTTCCAGAACGAGCGGTGGTTGGTGCCGCTGACGGCGGCAAACCCCTGTACGGTGTTGTTGTTCTTCCAGTTACAGCCGATAGTACCTGTGGTGAAATCGTAGGTCGTCTGGTCGGTGGAAGCCATACCGTACATCCCATCGCCTTCTACTGTGCAGAGAATGATGGAGTACTCAACGGGACTGTTGCCCATAACGACTTCCACTTCGCTGGTATTGCAGCTCTGCATGTATTTACCCGTAGTAGCGTTTTTGACGTAGTAGCAGTTTGGGTTGGCTGTTGCTTCAAATATCCAATAGGAATTGTTGTTCATGCCACCTAAGGCGACACTGTTACCGCCATTGTCCTGCATGAACAAGTTGGTATCATTCCGGTTGCTGATTACATAGGTCTTGTCGGCGCTGAACTGCGCAAAGACGCTACCTGTCAGGGCGAACAGTAGCCCTAAGACGAATGTTAGTTTTCTTTTCATAATTAATTGTTTTAAGTTATACAAAAAGTAAATAGAAAAACATGTTCAGTTCTTATGTCTGTCTATATGGAAAAACGGTGCAAAGATACGGGCATTTGGTAGAAACAGCAGCAAAAGACTATTCAAAAATAGCTATAATCTGTTCAATGGGCCAGTCATGCTCGGAGTTTGGACGGCTCAAACTCAGGGTTTGGACGGATCAAGGTCTTCTGCCTCGGCCATACGGCTACGGATGTTCTCGATGCGGGCGTCCATTTCGAACTTATCGTCGGTGGCATACCAGGTGCTGAACACACCGTGCTGGGAGGCAAGCAGTGCCTCCTTGGCTGCCTTCATGGCCTCGTAGGCAGTCTGCAGGTGAAGGAATCGCTCGTCGTCTGGGTTCTTGTAGGCATAGACGAAGTGATAGACGGCGGTAGCGAGCTGCTCCATGTAGTGGGCGTAGGCAGAGAGGTGGTCGTAGAAGAATTGACCATTGACCGTTGACCATTGACCATTGACCGTTGACCATTGACCATTGAGAGCTGATAATTGAGATTGTAGAGCCTCACAGCGACGGGCGACGTCGGCGAAGGCCTTCATCTCGCGGTTCATACCGGCAAGGACGCTGTCCACGGGGTTGCGGCCCTCGATGCGGAAGGTGCGGCCGGGAACGCTCTCATAGCCTATCTCGGTGAAGGGGTTCACCTTGAAGGTGTTCCAGGTGTTGTTGATTTGCTTGATGACCTGTGAGTGGCGCAGGTCCTGGAACACATACTGACGGTCGAAGCCGCCTGGGAAGTCGCTCTTCTTGGGGTTCCAGTAAGCATAATAGTAGTCGTGGTAGAGCTGTGCGGCCTCTGCGGCGTGCTCCTCGCCGAAGTACTGGGCGCAGAAGCGGCGCAGGAAGTCGTTGGTGTTATAGCCGTCGGGGTTCCACATCATGGCGGCGTTGGCGCTCATCTCCATTAGGAACTCACGCAGGTTGCCGGCATTGACGACGCTGAACGTGAGCGGACCCTTGGACATCACGTAGCGGTAGTTGTCCTCCATCTTCCACGGGCCTTCGGCGGGAGCAAGGTGGGCACCGGTGGAGTAGAACTGCAGGTTCATGTAGTAGCCCAGCTTCACGTTGTCGGTGTTGGTCCAGTTTACCAGGTCGTCGTAGGGGTAGTGATCACGGCGTCCGGCCACGAAGGTCCATAGCATGTTTGTGGCGGTCGGCGGCTGGAGGTGTCCGGCAGCGAGGAGCGACGATATCTCGTCGTAGAACGTCATGCGTACGAAGGGGTTTTCGTCGCCTGTGGACTGGCAGATCATGTCGTACTGCTCCTTCACCATGCGGTTGATGACGGCGCCTCGCTCAGCATCAGTCTTTGGCGCATCGCTGAACACTGACCAGAAGGGCTGGTCGGTTTTGCCACGGAAAGACACCTGCCACAGGTTTTCCACGCCGCTGTTCATCACCGCGTCGATGTTGTACTGCCAGAACTCGCGCAGCGAAGTCATGTCGTTGACCGAGAGGACTGGGGATGTGGTGTGGCGCACCTGCTGCCAGTAGGCATCCCAGTTGGCGAAGCTGTTGTTCAGTGCCACCATGTGGTGTGAAGTGAGCACGAGACCGTATTTCTTGTAGAGCATGGCCTCGTTGTTCAGCGTGCCATTGGTGGTCACCGTGGCGGTGTACTCCACGGTGTTGAGCTTCAGTCGCAGCATGGTCTCCAGCCAGCGCTCGTTGTTGTCGGCGCTTTGCCGGCGCCAGGGGATGAAGAGGTCCTCGTCGTTGGGGAACCAGGCACGGTAGCGTACGATGGGCGACGGCTGGTAGTAGTCAAAGTCCTCGGCCACCACAATCTTCTCTTTCTGCTCCGGCTGCCAGTTGCACCAGTACCACAGTGGGGGGATGCCGAGCAGCTGCTCGCTCAGCGAGTAGATGGCGTAGATGGTGCCGCGCATGTCGGCGCCCTGCATCACGATGCGGTTGTGCTCAGCTTCGGCATAGACGCGGTGGGACTCAAAGCCCTCGAGCCCTCCGTTGGCCACCACCAGTGCCACACCGTCTGTCGGGGATTGCAAATCCCCTCCAACAGATTGCAAATCCCATCCAACAGAGGCTGTGCTGACGATGGCGGGCTTGAATCCCAGCACCTTCTGGAAGTCACGCTGCAGGGCCTCTACTGCCAGCATCACCTGACTGCACTCATCGTCGGATACGACGATGGTCACGTTGCCCGGCATCAGCGTCAGCTCCGTAGGTTCTTCCGATGCCTGGCTAATCAATGGCATGGCAAAAGCTGCTATCGCCAGTAAGAGCGTCATTCGTCCCATATACTTGACCGTGAATCTGCATGATCTACGGTTTTTTCTGGGATTTCTATCTCATGCTCTGTGCCTGTAGTTCTAGTAATGGAGTTTTCCATCAGAGAGGCTTGGGCTTTTATAGTCATTACCTTCGTTGCCGGAGACGCATATCGTCTTTTCATATTAATGTACGATTAATTTTTTCCCATTCTGAATATACAGTCCCTTTGACCTTAGACCTTCGACCTTTGACACTTTGCGGCCTCGCAGGTCATAGTATTTTTCATTTATCATTTGTCCTTTATCATTTAGCGTAGCCTCAATGCCCGTCGTGTTTACACCGTCTATGGTCATCGAGACGCTCCTGACGGCATCGGGTGTCTTCAGCTTGAAGTAGGTGCGGGTTCCCTTGAGCATGATGTCTGTGGAAGCCTTGGCCAGCTGACCGTCTGAGATGACATAGTCGCCGGCGCTGACGACGGGAGCCTTCACGTAGGTTCCCATAAAGTCGAACGTGGTGCCTGTGGCCTTCACATCCTGAGGATTGAAGTTAACATAGTCAAAGACCTGGTTGGCCGCAACAGCCTGTGGGAAGAATATCAGATAGGGTGTGTTGGCCTCAACATGGTCGGTTGTCGTGAAACGCACTTCCACATTGCCATTAGTATTGACATCACCAGCAAACTGGGCTATCTCAGTACCGGCGAGCAGCGGATGACTTGCCTCCACGTCGAAGGGCAGGCACACGGCATTCCATCCTTCATTAAATGCACGGTTGACGGTCACAATAGCATAGTCGCTACTTTCCGGAAAGCTCGTTGCCTCCTCGTCTAGTGTTATCCTGTCAACACCAAGATACTCCAGGCTGAAGCTGCCGATGACTACCCAGTTAGACGATGGGTTGCCGCTGAGGCTCTTGATGCCGATGCGCAGTTTTCCGTCGCTGACCACCACATCGAGCGGCTCCGTGAGGTATTTGTCGTCCTCGCCCATTGCCCGGGCTATCTGCCACCAGCCGTCGACGATGTTTACACCCGAGCCAAGGTTGCGCCAAGTGTAGTCGGCCACCTGGGCATTATGGGCGAAGGAATAGATGGAGGGCAGCTTGACGGTGTTATCATTGGCGTAGAGTGCGGCAAAGACGGTGGCATCGCCGTTAGTGACGTAGTTGTTATAGTCGGCAAGAGAAGTGTTGCCGATGCCCGTAGGGCTGTACATGGCGTGAGCCCTGACGCGGTAGTGTCCGTTGGGCACGTCGATGGTCTGGTAGAAATCGAGACCCGAAAAGTTCCAGGTCTCGTAAACGCGATTGGGTCGGAAGCCGTCAGGCCAGCCTTGGTCGCCACCGGAGCGACTGATGGTCCACTGAGGAGTCTTGTTGTCGTTGTTCATCAGTTCGGGGTTGACCATCAGCCAGCTGACATCCTGCGGATTCTCGGGAGTGGCCTCGGCCATAGCTTCGATACGCTCCTCGCGAGTCCAGATGCGCCAGGTCGATGCCGGATTGCTGTTGACGAGCCGATTGTTGTTGTCCACGCTGAGCCAGCGGTCCCAGTTGATGGTGATGTGTGTAGCCTCACGAGTACCGGTGAACTTCCATTTCGTAGGGCCAATGCTGCCGTCCAGATAGAGCAGGCTGGCATTGCCGTAATTGCAGCCGAGGGCGTTAGGGCCCGACTGAGTGTTGAGCTTATAGCCATCGGCAGCATAGTTCTGGATGCGGAAAGGCCGGCCGTAAGTGCCCATGTTGGCGGCGGTGTTCCAGCCGTCTCGGTTAGTTGTGGTCTTCGCCGTATTGCCCTGTAGCCAGAGCCCGGTCTCAACATTCTGCAGGTAGTAGTCGGTATTGTCGGGGAGGGTAGGGAGGTTGAGCCCTGTCAAAGCGCTGTTCTGCGCGATGATGGCATCGCAGAGGTCGGCACCGTAGTAACTGCTGGAACCGGCATAGTCCATCATGATGATGCCCGTGCGGCCGGGATGGGCGTTGATATAGTCGAGGGCACACTTGTTGGAGGAATTGGCGTTGGAGTTGATATTGCTGTTGATTCCCAATGAACCAGAGTAGCCCGACGTATGGTTGATGAACATGAAGTTCGGACTGGTCTGGCTACGGGCCTCATCCAGCAGGCTCTTGATGGCATTTTCTTTTGTCGTAGCATTACTACCGACTTGATAGTAGTCCTGTACAACAAAGCGGAAAGCGTCATTGTCGTTTGCCCAAACCACATCGCGAGTAGTCTTGTCCCCCCATCCGGCGATGGTATACCCGTCGGCAAAATAGTCACGGCTGAGGACAATCACCTTTCCACGGACATCACCCAGGCGCAGATTATTATTGAACGGGATGACGTAGGAGGAAAAGCTGCTCATGATAGATGTGACACGGCTTTTCCAATTGTCGGTAATGCCATTGTCATTCTCATTGCGCATCAGGACAATGGCAAACTCCTGGGGATTGCTCTGTAGCCGTCCCGTGATGGTCGTGAGGGCCTGGGTCAAGTTAATGCCAGTACTTAATACCCCATGATAAATGGGGCACCCGTTGCCGTCTGTGGGACGGAGGTCGAAGACGCGGACACCAGCATCCCATAGTCCGGCAAGGTCTTTGTCCTGACATTTACCTATCGATAATGTTTCCGTCGCCGCATCATGAGCCCCAGGCAGTGAGAGCTGGCTGATGTACAGGTTGTCATTAAGGTTAAGACTGGTAATCCAGTTTGCCATTGACGAAGACTGAGCTAGGCCAGTCAACGAAAAGGCCAAAAGCGCTACACCCAGTAACGCAAAGAATTGTCTCTTCATTTTATTACCGTTGGTTTTCAGTTAAATCTACGGCTGCAAAGGTACGACTTATCCCAGTAACGAAACAAGAATAATAGTTCGAAGAAAAACAAAAACAGGTCAAACTATTCTGTTATTCCGTTATAAGGGTTGACCCTACTGAGAATAAGCCGTTCTTTCTGGTCGAATAAGCCGTTCTTTCTGGTCGAATAAACCGTTCTTTCTGGTCGAAAAAGCCGTTCTTTCCCGCTACACGGCCAAGTTGTGCCACGCTCGGGAAAGAAATTATCTTCCTTTCCTCTCGCTTAATCGCAACTTTCTTCGCTGTGCCATGCACGTCACCCCTACGGGTCTTGCCGAGCGCAAACTCTGGCAAGCCCTTTCGGTTGAATCGGGCTATATTTTGACCTGTTTTTTTCCTGTTGTTTACGCGCTTGTCTATAACTTTGCAGCCTAAACAGCAATTACTTTTTTTCTCATTAAAACACCCAATTATGAAAGCTGGACAATTCCTACTACCCATGACCGCCCTGCTTCCCGGTATTGCTGATGCGCAGCAGCAAGGTGACCGTCCGAACATCATGCTCATCGTTGTCGATGACATGGGCTACTCCGACCTGGAGTGTTTCGGAGGCGAAGTGCACTCGCCCAACCTCAACGGACTGGCTGAGAACGGCGTCCGCTTCACACAGTTCTTCAACTCCGGCCGCAGCTGTCCCTCGCGGGCACAGCTCCTCACCGGCCGCTATGCACAGACCGTGGGCATCACCGGCATGGGACAGAGCCTGACCAAGGACTGCGTCACCATCCCCGAAGTGCTGCGCCAGGCAGGCTACCACACCGGCATGAGCGGCAAGTGGCACCTCTCGCTGACGCAGGGCATCGGCAACAATGCCGACCAGATGGCATGGCTGTCGCACCAGAACACGTTCGACAACCGGCCGTTCGCACCCATCGACACCTATCCCTGTAACCGAGGGTTCGACCAGCACTGGGGCACCATCTGGGGCGTCACCGACCACTTCGACCCCTTCTCGCTCGTACACAACGAGGAGCCCATCTTCACCGAGAGCATCCCCAGCGACTTCTACTATGCCGACTTTGTGGCAGACAAGGCCATCGACATGATGGACGAGATGACGGCCGACGGCAGGCCCTTCTTCATGTATGTGGCTTTCCAGGAGCCCCACTGGCCCGTACAGGCAAAGCCTCAGGACATAGCCAAGTACAAGGGCGTGTATGACGACGGCTGGGACGTCCTGCGTGAGCGCCGCTATCAGAAGATGGTGGAGTTGGGCATCGTTGACCCTGATGAGACACCCGTAGCCGCCAACGCATCGGGCCGTACGTGGGAAAACGAGACCAACAAGGCCTTCCAGTCGGCCAACATGGAGGTGCACGCAGCAATGGTGGACTGTGTGGACCAGAACATCGGGCGCATCATAGACGAGCTGAAACGCCGCGGCATCTTCGACAATACCATCATCATCTTCACCTCGGATAATGGCGCTTCCAGCGAGAACTACAACATCGGCGACTTCGACCGCCACGACCGCACCCGCTCAGGCCAGAGCGTGGTCCACAACTCGCCCACTCCTGGCGACCAGCTCACCTACAACTACCTGCACAACGGATGGGCAGGAGCCGTCAACGCTCCCTTCCGCTACTGGAAGACCACGCAGTTCCACGGCGGAACGGCAGCTCCCACTATCGTACACTGGCCTGCAGGAATGGCCAGCGACAAGGAGGGAACCATCATGTCGGAGCCATGCAGCTTCCTCGACGTCATGCCCACCTGTATGGAACTTGCCGGTGCCACTTATCCCACTTCTTATAACGGCTACACCATCAAGCCCCTCTGCGACGAGGCACGCAGCTTTGTGCCCCTGCTTCAGGAGAAGGACAGCTGGGACGACGAGCGCATCATGTATTGGGAGCATGAGGGAGGCCGTGCCGTGCGGAAGGGCGACTGGCGCCTCACGGCTCTCAGCGGTGCCGGATGGCAGCTCTTCAACCTGAAGACCGACTACTCGGAGACCAACAATGTGGCCGCAGAGTATCCCGACAAGGTGCGTGAGCTGAAGACCCTCTGGAACAACTGGGCCAAGAGTGTCGGACTGAGCGTAGCAGCCGATATCGAGGACACGCCGAAGGAACTCATCTTCCACTATGACTGCGATGATAACCTTAACGACGCCTCGGAGAACAAGTACATCCTGACCCCCTCTGCCGGTGGCTTCAGCTACGGCGAGGGCGTTTACGGCAAAGCCCTCTCCCTCGACGGCAATGCACAGTATCTCGACCTCAACACCACCGGCATCCTCGACACCAAGACCACCCAGACCACTTTCTGTGCCTGGGTCTACAACGAGACGGCCACTGCCCCCAACTCCAGCAATGCCCAGCAGGACGGCTACTACTTTCGCGACCAGGTGATACTGGCACAGAAGGACAATGCCGGCACGGGACGCATCTACCTCTACGGTCGTGCCGAGACTCCCACCAGTGGCGGCGATGCCCGCTTTTTCTACAACAACTTCCTCGGTGCGCAGCAGAACCATGCTTCCTACGGCTCGCTCGTACCCGGACAGTGGCAGCATGTGGCTGTGGTGTGCAACCCCGTGGACCTCAGCATCACCTATTATATTAATGGTGTGCGCGACTGCACCGTCTCGGCTCCCGCCTTCGAGAGCTGTACCGGAGGATTCCGTATAGGCGGTCATAAGGCCAACAAGGACTACTTCGTCGGAAAGCTCGACGAACTCTACTTCTTCAAGGGACTGCTCTCTGCCGATGAGATTCGCCAGGTGATGAACAACACGCTCGACCTTACTGCCTTCAACGGCGGTGAGACGCCGGGCGAAGACGAAGACTGGCCCCTTGACGGAAAGACCTACACCGTCCGTAATTTCAGCGGCACGCCTGCCTATATGCAGGACACAGGCAATGCCGACAGCTACATTCGCTGTGGCGGTGAGGCCGATGGTAACTCGTACTGGACTTTCGAGAAGACTGACAACAAGAACTGCTACTACGTGAGCAACGCTGCGTCGGGACGCTTCATTCAGGGCTATGCACCGCAGACGGAGCGCCCGGTGCTCCTTGGCGAGGAGGGGGCCGAATACTACGTCGTGGCCCCGTCGGCAGAGGGTGGCCGGTATGGCTTTTCCTACACGGGCAATGCTCCCTATGACTTCACGTCAGGCACCATCGGCCTGAACCTGAAGGGCGAAAGCAACCAGGCCGACTGCTGGGCGCAGACCTATGCAGCCGTCAACGGCACCAACCACCGCTCCTTTTGGACGCTTGAGGTGGTGAACATAACTACGGGAATATACGATTTTGGGTCAAAGGCCAATGGTCAAAGGTTAAAGGCCAATGGCCAATATGACCTTCAAGGCCGCAGCGTGAAAAGCATCAGCCGTCCCGGCATCTATGTCGTTGGTGGCAAGAAGGTAATCAGATAGCCTTCGACCGTCATTTTGCGACGAAGTCCTTGGGCAGCACGCCGAACCGTGCCTTGAAGCACTTGGCGAAATAGCTGCTGCTGGTGAATCCGACTCGCTCCGCAACCTCGTTGATACGGTAGCCCTGCTTCAAGAGCAGGGCTGCTTGTTCTATGCGCCGCATCTTAAGATAATCGACGGGTGTCATGTCGGTGAGCGCCTTGATCTTGCGGTAGAAGCTGCTGCGGCTCATGTTCATCTGCTCGGCGAGCATGTCGATGGAGAATTCCTCGTCGCGCATATTGTCGGCGACCATCTTCTGCAGTCGCTCCATGAAGCGCATGTCCTGCTGGTTGAAGGCTCCCGTCGCTTCCTGCTTCCCCTGTTCCGAGGAGGCTTCAGAGGGTGAGACGATGTTGCGCATCCGCTCGTAGTAGGTCTGACGCATGCGGAGGAGATTGTTGATTTGCATTTCCAACTGCTTGATGGAGAAGGGTTTCTCGATGTAGATGTCGGCTCCGCTCTGCATGCCCTCGACCTTTGCATCGACGCTGGTCTTGGCCGTGAGGAGTATGACGGGTATGTGTGAGTAGTTGATGTCGTCCTTAAGGCGGCGGCAGAGCTCGTTTCCGTCCATGCGTGGCATCATGACGTCGGAGACGATGACATCGACGTCGTTGTATTGCAGGAGGTCGAGGGCCTCCATGCCGTCACGTGCCTTGACGATGCGGAACTGGCTGCGCAGGGCATCGGAGGTCATCTGGAGCAGTTCTTCGTTGTCTTCTACGAGGAGGATGTGGTAAGTGGTATGGGAGTTAGGAGTTAGGAGTGAGGAGTTAGGGGTGAGGAGTTGAGGGTTAGGAGTTGAGGGTGAATCCGGCGCAGCAACTCCTAATTCCTCACTCTTAACTCCTAACTTCTTGAGGGGCAGGGAGAGCTGGAAATTGGAGCCGCCACCGACGGCGTCGGTATAGATGAGGTCTCCGTCGTGGGATAGTGCGAGCATCTTGGCGTAGGAGAGTCCGAGTCCGGTGCCCAGTGTGGCAGCGGTGCTTTCGTTTCCTATCTGGTAGTAGAGGTCGAAGATTTTCTCTCGCTCCTTTAGAGGAACGCCAGGACCGTCGTCGATGACGGAGATGCGGAGTTCGGCCTCGGTGGTTTCCAACCGTACGATGATCTCGTTTCTGGCATATTTGGTGGCGTTTCCTATGATGTTCATCATCACCTTCTGCACCTTGTCGGCATCGATGGTGGCGACGACGGGCTCGGAGGGCAGCTGCAACTGTATGTGTTTTCCCTGAAGCTCCATGGCGTCGGTGAACTGTTGGTAAACGTTGTCAAGGAGCTGACTTACGTCGCAGGAGGTGAGGGAGAGCTGTATTTTCCCGTGCTCGGCCTTTTGGAAGTCAAGCAGCTGGTTGGTGATGCCAAGCAGGTAGTTGATGTTGCGCCGCATGGCGGCGATGTGATTCTTGGATGAGTTAAGAGTTAGGAGTGAGGAGTTAGGAGTTGAAGGTGAATCCTGCGCAGCAACTCCTAACTCTTCACTTAGGGCCTCGAGGGGTAGGCTGATGAGGGTAAGGGGCGTTCGTATCTCATGTACAATATTAATAAAGAATCGGATTTTCGATTCGAAGTTAGCCTTTTCCTGTTCTGCCTGATAACTTTCGAGGCGGCGTGCGTAGCGTCTTTTCAGTTTGTTGCTGTAACGTCGCTGAAACCAGACGACGGCTGCGGCGAGCAGCAGGAAGTAGATGACGTATGCCACGTTGGTACGATACCAGGGTGGTAGTACGGTGATGTTAAGCCGGGCGTAAGTGCTCTCGTCATTGTTGCCAGCTTCACGGAGGAGGAAGACATAGTCGCCAGGGGGAACGTTGACGTATGTGGCCTCGGCGTTCTTCGTTCCTTTGGCCCATGATGCATCAATGCCCTCCATGCGGTATTCAAGTCGGCGGTAGCTGCCCGAGTTGTTGAACATGGGCTGAGAGAAGTGGAGGGTGAAGCTGTTGTCAGAATAATGCAGCGATACGGAACTCGGGGATTGCAAATCCCCTCCAACAGATTGCAAATCTCCTCCGACAGACAAATCGCCTCCAACTGATGAACTGAAGGGAAGGGTGATGCTGGTGATGTAAACTGGAGCTTGCTTATGTTTTATCCTGATGCGTTCCGGATAGAAGTGGAGCAGCTGATTGGACTTACCGGCAAAGAACTCTCCGCTTTTGGCGATGCAGGCCGAGTTCCTGGGCTTCAGCTGGCGGAACGACACGGAGGGCACGGAGAAGACTGACGGGTGCTGAGTGTTGGGTGTTGGGTGTTGGACGCAGAGCAGGCCTGTCTCGATACCCATCCAGAGGTTGTGCTGATGGTCTTCGACGATGAAGTGTATCTGCTGGTCCTGTATCTCGGGAATGTCGGTGCCGAAAGGCTCGAAGCTCTCTGTCTCTGGCACATAGCGGGCCATTCCCGTGCCGTTATAAGCCACCCACACCTGTCCGTTGCTGTCGCAGAAGACGGTGGAGATGCTATTGTTGGGAAGGGTGAAATTGCGGAAGGTGGCCCCGTGCTCCCATTGCTTGAAGAGACCGTTGCTGCTGGTGGCTGCCCAGACGGCTCCGTCCTTGTCTTCGGTGAGGCTGGTGATGCGTGTTGCCGAACCTATCTCGAAATACCACAGGAAGTTTTCTGTAGAGCGCTCGTATCGGCAGAGTCCCCAGCTGGTGCCTACGTAGATGGTGCTGTCGGCGGTGCGCAGCAGGGCGGTAATCTCGTTGCTGGGCACGGTGTACGACTTGTCGGCCGAGTACTCGAAGTGCCGTTGCTGACCGCTGACGGTGTTCAGCACGATGATGCCCTGCCGGCGGGTGCCTATCCAGAGGTCGTTGCCGTCGGCCAAGAGGACACACACCTCAGTGTTGAGAGTTGAGTGTTGAGAGTTGAGAGTTGCGGGTTCGATGAGCTGCGTCTGGGGGTTGTAGATGCCGAGGCCATGCTCATGGCCTACCCAGATACGTCCATCAGGCATCTCACAGACGGTGTTTATCATGATTCCGTGGGCTTTACTGCTGATGCTGAAGGTGGCCTGCTGTACGTCGTTGTTGTACTGCGGGAGGTAGCAAACACCACCCTTCTGTGTCATCACCCACAGCGTGCTGTCGCTGTCCCATGTTAGGGCGTTGACGTGCTGGTCGGTCAGTCCGCCTGACTTGTCGTCGGGATTGTCGAAGCGGCTCAGCTTCTGCGTAGTGGGGTCGTAGAGATAGATGCCCTGGTCGGTGCCCATGAGCAGCCTTTCGCCTCTCCTGAGCAGGGAGTGGATGCTGACATGGGCATTGGGAACGGGAACTACCTCTGCATCGCCCCGCTGGATGGTGTAGAGCCCTGCCTCGCAGCCTATATAGAGGCGGAATCCGATGTGCTCAAGGCTGATGACGTTCTTGTCGCTGTGATAGTTGGGGATGTTAAGTTCTTTCAGGAAGGTTCCGTTCTGTCCGTACTGCATGATTTTCCCATGCAGGGTGGCCACGAAGACAGGGCTGTCGTTTTCGGCCAGGATGTCGCTGATGAACGAGCCGTGTCGGCTGTCCTGCACCAGTTCGTCGGTGTCGGGGTCATAGATGAAGAGTCCCTGTCCCAGTGTGCCTATCCAGATGCGTCCGTCCTGGCTGCCCACAATGTCCTGCACGGTGGCGCTGATGTTCACCCCATACTTTGTACGCTTGTTGAAACTGGTGAAGCTTTTCGACTGACGGTTATACACATAGAGTCCGAAAGCACCGCCGAACCAGATGTCGTTACCATGCTCATGCAGCGCGGTGATGGTGTTGCTCTGTATGCCGCCTTTGGTCATGTTGCGGTAGATGGTGTTCTGCAGGCCGTCGAAGCAGTTCAGGCCATTGCTGGTGCCCAGCCACATGAAGCCGTAGCGGTCGCGCAGTCCGCACAGCACATTGTTGTCGCTGAGACCGTCGGCAGCCATATAGTTGCTGAAGACGACGGGAAGGGAAGCTGACAGAGAGGCTACATATAAAAATAATGTATAGATTAGTAGTGTCCTTTTCATAATACAGACCTTTTTTCGGCCCCAAAATTACAACAATTTTTTGACATACGATGGCTTAAAAGGGAAAAAACGTTCACGGCAAAGCCTTTTGCCAATTATTTCTTCTTTTTTGAACTATTATTTTCCTCTATCGCCCGTCGTTTTGCCTAATTTTGCCGAAAAATCCTGACTATGGCAAGAAAATTACTTACCGCCCTTCTCTTTTTTCCCTTGTTTGCTACTGCCCAGACGCAGTACAGCAACCCCGTCATTGACGAGAGTCTCCCAGACCCAACAGTCATCCATGCCGCCGACGGCTATTTCTACCTCTACGCCACGGAAAACATCCGCAACGTGCCCATCTACCGCTCGGAGAACCTGGTAGACTGGCACCGGGTAGGCACTGCCTTCAACGACCGTACACGGCCGCAGATGGTGCCCAACGGCCGCATCTGGGCCCCCGACATCAACTATATCAACGGCAAATATGTCATGTACTACTCCAAGTCCACCTGGGGCGGCGAGTGGGAGTGTGGCATCGGCGTGGCCACCGCCGACCGTCCAGGCGGTCCTTTTACCGATGTCGGCAAGCTCTTCATCTCCAGCGAGATAGGCGTGCAGAACAGCATCGACCCCTTCTACATCGAGGAGGACGACGGCAGCAAGTATCTCTTCTGGGGCAGTTTCCGCGGCATCTATGCCATCCAGCTCAGCGACGACGGCCTCAGCTTGAAGCCCGGCGCCGAGAAGAAGCAGATAGCCGGCACGCTGACCGAGGGCACCTACATCTTTAAGAAAGACGGCTATTACTACCTCTTCGGCTCTGCCGGCACCTGCTGCGAGGGCCTTAACAGCACCTACCGCGTCGTCGTGGCCCGCTCGGAGAGCCTTCTGGGTCCCTACGTGAACAAGAGTGGCAGGGCTGCCATGGACAACAATTTCATGCTGGTGCTGCAGAAAAGCAGTAAGGTGGTAGGCCCGGGTCATAACTCTGAGATTATCGTCGACGATGCCGGCCAGTACTGGATGCTCTATCATGGCTTCGACGCTGCCGACCCCGACGGTGGCCGCAAGGTCTACCTCGACCAGCTGCTATGGGACAAGGACGGCTGGCCATACATCCGCAACCGCATCCCCTCCGTCACCGCCGATGCCCCTGTCTTCGACACCACCACCTCCTTGGCTCCTGCCCTTAAAGCTGGGCAGCAGCCCCTCCGCACATACAACCTGGGCGGCCAGCAGCTGACGGGCGAGCCCTCTCACGGCTTAGTCATCAGGCAACTATCTGACGGAAGTGCCTACAAGACGAGCTATTGACGAATATTTGCCGTTTTATGACTTGTATTTTTCCCCTTACTAATCATAAAGACTGTAATTTTGCACCAGAAATTCATATTCTAACCCTTTTTAAAACCTAAAAACTTATGAAAAAGAGATTTTTACAATTAGCATTGGGTCTGCTCGCCACAACAGCGATGCAGGCGCAGACATCCCCTTGGGCAAGCAATGAGCTGCCAGAAGAGGGCGGAACGTTCTATCTCTATAATGTAGAGAGCGGCCAGTGGCTGCAGAACAACAACAAGGTCAAGGAGGACTGGACCACTCGTGCTCAGGTCGACAAGTACGGTCTCGACGTCGAAATCGTCAAGCTCTCTGATGGATTATACCGTTTGAACCCCAAGTTCGGTAGAAACCATAGTATCAACGGCCACAACTATTATATGGATACTGACGATGCCGTGACATCATGGGTTTTTGAACCGGACGCAACGGTGCCTGGGTCCTACAAGATTCACTCTACCGACGACCATTACCTGGCAGTCAACGATGAGGGCTTCCTCGACGACTTCGGATGGTTTGATCACTGGCAGCTCGTCACCCTCGAGCAGCGTATGGAAGACCTCAGGACTGCCACGAAGGCCAACCCGAAGGATGCCACATGGCTCATCGGAGGACATGACTTTGCCAACATGGACGAGCGCAACCGGTGGGATGTCATTCAGGAAGGTGACGGTGTCTATGCCCAGGGTGGCGACGGCATCGTCCACGGCAACCGCGCCGTAGAGTGCTGGAAGAAGACCAAGTTCTCCCTCACCAAGACCATCACCGGACTGCCCAACGGCACTTACGAGTTCAAGCTTCAGGGCTTCTACCGTGACGGCTCAGAGGTTAATATCGGTGCCAAGCGCGATGCCGGCGAAGAGGTCATCCGCGCCTCCTTCTTCCTTAATGATGTGAGCCGTCCGTTCATGTCCATTCTCGACTGCGGTGTCACCGAGGAGGATTTTGATTCCTACGCTATTTCCCAGGGCGGTGTCTACATCCCCGGCAACTCCGATCAAAAGGGCAATGCCCTCGACCGTGCCTCTAACTGCTTTTTCATGGGTGGTTACTGGAACGAGCCCGTGAGGGTGGTCGTCAGCGATGGTACCCTCACCATCGGTATGCAGAAGATTGGTGGCGGCGATGACGACTGGCTCGTCTTCGACTCCTTCACCCTGACCTATCTTGGCAACGAAATCGACATCGATCAGGTGAGGGCCAACCTTCAGGCTGCTCTCGCCGAGGCTGCTAATTACCAAGGCGTAGCCGTCGCTGCTCTCGTCAATGCCATCGCTGAGGGCCAGGCTGCCCTCAACGGCACCGACGCCACCGCTATTGCCGCTGCCTCGATGAACATCCGCGACGCCCTTGCTGCCGCTCAAGACTATACCAATGTCATCAACGAGGCTGAAGCCTTTGAGGGCATCCAAACCGCTTCCTTCACACAGGCTCTCGCCGATGCACAGGCTGCCGCACAGAGCACCGACATCGAGGCTCTTAACGAGGCCGTCAGGAACCTCCGCAACGCCCTCAACGAAGTTCGTGGCATACAAGATCCCTATAAGTTCCTTGTCGCCACCATACCGTTCGCCCAGCAGGCTGGCGTGGATGCAGAACTCATCGCCAAGGCACAGGCTGCCGTTCAGAACCTCGCTTCGGCCAATGAGATTAACGACGCCCTCAACCAGCTCCGCGTCGCCCGTAAGATAAAGGCTGCCGACAAGCACGCCGACGTCTTCGCAGGTGCCGAGCCCGCCGAGGCCGACTTCTACATCTACAACGTCGGACTGCAGCGCTTCCTCTGTGGAGGCGGCGACTGGGGAGCACATGCCTACGTCGGATTCCCCGGTATCGAGATAAGCCTTACCCTGGGCTCAGAGTCTCCCGCAGAGGGCGACCCCTATAACGGCTACATGCTCGACACACACCTCAACAACGGCTTCGCCGACGACGGCACACCCAAGCAGTACCTCAACTACGGCGGCTACATGGATACTGACGCCCGCAACCTCTGGGAGTTCGTGCCTGTAGAAGGCAAGACCGGCGTCTACGCCATCGCACGTGCCAACGGTGAGAAGGGCCCCGACGGACAGCGCATGCTCCTCGGCTATCGTCCCGGAACCTACGGCAACATCGACACCGACATGTATGGCATCGACAACCCCAACAACCAGTGGAAGCTTGTCACCAAGGCCGAGCGCCTCGCCCTCATGGAGAAGGCCACCAGCACCGCTCCTCAGGACGCTACCTTCCTCATCCAGTCGCCCGGCTTCAACCAGCGTGAGGATGTCTCAGCATGGGCCAGCCAGTATGAAAGGACAACTGGTAATGTGGGAATCTGGGGACGCAATGATAAACATCCCGACTTCGCCTATGAGTGCTGGAACGAGGTCGACTTCGACTTAGGCCAGTTCGTCTACGGACTCCTTCCCGGCTGGTATGAAGTTTCTGTACAGGGATACTACCGCGACGGTGACCACCAGGACCAGATACGTGCAGAGGCTGTCGGTGATGAGCGTGTCCGTGCCGCTATGCTCGTCGACATGAACAGCGATACAGTGGTCGAACTCCCCAACATCCTTGACGAGGCCGACAAGGCTCCCGGTCTTGGCAACCGCAGCACCACACGCTTCCTCATCCAGGAAATAGGCGCCGACGGAGAGCCCGTCTATAACGACGACGGCACACCACGCATGATTGAAGACCCCAACGGCCAGGCCCTCTATGCAGGAGAGTTCCCCATGTGGGTTAACGAAGCCTGCGACTACTTCCAGAACGGACTCTACAAGACCACCATGCTCGTCGAAGTTAAGGGTACCGACATGAACATTACCGTTCAGAAGTTCCGCGACAAGCCCAAAGACTGGGTCGTGCTCGACAACTTCCGCCTCACCTACTACGGTGCACAGAAGCCCGCAGAAGGTATACAGGGCGATGTCAATGGTGACGGAGCAGTCGACGTCGCCGACATCTCCGCAGTCATCAGCGTCATGGCAGGAACAGCACAGTATCCTCTTGCCGACGTCAATGGCGACGGAGCAGTCGACGTGGCCGACATCTCCAACATCATCAGCATCATGGCAGAACAATAATCCAGGGTGCAAATGATGGACTGATATCATTTTCGGATTTCCGTTATATTATAGGGGATTTGCGTAATCTGCGCAAGTCCCCTTTTGGCGTTTATCCCCCATCGGTCTTTGGATACTTTGAACCGTTTCAATTCGAATAAGCCGTTCTTTCAATTCGAATAAGCCGTTCTTTCAATTCGAATAAGCCGTTCTTTCAATTCGAATAAGCCGTTCTTTCAATTCGAATAAGCCGTTCTTTGCCGCTACGCGGCCAAGTTGCTCACACTCGGGAAAGAAAAATGTCCTTTTCTTGGAGAAAGGCATCTTCTCTTAGGCAGGTTAGCCCCTTTCTCGTCAGGCTCCCTTTCGCTTATTGTAGCTTTGAACATTTTTTATCTTTTATAGACCTGTTTTTGTCGCATGCGTAATAGGAAAATGGTGTAATTTTGCACCAAATTCGTAATTTATTAATACTAAAGACAGAAACAAATCGTGTTAATCGTAAATTCGTAAATCGTTAATCGAAATCTTTCTAATCGTAAATCGTAAATTCGTAAATCGTAAATAATCATGATGAAACTAAAGACCTTGATGGCTGCGGCCATGACGCTGCTCGCCTCTACAACCCTCTCGGCACAAAACGCCGAACTGTTTCAACCCTACAAAAGCAACGCCATGAGGCTTCCTTCGGTGCCTCTCTTGGTGAATGACCCCTATTTCTCGTTCTGGTCGCCCTTCGACAAGCTGACCGACGGCAGCGTGCGCCACTGGACCGACGCTGAGAAGCCCATGGAGGGCCTGCTGCGTGTCGATGGCAAGAACTACCGCTGGATGGGCACCGGGCAGTCGATACTGCTGAACCCCATTGCCCCGATGTCGGACACCGGCAGCTCGTGGACGGGACGTGTCTCGCATACCAGGCAGAATAACACCAACTGGACCTCGCGCTCGTTTAACGACAGCAGCTGGAGCGAGGAGAAGGCAGCCTGGGGCACCAAGGGCGAATATCCCAACGTGAACAATGCCTGGACCGCCACGAACAGCGACATCTACGTGCGCCGCGTCGTCACCCTCACCGCCGAAGACCTGCAGAAAGACCTGTGGATACAGTTCTCTCACGACGATGTCTTCGAGCTCTACGTCAACGGCACGCAGGTCATCAGCACCGGCGAGACCTGGATTCAGGGCGAGACCCACCAGCTGACCAGCGAGGAGAAACGCAAGCTGGTCGTTGGCGACAACGTCCTTGCCGCTCATTGCCACAACACGACAGGAGGTGCCTACATCGACTTCGGACTGTTCGAGAACGTGTTCCAGACAGGTGGCGACATCACCACCGCCACGCAGAAGAGCGTCAGCGTGATGGCTACCTCCACCTATTTCACCTTCGGATGCGGCCCTGTGGACCTCGACGTGGTGTTCACGGCTCCGATGATCATCACCGACCTCGACCTGGTCTCTACACCTATTAATTATATATCCTATCAGGTGCGCTCGACGGATGGTCAGGCTCATGACGTGCAGTTCTATTATTCGACGACACCCCGGCTGACCGTCAACGAGCCGGCACAGGCCGTCGATGCCTCGATAGTGACCGAGGGCACCGTGCGCTATGCCAAGGCCGGCTCTACGGCGCAGAACGTGCTGGGACGTGCCGGCGACATGATCTGCATAGACTGGGGCTACCTCTACCTCTCAGGACAGAACGGACAGGTGAGCGTCGCTCCCACGGCCGTCATGGAGAGCACCTTCACCACAAGCGGCAAGCTGCCAGCTTACAGCGGCGAGGTGAAGAACCAGTCGCCCTGCTATATGACCACCCTGGCCTACATGCACGACTTCGGCTCGACCACACAGGGTGCCAGCTATATGCTCATCGGCTATGACGAGGTGAAGGACATCCGCTATTTCAACAGGGACTATAAGGGCTACTGGGCCCGCAACGGCAAGACCATCTTCCAGGCCTTCGGTGAGATGAACAGCCAGTATGCCTCTATCATGGAGCGCTGCCGTGAGCAGGACAAGACCATCTACGACGACGGTCTCGCCTCGGGCAACGTGAAATATGCCGAACTGCTCTCGGCCAGCTACCGGCAGGTGCTTGCCGCACACAAGCTGTTCCAGGACAACGAAGGCCGGCTGCTCTATTTCTCGAAGGAGAACAACAGTAACGGTTGCGTGAACACCGTCGACCTGACCTATCCCTCGGCTCCCCTCTTCCTGCTCTACAACCCCGAGCTGCAGAAGGGCATGATGACCTCTATCTTCGAATATCAGCGCACCGGCCGGTGGAACAAGGACTGGGCTGCCCACGACCTGGGCACCTATCCCCACGCCAACGGACAGGTCTATGGCGGCGACATGCCCCTCGAGGAGAGCGGCAACATGCTCATCCTAGCAGCGATGATTTCGAAGATTGAGGGCAACACCAACTGGGTGAACACCTACTGGAGCATCTGTACCCGTTGGGTGAACTACCTCGTGAGCAACGGACAAGACCCTGACACACAGCTCTGTACCGACGATTTCGCCGGTCACTGGGCCCACAACGCCAACCTCAGTATCAAGGCCATCATGGGTATAGCCGGATATGCCGAGATGTGCAAGATGCGCGGCCGCAACGATTTATACACCCGCTACATGGACATTGCCAAGAAGATGGCTCAGGTGTGGGAGGTCGATGCCCGCGACGGCGACCACTACAAGCTGGCCTTCGACCGTGGAGGCACGTGGAGCCAGAAGTACAACCTCGTGTGGGATAAGCTCTGGGGCATCAACATCTTCCCCAAGCAGGTGATGGAGCGTGAGATAAAGTACTACCTGACGAAGCAGAACACCTGGGGACTGCCCCTCGACAACCGTGAGAAGTACACCAAGAGCGACTGGATCTGCTGGACGGCCTCGATGGCCCCCGACAAGGAGACGTTCTTAAAGTTCACCGACCCGATGTGGAAGTGGTTCAACGAGACCACCGACCGTGTACCGATGTGCGACTGGTACTATACCGACAGCAAGCACATGCGCGGCTTCCGGGCCCGTTCGGTCATCGGCGGCCACTGGATGCGCGTGCTCATGGACAAGTATGCCCCGCAGCCCGAAGAGACAGCATGGGCACCTCAGGGCTACAAGATAAAGACGAAGTGGGCCGACGAGGTAGACCCGCAGAACCCGCTGCCCGAATATCCCCGCCCGCAGTTAGTGAGAAGTGAGTGGCAGAACCTGAACGGACTCTGGGATTACGCCATCACACCGATGAGCCAGCGCACCATTCCCACAGCATGGGACGGGAAGATTCTTGTACCCTTCCCTTTGGAGTCAAGTCTGTCGGGTGTCATGCGCATGCTCGACAAGAACAACTACCTGTGGTATCAGCGTGAATTTACTGTACCCGAGAGCTGGGCAGGCCGCCGCGTGATGCTGAACTTTGGAGCCGTGGACTATACCGCCCGTGTCTCTGTCAACGGCACGGCCGTGGGTAGCCATACGGGTGGCTACGGAGCTTTCTCCATCGACATCACCGACCGTCTGAAGGAAGGCACCAACACTGTCACCGTGATGGTGACGGACAATACCGACGAGACCACACAGCCCCTGGGCAAGCAGCGCTACAACCCCGGCGGCCCCGGCAGCATCTGGTATACACAGGTGTCGGGCATCTGGCAGACGGTGTGGCTGGAGCCTGTCAATGAACAGTATATCAAGACCGTGACAACGACTTCTGACATTGACCGCAGCGAGCTGACCGTCAATGTGTCGGCAGCAGGAAACACCAGTGCTCAGGCCAATGTGGTACTGAAACTGAACGGAGCGCAGGTGGCACAGGGCAGCGGTGATGCCGGCAGCGACATCACGCTGAGTGTGCCGGGCGCAAAGCTTTGGAGTCCCGACAGCCCCACACTCTACGACATGGAGGTGACGCTCAGCATTGGCGGTAAGGAAACCGACCGTGTGGAGAGCTACACCGCCCTGCGCAAGATTTCGACCCGCAAGCTGGACAACGGCGAGTGGCGCATGCAGCTGAACAATCATGACCTGTTCCAGTTCGGCCCGCTTGACCAGGGCTACTGGCCCGACGGTCTCTACACCGCCCCGACCGACGAGGCCCTGCTCTACGACATTCAGAAGACAAAGGACTGGGGCTTCAACATGATTCGCAAGCACATGAAGGTGGAGCCCGACCGTTGGTTCTACCACTGCGACCGCCTGGGTGTGCTCGTCTGGCAGGACATGCCCGCACTGGGTCGCAGCGATGAACCGTGGGTTACCCGCGAATGGAGCACGAAGTCCGGCAAGCATACCACCGCCGTGGAGAACGCCTATAAGAACCAATGGAAGGAAATCATTGAGCAGCACAAGAACAGCCCCTGCGTCGTTGTCTGGACGCCGTTCAACGAGAGCTGGGGACAGTTCAAGACCGCTGAGGTTGTCAACTATACCCGCTCCATCGACGGCAGCCGTCTGGTCAATGCAGCCAGTGGCGGCAACCACTACGAGGGCGTAGGCGACATCGTCGACCTGCACGACTACGACCGTCCGCCCCATATCTTCCTTTACGACCCCAACCGTCCCGTCGTGCTGGGAGAGTTCGGAGGGCTCGGCCGTCATATCGAGGGACACCGCTGGTATGAGAATGCTGCCACCACCTACGTGAACTACGACAACGAGAAGAAGCTCACCGACGCTTACGTCGAGAATACCGAGGCAGTCATCAGCATGGCCAAGGATGCCACCGCCAATGATGGTGGCAATGCAGCCTTCTGCGCCGCCGTCTATACCCAGACTACTGATGTGGAGACCGAGGTGAACGGCCTGATGACCTACGACCGTGCTGTTGTCAAGGTCGATGAAGAACGTGTCAGGGAGGTGAACCTCCGACTGAGCAACGTTTACAACGATGGCACGGTGGGGATAAACAATCCTCCCACCACTCACCCCTCACCACTCACCCCTAACGACCAAACCATTTACAACCTTTCAGGCATGAAGATGGACAGTCTGACCCGTGGCATCAACATCGTTCGCAATGAGGATGGTACAATCACTAAGAGATTGAAGATTGAAAACTGAAACTTTACGACAACATGAAAAGAATATTTGCAATAATGGCTGCCGCAGGACTTCTTGCTGCTTGCGGAGCCAAGGAGACGAAGACACAGGAGCCCGTACAGGAAGAGGGCTTCGGCCAGGCATACATCCAGATGACGGCCGACACCACCATTAGGGTAGGGCAGTCGAAACGTCCGCCGATGGAGAAGCGGCTGTTCAGTTCACAGGTCATCGACCAGCAGATAGAGAAGGTGAAGCAGCAGCTCGGCACCAACCCCTATCTGGCCTGGATGTTCGAGAACTGTTTCCCCAATACCTTGGAGACGACCGTCCATTACAGCAATGACGGTGGCGACGATGACACCTTCGTCTATACCGGCGACATTGCCGCTATGTGGCTGCGCGACTCTGGTGCCCAAGTGTGGCCCTACGTCCAGTTCTGTAAGGACGACCCGGCGCTGGCTAAACTGATTCGTGGCGTCATCCTTCGCCAACTGAAGTGTATTAACCTCGACCCATACGCCAATGCTTTCTATCAGGACACTACGAAGGTGGGCGAGTGGAAGAGTGACCAGACCGACATGAAGCCCGGTGTGCATGAGCGCAAGTATGAGATTGACTCGTCGTGCTACCCCATCCGCCTGGCCTACCACTACTGGAAGACTACTGGCGATGCCACTATCTTCGGCGACGAATGGCTGAAGGCCATCGATAACATCCTCACCGTCTTCCGTGAGCAGCAGCACAAGGACATGGGAAGCTACCGCTTCAAGCGCCACACCGACCGGCAGTTTGACACGATGGGCTGGGACGGTCTGGGACATCCGGCCAAGCCCTGCGGACTCATTGCCTCGGCTTTCCGTCCCAGCGATGACGCCACCCTCTTCCCCTATCTCGTGCCCTCCAACTTCATGGCTGTCAGCTCGCTGCGCAAGGCTGCCGAGATTCTGACTGCCGTCAATGCCGATGCCGACCGTGCAGCACAATGCAAGGCCTTGGCTGATGAGGTGGCTGGGGCGCTGAAGAAGTATGCCGTGGTGGATTCTCCTAATAACGGTAAGATATATGCCTTTGAGGTAGACGGCTACGGCAGTCATGTGTTGATGGACGACCCCAACGTGCCGTCGCTCCTCGCCTTGGCCTATCTGGGCGACGTGCCCCTTAACGACCCCATCTATCAGAATACACGTCGGTTCATCTGGTCGGAGGACAATCCAGCTTTCTATAAGGGCAAGGCCGGCGAAGGAGTTGGCGGTCCCCACGTAGGGCCGAGAATGGCTTGGCCAATGAGCATTATGCTGATGGCCTTCACCAGCCAGGACGATGCCGAGATAAAACATTGTATAGAACTCCTTATGAGGACTGATGCCGGAACAGGCTTCATCCATGAGTCGTTCGATATTGATGATCCCAACCACTACACCCGTCCTTGGTTTGCCTGGCAGAATACGCTCTTCGGCGAGCTCATCCTCAAGCTGCTTGCCGACGGCAAGGCCGACTTGCTGAACAGTTGTCAACGTTAACGATAGACCATACACTATGAACTGTAAACCATTTGCATTAGCAGCCCTCTTCCTCCTTACCTGTAGCGACCTCCTGGCCCAGGCCGGCAGCGGGGTCTATGTGGGAGGGCACATCCGCCGTGAACGTCCCAAGACGGTCACGAATCTGAAAGAGTCGGGGTTCACCTACGTCATACTCTTCGACGTCACCGTAGAGGCCGACGGCACGCTCACCACCGACGGCGAGACCATTTGCAAGAACGGTCAGTATGTCTTTGCCAACGAGCAGCCCTATTATATAGAAGATGTGAAGGCCCTGAAGACTTGGCCCACCAGCATCGAGCGAATTGAGATTTGCATCGGCGGCTGGGGCAACGAGTCGTATGACTGCATCCGCACCCTCATCGAGAGAGATAGCACGGACAGTAACAGCATCCTCTACCGTAACTTTCAGGCCCTGAAGCAAGCCATCCCCGAGATTGACGCCGTGAACAACGACGACGAGCATTGCTACCACGCAGAAACGGCCGTGAAGTTCCACACCATGATGTACGACCTGGGCTACAAGACCACCGTGGCTCCCTACACGAACAAGAACTTCTGGCACTCGCTGGTGAACGGGCTGAACAGGAACCGCAGCGGCGCCTGCGACCGAGTCCTTATCCAGTGCTACGATGGCGGTGCCAACAATAATCCCTCCGACTGGCACTTGGGCAACCTGCCCGTTCATGCCGGACGCACCAACTATCAGACCGACATGGCCACCTCCGTCAGTCAGATGCAGACGTGGCGTGACAATAACGGTGTTGTCGGCGGGTTCGTCTGGGTATATAACGACGAAACCTGGAAGCTCAACCAGTGGGCGGCAGCCATGAACCGCGTGTTCCCCACCCGTCAGGTCGATGAGCCCGCCGTAACCTGCTACACGCAGAGCTCTTTCGGCGGCGATGCCACCGTGCTGCCTGTGGGTCGCTTCAGCAAAGGCGAACTGGCCGTCTATGGCCTGGCCGACAAGACCATCCAGTCGATGAAGATAAACCCCGGCTATAAGGTCACCGTCTATTACTCCACCGACCTCTCGGGAAGTACCTTGATGGAGTGGAACGGCGGCCAGGAGCTGGAGCGCCTCGGGACATGGTCGCGCCGCATCTCCTCACTCGAGATAGAGATGGAAGAGACCGATGGCATTGAAACATTACACGATTCGACCGCTTCACCATCTGATGATTACTATGATCTCCAAGGCCGCAAATTGTCCAATGGTAAATCCTCCAATAGTCAAATGAAGAAGGGCCTCTACATCAAGAATGGAAAAAAAATCGTGATAAATACTTTGAGCCGTTCTCTCTGGTAGAAAAAGCCGTTCTTTCGATTCGAATAAGCCGTTCTTTCTATGAGAAAAAGCCGTTCTTTCTATGGGAATAAGCCGTTCTTTCTCTGAGATCAAGTCGTTCAAACTATGACAGCAAAAACTTTAGCTTTATTGACACTTGTGCTGCTGACCATTCCGGCAGCAGCAGGTTCTGGTGTAACGAGGCAACAGGCACAGGCCGAGGCCCGCCGTTTCTTGGCCGCCCAAGGGAAGCGCCTTGCCAGCACCGCTCCGTTCAAAGCGCCTGCAGCCACTGTTCAAGGGGATTTGCAATCTGCTGGCGGGGATTTGCAATCCCCGTCCTACTACGTATTCAACGCTGCCGACAGCCAAGGCTTCGTAGTAGTGTCGGGCGACGAGCGAACCGTGCCCGTGCTGGGCTATACGGATAGTGGTTCCTTTGATGAAGACACCATGCCCGACGGGCTGCGTTGGCTGCTTCAATGTTACACTGAACAGATGGCACAGCTCGACAGCCTCTTCGCCCTCTATGACGCCAATAAACTGGAGACATCTGCGAACGACGTGGGTCTCTACAACAAAATATCTCGCCATACCGTAGCTCCCTTGCTGCCGATGACATGGAATCAGGGCGACCCCTACAACCAGCTCTGCCCCATCTACTATAATGAGGACGGCACGCAGGGCGGACGAAGTGCCACGGGATGCGTGGCCACCGCTATGGCACAGGTCATAGGCTATTACCGATGGCCCGTTGCCCTCAAGAGATCCATTCCAGGATACATCCAGAAATATTCTACCAGTCAGGGCGAGAAGAGCGTAAGACTGAACACCATACCTACAGGCTCGGTCATCGACTGGGACAACATCCTTGATAACTACAACGGTTCGGAGACCGAAGAGCAGAAGAAGGCCATCGCCGAACTGATGCTTTGGGTGGGCATGGACTGCAAGATGAACTACGGCGCATCGTCGTCGTCGGGCTTCTCCGAGGGCATCGACGGACTGGTGAACTACTTCGACTATGACGACGGTACCCATGTGGCCAAGCGTGATATGTATACCTTGCAACAGTGGAACGACCTTATCTACAACGAGATAGCTACGGGACACCCCGTGCCTTTTGGCGGCCAGAACTCTGGCGGAGGCCATGCCTTCGTGCTCGATGGCTACGATGCCAGCGGACTGTTCCATGTGAATTGGGGCTGGGGCGGCATGTCGAACAGCTATTACCGCATCGACATTCTTGACCCGGGCAACAGCAGCGGCATAGGCGCCAGCCTTACTCCCGGTGGCTACAACATGGGACAGGATGCCATTATCGGCATGCGTCTGCCTGACGGTGTCAAGGCCGACGAAGAGGACACGCCGCAATACCGCTATAAGCTATCTGCCAACGACTGGGAACTGCGCGGCACGAACCGCTTCTTTGCCAACTATGTTAACTGGTCGGGCGTGTCGGCAACGTGGAACATGGGCATAGGCTATGTGAACGAAGAAGGAAAGCTGACGCCCATCGGCAATACTGCCACGGCGCAGATAGGCCAGAACTCCTACTCCAGCCAGGAGTTCACCGTACGAGGACTTGCTGAGGGCGTCTATCACATCGTGCCCATCAGTAAACGTTCCAACGACACGGCATGGCGAACGAATATGTCGCCAGAGCTGAGGTATGTCTATACTGAGGTTGATGCCAGCGGTAACGTGGTGAAGATGGAGATACGTCCCATTGTCAATCTTGCCTTGACAAGCCTTGAATTTCCTGGCAACCACAAGCGTGGCGATGACCAGACGGTACGTGCTACCTTCCGTAACGAAGGCGAAGATGAGCTGTTTACGGAGATTCACCTGCTGGCCAGCCTGACCGAGGAGAAAGGCGAGGCCCTCTGCCGCACGGCCATCGATGTGGAGCCTGGTGCTGAGACCACCATCTCGCTTAACTTCAAGCCTGAGCAGAATGGTACTTGGAATGTGTGGCTCGCCACCGACCACGAAGGCCGAAACATTGTGGGCGAGGGTTCTGTCGAGATTACCGACGAGGGAGCCGCCCCGAGACATCAGCTGAAATACATGAGCCACACTGTCAACAACCGCACCAATGGCAATGTCTACGGCAACTGCTTCCAGGGCCGTGTCGTCATACAGAACATCAACACCGATGAGCCTTTCGACGGCACTGTCCGTCTGTGGCTGTTCAAAGAGGGCGAGGGCGGCTTCTACGATGCCGGCAGCATCTATGTGCCCCTGCAGATAGAACCGCGCCGCACCGCACAGGCTCCCTATTACTTCGACAATCTGGAGCTGGGGGCCAACTATGCCATGAGCATCCTCTACGCTGAGGGTGGTGATATACAGGATGGCGGGCTGAGGGCTATGGGCCGTCCGCAGGCAGGCATCGTCTATTGGCAGCAGAACCAGTCGCTTGTCGGCATGGCGCCGCAGCCCATCGTCAACACACCATCGGGAGCCATTGCCATCGACATGACAGGACTGGCAAAGAACATCAACTCCGTGCGGCCTAACATGAACAAGAATACGCTCTATATCTTTGGCGAGAACGAGGAGATTCCCGTCGGACTCGAAGGCTGCAACGTTGTAAGAGGAAACCGCGCAGAAACGATTGTCCTGGCTGACTCGCTCAACTTCTTCGCTCCTAAGAGTTTTGTGGCGCGGGAAGTCAGCTTCAGCAGACTCTTCCTTGGAAACCGTTGGGAGACACTGACGTTGCCCTTCACTCCCTCCTTTGCCTCGGTTCAAGGTGATGCTCCCCTCATGCTCACCTTTGTCGGTGAAACTCCGGAAGGCGAGGCCCAGTTCGAAGACACTAAGAGCATTGAGGCCGGCCTGCCCTGCCTTGTGAGTTTCCCCAACACTGGTGTCCAGACTTTCACCGCCACCGATGCTGTCATCCAGTCGTCGCTCACGCCGATGACCCTCACCACCGACCAGTATCAGATGGTAGGCACCACCCTGTTTACGGCGGTGCCCGACGGCTATGTGCTCAACGAGGAAGGAACGGCCTTCCTCCCATCGCGCACAAACACCAGGATTGCCCCCTTCCGTGCTTATTTCACTTCCGCCACCGCCGTTGAGCAGATAGACGTGATGGGCGAGACGGTCGGCATCTCCTCTCCTCTGTTTAATCCTCGCTCTGTTCAAGGAAATATGCAATCCCCCCTCTATGACCTGCAAGGCCGGCAAATCGTAAATCGTAATTCGTCAAATCGTAAATTGTCAAAGGGCCTCTACATCCAAAACGGAAAGAAAGTCATCCTTCCTTAACAAGTCCCGCGCCAGGCGGTTTACCCGCCGGCTCCCACAAATATCCATAACTATGAACACTAAGTTTTTCGCTACAATCCTTCTCGCCTCCTCCCTGGCCTGTAATCTTCACGCCCAGGAAAAAACCATGAAGGCCTATATGGTGGCCGATGCTCACTTAGACACCCAATGGAATTGGGACGTCCAGGCTACCATACGCGACCATATACGTCACACGCTCACCCAGAATCTCTTCCTCCTGAAGAAATACCCCGATTACATCTTTAACTTCGAAGGAGCCGTGAAGTATGCCTGGATGAAAGAGTACTATCCAGAGCTTTACAACGAGATGAAAACCTACGTGGCCAACGGTCGCTGGCACCTCACGGGTAGCGGATGGGATGCCAATGAGACCATCATCGGGTCGCCGGAGTCGTGGATACGTAACATACTGCTCGGGCAAACCTTCTACCGCAGCGAGTTCAACCGTGAGAGTACCGACGTGTTCCTGCCCGACTGCTTCGGCTTCCCCTACACCCTGCCTACACTTGCCGCACATTGCGGGCTCATCGGATTCTCGTCGCAGAAGCTTGGTTGGCGAACGCATCCCTTCTACGAGGGCAACAAGCGCTACCCCTTCACCATCGGCTTGTGGCAGGGCATTGACGGCAGCCGTATCATGATGGCACACGGCTTTGGCTACGGACAACGCTGGAACGATGCAGACCTCTCACAGAACGAGCAGCTCATCCGTGAGATAGGAGAGAGTTCCCTTAATCAGGTTTATCGCTACTACGGTACTGGCGACATCGGCGGCTCGCCCAACATCACCTCCGTGCGTGCCGTAGAGAAAGGTATCAACGGCAGCGGCCCCGTGCAAATCATCAGCGCCACGAGCGACCAGCTCTACAAGGACTATCTGCCCTATGAGAACCATCCCGAGCTGCCCGTCCATGACGGCGAACTTACTATGGATGTTCACGGTAACGGCTGCTACACCTCGCAGGCCGCCATGAAACTCTACAACCGTCAGAATGAGCACCTTGGCGATGCTGCCGAGCGTGCTGCCGTCATGGCCAGCAGCCTTGGAGTTGCCGCCTATCCTGGCGAAAGACTCACCGAGGCATGGCGACGCGTCATCTGGCATCAGTTCCACGATGACCTTACCGGCACCAGCATCCCCCGTGCCTACGAGTTCTCCTGGAACGACGAACTGCTCAGTCTCAAGACCTTTGCCGACGTGCTTACCCATAGTGTCAGCGCCATTGCCACCCGCATGGACACCAACGTCGGCGGACAGCCCATCGTCGTCTACAACAACGAGGCTTTCCCCGTAACTACTGTCTGCAAGATACAATTGCCTGACGGTTGGCAAGCTAAAGGCTGTCAGGTCACCGACCAGCATGGCAAGCCCGTGCCCTCACAGCTTGTGGAGGAGCAAGGACAGCCTATGCTCCTCTTCCAAGCTATGCTACCTTCTTCCGGCCTCGCCGTCTATAGTCTCAAGCCTGTCGGTAAGAATGTAACAACTCCCTTTTCTTCCAAGACCGGGGTTGGGGGTGAGGTTGAGAACTCCGTCTACCGTCTCCGCGTCAACGAGTATGGCGACATTGTCTCGCTCATCGACAAACGTACAGGTCGCGAACTGGTGGCCGAAGGTCAGAGCATTGGTCTCGCCGTCTTCGACGACTGCCCTTCCTATCGCTGGCCCGCATGGGAAATCCTGAAGAAGACACTTGACAAGGCTCCCGTACCTGTCCGCGACGAGGCAGAGGTAACCTGCTTCACCTCTGCTAAAGGGAATTTGCAATTCCCGCTTCGCCAGACCATTGTTGTCAAGAAGAAGTACGGCCAGTCTGTCATTGAGCAGCGCATCCATCTCTACGAGGGTGACCAGGCCGCACGTATCGACTTTGAGAACACCGTAGACTGGCACTCCAGCAACGCCCTGCTGAAGGCTGTCTTCCCCCTCACCGCCACCAACCCTATGGCCACCTACGACATCGGCCTTGGCTCGGTACAGCGTGGCAACAACCGTGATAATATGTTTGAGGTCTATGCCCATCGCTGGACCGACCTCACCGATGCCTCGGGCAGCTATGGCGTGACCATTATGAACGACTCACGTTACGGTTGGGACAAGCCCGACGACCACACCCTGCGCCTCTCGCTCCTCTACACACCCAAGACTAACGGCAACTATGCCTATCAGGAGCAGCAAGACCAGGGCCGCCACGTCTTCACCTACAGCATCATGGCCCATCAAGGCCCCCTCAACGAGACGCAGACCGCACGTCAGGCCACCCTGCTCAACAGTCGCCCGAAGGTGTTTTTTGCCACCAAGCATAAAGGCGACTTGGGACGCGAGTTCTCCTTCGTCAGCTCCGACAATGACAATGTCCTTGTGCGTTGCATGAAGCAGGCCGAGGTTAGCGACGAGTATGTGGTGCGCGTCTATGAACTTAGCGGCAAGTCAAGTCAGAAAGCCAGTCTCACCTTCGCGGCTCCCATTTCTCAGGCAGTAGAGGCCGACGGTACCGAGAAGACCATTGGCGCTGCCACCTACCACGGCCACTCACTCAACGTCAGTATCAAGCCCTACAGCGTGAAAACCTACAAGCTGAGGTTATCGACCTCTGGCACTCCCGCTAAGAAGGTGGAGACAGAGATGGTCTCTCTTCCCTATGACCGCCGCTGTTTCAGCTATGACGCCTTCCGCCAAGATGCCAACTTTGAGGGCGGATACAGCTATGCCGCCGAGATCCTGCCTAAGGACGGTATCACCGTGGCCGACATCCCCTTCACCTTTGGCGAACCCGACGGCCTCAACGGCATGGTCTGTAAGGGTCAGACATTAACGATTCCCGCTGTTAAAGGTGATTTGCAATCTGTTAAAGGTGATTTGCAATCCCCGCACCTCCATCTCCTTGCCGCCTCAGCAAAGGGCGACCGTACCGCCACATTCCGCGTTGGCCCGGCAACAAACGCCTCCAGGCGGCGCAGCGTCACGGCTTCCATCCCCTTCTACTCCGGCTTCATCGGTCAGTGGGGACACGAGGGCCATACCAAGGGATTCCTGAAAGATGCCTCTGTGGCATACGTTGGCACTCATCGCCACTCTTCTGGTGCCGATGAGCCATACGAGTACACCTATATGTTCCGTGTGGACATTCCCCTGACGGCTAAAGATACCGAGGTGCAGATGCCCGATGACCCCAACATCGTCATCTTTGCTGCTACAGTCTCCACTCAGCAGCCCGACCTTAAGCCTGCCGCTCCCCTCTTTGAGACCTCGCTGGCTCCTGCCTCCGCTGAATCTGTGGTCAACTCCGAGCCCTCCATGCCCTCCCTGCTGAAGAATGCCCGTCTCGTAGCTGTCTCTGGCGAGTGCAACGACAATGAGCGTGCCGTCTTCCTCACCGATGGCAACGAGAATACCAAATGGTGTGATGTGAAGCCCGCTCCCTCGTACGTTGTTTACGACCTGGGTGCTGTGCAGAAGGTCAGTCGATGGCACCTGCTCAATGCTGGGGCAGAGGACTTCTCCTACATCACCCGCACCTGCCTCCTGCAGACACGGCTCAAGGAGACCGACGAGTGGACGACCGTCGATATGTTTGACCAGAATCGCAGCAATGTCATTGAGCGTCAGTTCAAACCTGTCGAAGCACGCTACGTACGCCTCTTTGTTGTCGGTCCTGCTCAGACAACTGGCGACGCCACCCGCATTTACGAGTTTGAACTCTATTAACCTCTAAAAGAATCCAAAGAAGAAATACACCGCGGCATACTGCATGGGCACGCCCCTTGCAGAGCCGATGGTGTGATTATTGCCGTCTATTACCGTGCTAACCGTCCCTAAGTAGCAGATACAAGCCTGTGAAAAAGCCGTTCTCTCTATGAGAAAGGATAGTCTTTCCTATGAGAAAAAGCCGTTCTTTCTCATCAATTCTCTCGAGAATTTGCAAGAAAAAGCCGTTCTTTCTATGAGAATAATCCGTTCTTTCTATGAGAATAATCCGTTCTTTCTCCCTATAGGGAATCTTGTTTGTCTATTTCCGCCTTATTTCTCTAAGGAGTTCAGGAGTCAAGGAGTCAGGGTTGAAGCACAGATATAACTCAACTTTCCAAACCCCTACTGGGTGGATGGCTATTCATAGGGGACATGGGAACTTGCGCCCATGGGAACTTCCGAAAGTTGAATCAAAAAATAATCCTGATATTCTTTTGGAGTATCAGGATTTATTCGTACCTTTGCACTCGGTTCGGGGAGAAATCCGGACTAAACAGAAAGCATTCGCTATTATTTCGCGTTAAGCCAAGAGCCTCGGAAACTCGTTTTGGTATAAAAAGCACGATAATAATATGTGAAGGTGGCTGACGTAAGTTGGTGGCCTCAATGTCCAACCATTAATACGATGCTCGCGCCATAAGGCGTGATGCATTCTTAGGTTGGACAACTCCGGGGTACCATTCCGAGGCCGCCCCGTGCTTAACGCGATAAGGATTGTGTCACGCTTTTCTTATGCGCGTAGGCGATTGATAGTCGATGCAGAAACCTAAAACTATCAATCGTGTATGGCCAACAATTCAAATCTTGGTGCGGCAAAGGCTGCTAAGAACGATGAGT
The DNA here is from genome assembly GCA_017645905.1 of Prevotella sp. Taxonomy (GTDB): domain Bacteria; phylum Bacteroidota; class Bacteroidia; order Bacteroidales; family Bacteroidaceae; genus Prevotella. Next base: position 4,589 of record JAGCNO010000074.1, on the reverse strand, counting down.
TCTACACGCAGTATGCCGACATTCAGAAGGAGATAAATGCCTATCTGGAATACGACCCTGACACATTCCGTGACAAGGTGGTTCTCCTACCATGTGATGACCCAGAGTGGAGTAACTTCACGCGGTTCTTCGCACAGAACTTTGAGAGGCTGGGATTGCGGCGGCTCATCTCCACAAGTTATGCTGTAGAGAGTAAGAAGTACAAAAATTATCAGCCTACGCTTTTTGAGACCGAGAGCCCTTGGTTCGATATTGACAAGACTCGCATCAAGGGAAAGATTTTCGAGCTTACTCGTGATACCAACGGCAATGGCCGCATAGACATTGACGACTTGGAGTGGCACTATCTGGAGGGCGATGGAGACTTCCGAAGTAAAGAGGTCTGCCAACTGAGAGACGAAGCAGATATTATCGTGACAAACCCGCCGTTCTCGTTGTTTAGGGAGTTTGTGACTTGGATTGTTAGAGCGAACAAGAAACTGCTTGTTATAGGTAATTCAAATGCGATAACATACAAAGAACTATTTGCTTTAATAAAGGATAACAAGCTATGGTTAGGGGCAACAGGTTTTGCTTCGGATATGGTCTTTGGCGTACCCAAAGGAACGTATGTTGACCCAAAAGATAAGGCAAAAGCAGCAAAGTTAGGATATGTAGGTGATTTTACAAGACTTGGTAACTCGTGCTGGTATACAAATCTTGAGCATGGTCGTCGTCATGAACCTCTTCGATTGATGACAATGGCAGATAACATTAGGTATAGTAGGCATAAAGAGATTAGGGGACTCCCTTATCTCCAATATGATAATTTTGATGCGATAGAAGTTCCTTTTGTTGATAGTATTCCAGATGATTACAATGGAACAATGGGCGTTCCTATAACCTTTTTAGACAGATTCTGTCCAGAACAATTTGAGATAATTGATACTACGGAAAGATGGTCAAGTGCAAGAACCAAAAAGTATACCATAGAACAATATGAAACCGCTAATGATTTAAATGCAACTTGGGTAGCATATCGTAACGGAACTCTTATAAAAGGATATAAAAGAATACTAATCCGCAAAAAACATTAATCGATATGAAACCTACACTTATTACCGACTGGACCATTGGCGACATTTGCAAAGGTTTCCAGTACAACGAATACGAAGGAAAAGGCTTGTACGGTCTTTCTGGACGTCTGACCATTCAGCCAGAGTTTCAACGCCATTACCTCTATGCCGAGAATGGCGGTAAGAAGGAGGTTGATGTAATCCAGTCTGTCCGCAATGGCTACCCCTTGGGGCTGATATATTTCTCTAAGGTGGGCGAAAATAGGTATGAGGTGCTTGACGGTCAGCAGCGTATCACGTCGCTTGGGCGTTTCTATACGGAGAAGTTTGCGTGGATAGATGCTGACGGCAGGCCTTGGTACTTCACGGCTCTGAACAAGGATGAACAGGAGAAGTTCCTGAATACGAAGTTGCTTATCTACGTCTGTGAGGGTACTGAGAAGGAAATCAAGGACTGGTTCCGCACCATCAACATCGTGGGAATTCCGCTTAATATCCAAGAGACGTTGAACGCTGTCTATTCAGGAGATTTTGTCTCCAAGGCTAAGGAGGAGTTTTCGAACTCCAACAATACCAACATCAACAAGTGGAGCCGTTTCATTCCTGGTACTGCTAAACGTCAGGACTTCCTGCATACAGCCCTTGCATGGATATCAAAGGACACAGGTGACAGCAAACGTATTGAGGACTACATGTCAGCTCACCGTAATGATAATAACATCAATGAGTTGAAGGCTTACTTCACTTCCGTCATCGACTGGATTACCTCTGTCTTTGACTTTAATCCAGAGAAGGAAATGTGTGGTCTGAAATGGGGTGAACTCTACGAACGCTTTCACAACACCCCATACAATCCAGTCGAAGTTGCACAGAAGGTCCGTGAACTCTATGAGAGTTTCTATGTAAAGGACAAGAAAGGCATCTATGAGTATATTCTTGATGGCTGTCAGAACACTAAGCTGCTGAATGTCCGTGTATTTGATGAACCCACCAAGAAGGCCGTTTATGCCCAGCAGACAGCAGCAGCAAAGGAGAGAGGGGAGTCTAACTGTCCGCTATGTGCGATTGGACACGATGCCAACCACACTAAGATTTGGGACTTGAAGGATATGGATGCCGACCACGTAACAGCCTGGAGCAAGGGCGGTGCAACGGACATCGACAACTGCCAGATGCTCTGCAAGACGCATAACAGGGCAAAAGGAAACAGATAATAGGAGAGACTGTTTCAAAATATAAAAAACTCAACTTTCGCTTGTAATGAAGCATCGCGCAGCAAGAACCCCTATCAGATGCCTACGGCATCACTATGCTGAACTTCCGAAAGTTGAATAAAAAAAGAAAAGAGGGTGTTTTGACGCACCCTCTTGAACCATTATCCCAGCAGCTCGGGAGGCAATGTGGGCATTGCGCCGTTCTGTGTACAGACAAAGGCAGAGACCTGTACTGCCGTGCGATGGGCTTCTTTTACCGACTTCCCGTTAAGGATGGAGCCTACGAACGAGCCGGTGAAGGAATCACCTGCACCGACGGTGTCGGCAACTTTTACCTTCGGGGTCTCCTGGAACGACATTGCGCCTGGCGTGAAAACGTAAGAACCGTTGGTGCCGCAGGTCAGTACCAGCATGTCGAGGTTGTACTTGCCGAGGATGAGCCAGCACTTATTCTCGATGTCGAGACCAGGATAGCCGAACATGCGGCCGATGAGTACAAGCTCTTCGTCGTTGATTTTCAAGATGTTGCAACGCAGCAGCGACTCCTTGATAATCTCCTTGGTGTAGAACTGCTGGCGAAGGTTAATGTCGAATATCTTCAGGCAGTCTTCGGGCGTGGCGTCGAGGAAACGATGGATAGTCTCGCGGCTGACCACATTGCGCTGAGCTAATGAGCCGAAGCAGACGGCACGACAGTTGCGGGCAATCTGCTGGATGTCGTCGTCGAAGGGGATGTTGTCCCAAGCTACATTCTCCTTGATGTCATACGTGGGTATTCCCTGTTCGTCGAGCTGTACCTGCACGGTGCCGGTGGGGTAGGGCACGCGGGGCAGCAGGTCGTTCAGGCCGTGCTCCTTCAGGGCCTCGATGGTCTCGTCGGCCAGACGGTCTTCGCCAAGTGCGCTGATGGCGATGGTGTTGTCACTGCCCAGGAACTGTCCTGCATGGTAGGCGAAATTGGCAGGGGCACCGCCCAGCTTCTTGCCTTCGGGGAGTACGTCCCACAGGACTTCGCCGAGTCCTACTACATAACGCTTTTCATTCATAGTATATTCGATTTACAAATTTACGATTTACGATTTGTTTGTATTGTGGCAGCAAATTATTCACTTTGCGCTTTTACCTTCAGCTGTGAGATATAGGTGAACAGGTAGACCACGCCTACGGCCATCACCAGCACGGCTCCTGCCTGTCCCATAGCGTCGCTCATGAAGCCCATGAGGAGCGGGAAGATGGTACCTCCGAAGAGACCCATGATCATCAGGCCGCTGACCTCGTTCTGCTTTTCGGGTATTGACTCGAGGGCGGTGGCGAAGCACATGGAGAAGACATTAGAGTTGCCGTAGCCTACGAGGGCGATAGCGGTGTAAAGCATCCATTGGCCAGTGCCGAAGAACAGACCGCACATGGCTAAAGCCATCATCACCACCGAGATAATGAAGAACGTGCGCATCTTCAGTACGCGAAGGAAGAAAGAACCCGTCAGACAGCCGATGGTACGGAAGATGAAGTAGAGCGAAGTGGCAAAGGCTGCCTCATTGAGCGTCATGCCCAAGCGTTCCATCAATATCTTCGGAGCTGTGGTGTTCGTGCCTACGTCGATACCCACATGGCACATGATGCCAAGGAATGACAGCAATACGATAGGAGTACCCAACAGCTTGAAGCACTCAACAAAGGTAGATGGCTTGCCCTCGAGAGGCGGTTCGTCAATGGGCGTAGAGAAGAGCAGGAGTGTAGACAGTATTCCTACGATCAAGAAGATGGCAAAGAGCACACGCCAATCATAGCCGAACTCTGGAATGACTTTCGTAGCGCCCCACATGGCCAGATAAGGTGCCGAGAACGACGCAATGGCCTTAATGAACTGTCCGAAAGTCAACGTAGAGGCGAGATTGCCACCGCCCATAACCGTCGATACCAACGGGTTCAGCGATGTCTGCATCAGGGCGTTGCCGATGCCTAAGAGCGAGAAAGCCACAAGCATAATGCCAAAGGTCTCGCCAAACAACGGGAGCAGCAGCGCCAAGATGGTCACCACCAGAGAGAGCAGTACGGTATTCTTGCGGCCAATCTTGTTCATCAGCATGCCCGTGGGAACGCTGAAGATGAGGAACCAGAAGAACACTAACGAGGGAAACACGTTGGCCACAGAGTCAGAGAGACCCAGGTCGGCCTTTACATAGTTGGAGGCGATGCCCACCAAGTCCACGAAGCCCATGCAGAAGAAGCAGAGCATCACGGGGATGAGGGCGAGTTTGCTAGTTTTACTCATAATTATCAATTGTTAATTATAGCCCCTTAAGTTAGGGGGTTGGGG
>JAGCNO010000073.1 GCA_017645905.1 Prevotella sp. | reverse complement strand
TAATATACTCCTGGATGACGAGAACGGAGACCATGCTGCTCAAGAACATGCTGAAATCGATTACGGGGCATGGTGGGCTCGCCTTAAGCCTCTTCTTAATGAAAGCCCAGGACTACGAGAGGCTGTTGTGACCCTTCCCGACCACCTGAAGCTGGCAGGGGTGCTGGCAGCAGGAGCTATGTTCGGAACTTACCTGACACGCTGCTGGTGGGAGCACTTCGACGGCAAGGACTACCGCCTCAGCTATCTCGTCTACATCGTTGGTGCTGCTGCCTCGGGCAAGAGCTTCCTCACGGAGATGGACCGCCTCATCATGGCACCGATAATTGCCTCAGACCGTGTTGGCCGTGAGTGGGAACGCCAGTACAAGGAGGAAATGAAGAAGCGTTCGGCCAGCTCGAAGGATGCCAAGGCCGCTGCTCCCGACCAGCAGCATCCCTGCATCCGCTACGTGCCCAGCACTATCAGTAATGCCATGCTCTACCGCCGTCTGACCGATGCCATCGACCAGGACGCGCAGACACCTGACGGGCAGAGTCCCCTGCACCTGCACATCTACACGATGGAGCCGGAACTGGCAACAGCCCTTCGTGCACAGCAAGGCTCATGGGCTGGCAAGAACGACCTCGAACTGAAGTCCTTCCACAACGAGTATGCCGGTGTGGACTATGCCAACGACCAGAGCGTGAACGGCATCATTCAGGTGAACTGGAACCAAGTCGTGACAGGCACACCTGAGTCGATGGGGCGCAAGATAAAGCCCTCGATGGTGCTGGACGGCCTCGTAACAAGACTGGTGCTCTTCCCCATGCCCAACAACGACTTCACGATGATAGACCGCCGCCAGGCCGTCCGTGACCATGACCGCGAATGCTTCCTGCGCTCCGTGGGCATCACGCTGGAACAGGTGAAAGGCGAACTGAAGGCCGAGCGTCTTGTCGACTTCTGCTATGACTACGAGAAGCAGCTCACCGACGAGGCCCGACTCGAAGAGGACTACTGCCTGGACTACTTCCGCAAGCGCATACCCGTCATCATGATGCGATATGCCCTTGTTAGAATGGTTCTCAGACAATTGGATGCTGCCCGCATGGGCGAGCCGCTGGAAGTCCGTGACGATGACCTTGAGTTTGCACGTCTCATCGGCGACTGGTGTCTCATGACACAAATGCGCATGTTCGGAAACATGGTCATGGAAGCACAGGAACGGGAACGCAGCCAGTTCGTGCCAAGAAAACGGTTTTCGAAAGTAAGGGAAGCCTATGCAAGACTTCCAAAGGAAATCAAAACAGAAACCTTGGTGCAGGAGGGGATTGTCCAGAATTTAAATAGTGCATCAAAAACATTATTAAGATGGTTGGACGATGGCCTCGTATTAAAACAGGGCAAAGTCTATATCAAGTTGTTCAACGAAATACCTGTATAGCCATGAAGTACCTCGAAAAAGATAATGTGAAGTACATTGTTGTCCATTGCTCGGCGACTATGCCAGGCCAGGATTGTAATGCAAGAATCATCAATGACTGGCACGCCCAGCGCGGCTGGCAGATGATAGGCTATCACTACGTCATACTGCCCAATGGCATTGTAGAGCATGGCCGTCCGCTCTTCTATCAGGGAGCGCATGTAAAGGGCTACAACAATTGCAGCGTAGGTGTCTGCTACGTGGGAGGCCTTAACGCTGAAGGAGTAACGGCCGACACCAGGACAGACGCACAGACGCGGGCAATGTACGACCTCCTGCACTTGCTGAAACTGAAGTTCCCAGGAGCTAAAATCGTAGGTCACAGAGACCTTGACAAGGGCAAGGCCTGCCCTTGCTTCGATGCTAAATACTACAATTACGTTGTATGACACCTGAAAGGGGTTTCGCGAATCAATCACGCGAAACCCCTTTAAAACTGCGTTAAGTCAGAAAATTCGACAATTCGACAATTCGACATTTGCGCTTTGCGCGGGCGGCTTATTCTCTATGCCCTGTTTTCAGCGGCTCTGTAGAGTTGTGGCTATGCCTTGACCTTGAAGATGGCTTTCTTGATCTCCGGTGCCATGCTGATGCATGGTGCGTGTCCGTCTTGCGGGAAGAAGATGGCGAACATGCCGGGCTGGCAGTCGATGAAGCTCTCGGCCATGAGGTCGGGGTACTTCGTGATGTCTTTCTCGGCGTTGTAGGGCTCGTCGGGCAGGCGGCAGAGGGGTGTGTAGCCGTAGGTCTCGGGGCCGTCGAGGGGTATCTGGATGTCTATCATGCGGACATGGGTCTCCAGGACGGCCTCGTCGGGTGCCTTGCCCTTGGCGGTGGCGATGTTGAGGTAGAGGTCGCTGCCTTGGATGGGGTACTTGCCGGGCTCCATCATCGTGAGGTCGTTCTCGGCGATGTATTTCACTACGTCCCTGAAGAGGGGGTTGACGGCCTCGTACTTGGCGAGGTTTTCTAAGGTGTCGATAATCATATTAGTATTCACTTTTCATTTTTCTTGCGCTTGCTGCCATAATGTCGATGACTTCTCCGATGTCGGCTACGTCGACGGAGGTGTCGCCGTTGACGTCGGCTGCTGCCTTGAGCTTTTCATCGCCCATGCCTGCCATGACGTCGATGATGCAGCCTATGTCGGCTACGTCGACGCTGCCGTCGCCGTTGACATCGCCCTTGATGCTCTTTCCGATGACTACCCATTCAGAGGTGTACGCGCCGTTGACGCCGATGTACCATCCCCAGTCGGGGTCTTTAATGGGCTCTGCTCCTGCGGGCTGGAGTATGTGTTGGCCGTCGAGGAGTTCTATTTTGTTGAGGCGCTCTATGGCGGAGCGGTTGCCTCGTGCCTTGACACGGGCGTTGTCGCGGACGGTGAGTGCTTCGCCACAGACGCCGTTCATGTTGCCGCCGATGCCTACTGTCTCGCCTTCGGCTGTGACCTCTGCGTTGCCGCCGATGTCGAAGGCGCTGAAGCTGTCGGTCCACAGGGCGTACCATGAGCTCTTGGCGGTGAGGGTGCCGTCGCCGGTGATACGGGTGGTGATGTACTGGTCTTGCTTTCCTGAGTTCTCTATGGCGGTGTAGCCGGTGGTTTTGATGGTGTTGTCGCCCTTGAGCTGTATGTTGAGCTCGTCGATGCCGTGGTTGCGGATTCCGGACACGTTGTTGTTGTCGCCGTCGTAACGGATGGTGGCGTTGTCGAGGGTGAGGGTATAGCTGTCATGGTCGTAGGACAGGGCGTGGGGACCTCCGGCGGTGATGTACTTGGAGCCTATGGCGCGGCGGTTGCAGTTGGTGACGGGTGTGCCGGCTATGGTGAGGCCGTAGGTGATGTCGATGTTGTAGAAGTTGACCACGTCGTCGCCTTTCACCATTTTGCCGCCGTTCTGGCGGACTTGTTTGTTGTCGAAGTAGCAGCCGGGCGTGCCGTATTTTGAGCTGTAGTAGAAGTCCATGCCTTCGAGCTTGAGGTTGGAGATGTTGGTGACGGCTCCATCTGTGATGCCCTGGAAGTAGTAGTCAGAATTGATTGAGTTCTTCTTCAGGGTGAGGTTGCTGGCGGTGTAGGTGGAGCCGTCGCCATAGACGCCTCTTTTCTGTCCCTTGAGGCTTACGGTTCCGTCGACGTCGATGACGAAGCTGCTATTGCCGAACATGGAAAGGCCGATGGAGGTGGCCGACTCGCCGATGAGTTTTCCGTTGCCGGTCATGGTGACGGTCGAGGAGCTTCTGGTCTCGAAGGTGTTGCCTATGGTGGTGACGGTGCTGGTGCCCTTGAGGAGGATCTCGGTGTTGGTGCCGGTCGATATATACACGCCGACGGCGGTATTGCCCTCGGGAGCGGTGAGCGTGACGCCGTCGAGGGTCAGCCTCTTGTCGTCATTGCTGTAGCTGATGGTGCCTCTGGTGAGTCCGTCGACGAGGATGTTGCTGTGGTTCAGGCTTGTCACGGGTGTGCCCAGTACGGTGATGCCGCTGTAGGTGGTGGTGGGCACGTCGATGAGAACTTTCTTCAACGGTGTGCCGCTGATGTTGGTGAAGCTCTTCTGTGCAGCGTTGAAGTATGCGGGGGTATAGTAGGTGTTGACGCCGCAGCCGGTGAGGGTGCAGGTGGTGAAGCCGTGGATGCCTCCGAATTTCGACTCTGAGTCTGTGACTTCGGTCGTGAGCTTGCAGTTTTCTATGGCCAGCGAGCCGGAAAGGCCTTGGCCTGCGGTGCAGTAGGTGGCATTACTGGTGCCTTTCAGGTCGAGGGTGAGGTTCTTCAGCGTCATGGTGGCGTCGCTGCTTCCCGCTGAGATCCAGAGGCAGAGGGGACCGTAGGCGTTGTTGACGGTCAGACAGTCCTTGGTGTAGTCTTTGTTGTAGCCTTCCACGGTGAAACTCGTGAAGCTGAAGATGCCCCAATGGGCGGCGGCATCGATGGTGTTGGTTCCTTTCACCACGATCTTCAGGCCGTTGTAACGCCTGTTGACAATGGCATAGTCGGCGCCCTTCATGTCAATGCCGTCGAGCGTCAGCGTCCTGGTGCCCCAGTTGAACTTGATGCTGCCGGAGTTTAGTCCTTGGGGGTTTACAGCTATGTCGAAATCCCATCCGCTTGCCACGATGGCTTTGCCGACGATGAGGCCGGTTTCGGTTTCTACTTGTTTGAGCACGTTGCCGTTGTCGTCGCATACGTCCTTCTTCGTTGTGTCGTAGTGGCCGGTGGTGAGGTATGCGTCGTAATAGTTGAAGTTGGCGCTGGCAAAGTCGCTGATGGGGCTGCGGCTGCCCGTCGTCTTGGCGTTGAGCACGGTCTCGTCTAAGGAGAACGTATTGCTGCCATTGCCCGTGATGGCGTAATCTTTTCCTCTCACGGTCAGGTAGAGGCAGCCGATGCGGAGGTTTCCGTCGACCCAGACAGGGCAGAAGCCATTACCGGCATCGTCGTTGATGGAGAGCGTCAGACGTCCCGTCTTGTTCCTCTCGCCCCAAATACCAATAGCGGCTGAGCTGGTGGAGTAGATGATGTGTCGGGAGGAGCTGATAGTGTTGTCGCCAATAAACGAAATGGATAAGTCTTCCGTTCCTGAATAGAAGATGAAAGAGCCGGAGCTGGTGCTGGTGTAGTTGACTTTCACGTCGGTGAGGGTCAGCCTCTTGCCGTCCCAGTTTATCGTTCCGGAGCTCTGCCCGGCGTCGATGTCGCCGGTCGAGGTGATTGCCTTGCCTGCAATGGTCAGGCCGTAGTCCGTGGCGTGGACAAGGGTGCTGCCCAGCGACAGGAGCATTAAAAGGGTAAATAGCTTTTTCATAATGACTGGTGGTTTTAGGGTTAGTGAGATTTACGATTTACATATTTTCGATTTTCGATTTGTCAAGAGATTTTCGATTTACGAATTTTCGATTTTCGATTTGTCGCTACAGCGGTAGCAAATTCTTCACTCTTCACTCTTCATTTCTCATTTCTCATTTAGGCCGAAGGCCGCTCTCAGAATTCTGCCTTGCGGCGTCCGTTGTTATAAGTGCCTTTGTGGACGACTTTCCCGTTGCGGTCTTTCTCGAGGAACTCGCCGTGGCGGCGTCCCTCGTTGTAGGAGCCTTCGAAGCGCAGGCCCTCCTTGTCTATCTCGATGGCGGTGCCGTGGCGCACGCCGTTCTTGTACTGTGCCTTGAACTTTGAGCCGTTGGCGAGGTTGCCGGTGCACTCGCCGTTGGGCTGCCCGTTGAGGAACTGCCCCTCGACGACGTCGCCGGCCTTGGTCGTCAGTTTGCCCTTGCCGTTGGCCTTGTCGCCCTTCCACTCGCCGTTGTAGGTGGTGCCGTTGGCCCATACGAAGCGTCCCTGTCCCTGCTTGTCGCCGTTGTAGAACTGGCCGGAGTAGCGGTCGCCGTTGGCACACTTGAAGATGCCCGTCCCAGTGCGCTGACCGTTCTGGTAGTCGCCCTCGTAGACGTCGCCGTTGGCAAACTTGTAGATGCCCTTGCCGTGCATGAGGTCGTTTTGGAACTGGCCGTGATACTGGTCGCCGTTGGCGTAGGTGAAGACTCCCTCGCCTTGCTTCTTGTCGGCAATCCATTGTCCAGTGTAGGACGAGCCGTCGCCCCAGTCGAAGGTCCCGCGGCCGCTCTTCTTGTCGTCCTTCCAGTCGCCGTCGTACCAGGCACCGCTGGCAAAGGTGTACTTGCCGCGGCCGTTGCGCTTGTCCTCTCGCCACAGGCCGACGTAGGTGTCGCCGTTGAAGTAGTACATCGTGCCGTGGCCCTGCTGGAAGTCCTTCCACCAGAGTCCTACATATTTATTATTGTTGGCGAAATAGTAGGTGCCCAGGCCGTGCTGGTGGTCGTCGAGCCACTGGCCTTCGTACTTCTCGCCGTCGGAGAAGGTGTAGGTTCCCTCACCGTTGCGCTTGCCTTTCTGGTACTGGCCTTCGTAGGTGTTGCCGTTCTTCCAGGTGGTCTTTCCCTTGCCGTGGGGCATGCCTACGGCCATCTCGCCGAAGTACTCGCCGCCGTCCTTCGTGGAGCAGGAGCCAAGGGTAATCTTCTGGGCGCTCACAGATATTGTGAGCAGGAAAAACAGGGTGGTAAGTATGTATCTGAGTATGTTCATTTAGTGGTTTGGTTGTTTGGTTATGAACCTCTTACTCTTCATACTCCAGACGTCCTTCCTTGCATAGGTAGACCCGTCCGGGATATTTGTCGAGCAGGGGAATGTTGTGTGTAGACATGACGATGGCCGTTCCTGTCTGTGAGATGGTCTGCAGGAGGTTCATGATGCCGATGGCCGTCTGGTGGTCGAGGTTTGCCGTCGGTTCGTCGGCCACGATGAGGCGTGGCGAGTTGAGGATGGCACGTGCGAAAGCTACACGCTGCTGCTCGCCGCCCGAGAGTTCATGGGGCATCTTGTCTTTCTTGTCTGTCAGGCCCACATCGCTGAGCACCTGGTCTATGCGGTTGTCGCGCTCCTCGCGGTCGTTCCAGCCCGTGGCCTTGAGCACGAACTCCAGGTTCTTCTCCACGCTGCGGTCGCCCAGCAGCTGGAAGTCCTGGAACACGATGCCCATCTTGCGCCGCAGGTCGGGGATATGCTTGCGCTTCAGCGTGAGCAAGTCCTGATCCAGCACGGTGGCCTCGTCGGCTTCTTCGATATCGAGCTCGCAGTAGATGGTCTTCAGCAGCGTGCTCTTGCCTGAGCCCACGCGGCCTATGATATAGACAAACTCACCGTCGTCGACGTGGAAATCCACGCCCTTGAGCACTTCGATGTCGTCCTTCTGCCTGATAGTGGCGTTCTTATAGTTGATGATCATGTTTCAGTCTCTTAACGGTAGCAAATTCTTCACTCTTCACTTTTTAAGTGCTTTCTCTTCCCTCCGCTTCTTGTCCCATTGCGGGTCGTGGCGGCGGCGCAGCTCCTCAGCGATGTCCTCAATGCGAAGGCCACGGGCGGTGAGCATCACCAGCAGGTGGTAGATCATGTCGCCGGCCTCGTAGATGAGCTTGTCGTCGGGACCGCTGATGGCCTCGATGACGGTCTCCAAGGCTTCCTCGCCCACTTTCTGGGAAATCTTGGCAATGCCGTCACGGAAGAGTCGGGTGGTGTAGCTGCCCTCAGGCATCTCCTCCTTGCGCTTCTCGATGAAGTCCTGAAGGTCGGAAATGAATTGCAGCGAACTGACCGGCGTGTTCTCCTCGCCCCAGCAGGTATCTGTGCCCGTGTGGCAGGTAGGGCCGTCGGGGTGAACCTTCACCAGCAGCGTGTCGTTGTCGCAGTCTACGGCCATGCTCACCATGTTGAGGAAGTTTCCGCTCGTCTCGCCCTTTGTCCAGAGCGTCTGGCGTGAGCGGCTCCAGAAGGTCACCTTTCCCGTAGCAACAGTCTTGTCGTATGCCTCGCGGTTCATGAAGCCCAGCATGAGCACCTGCCGCGTGTCGGCATCTTGGATGATGGCAGGCACCAGGCCGCCCATCTTGTCAAAGTCTATCGTCATTACTTATCTATTTACTTTTCTCTATTCATTATTCACTAAAAACTGTGGGCAAAGATAAGCATTTATGACGAGATTTGCAAAGTTTTATGTTTTTTTTGAGCTATATTATATATTAATAATGTATTACGTCGGAAAGCTACAGCAGAAAAGCGGGGATTTTGCATGTTGTATTCGCCAATCCCCCTTCAAGTGTTTATCGGGTCGACGGCCGTACGTTTCATACGGTCGCCATTCTTTTAATTCCCTGCCATTTCGTTGATGATAGTTCCGATGTCGGCCACGTCGACCGCACCGTCGCCGTTCACGTCGGCTGTTGAGTAGTAGGTGCCCTTCGTCATCATCCGACCTTTCGTTTTGAAAGAACGGCTTATTCGTTTTGAAAGAACGGCTTATTCGTTTTGAAAGAACGGCTTTCTCGAATCGAAAGAACGGCTTATTCCAAAGGCAGCGCTTAGCGACGAAGGAGACGCTTGCGTAATGAAATGGAGCAAGAACAGTTCAAGGTCCAAACCGGATTTGCCGCTCCTGCTCCATGCCGGGGTCGATGCCGTCAGACTACTTCTTGGCGGGCACAAAACTCTCCCAAGTCTGGTCGTCGTAGTACACTCTTATCTCAGTGACACGCCTTGCAGGTTTGTCAATAATTTTTACTTCCTCACGGATAACGTCAGGACGGGTGTTTCTTACGCTACTATAATGACCGCTACCCTGAGTGGCGAAATGAGTCGTCGGGGTAGGGGCAGGAGATTCACCAAAGTCGAGGGCAGGTTCTGGAGTCCAGGAAGATCTCGGCTGTGATGGGTTGGGAGCGCCTGAAGGATTAGGGGGAGTGGGAGAGGTCGCAGCGTCAGGAGTGCCAGCACTCTGGTACATGCTGCCTGTTCCGAACATGAGCCAGTCGAGACTGATGTCAGGAAATTTCTTTTTCACTGCCTCCACGATATTGATGGTGGGTTTCGTGCGGTCGTTGAAGATACCGCTGAGGGTGGCGGGATTGATCCCGAGGAAATCAGCAAACACCTGCTGGGTCATGTGCTGACTCTCCATGAGCGTCTTGATTCTCTCTTTCATAACGATGGGTAGGGAAGACCCCTGTTTTTCGGGTTTTTCTAACGGTTTACAAAGGTAAAGAGATAATTTGTAACACCCAACAATATTAAATTTATTTTCGGAAATTTAAAGTTTAAATATTTAATCTTATAGTCTTGGTAAGGATTTAGAATTATAAAAACAACTCCTCTTTAATTTTGCAAACTATAAATTTATTACCCTAAAGCGAACAAAACATTAAATATAGGCATTTAAGGTAAATAACTGGGAATAATTCAGATATTTAAAGGTGTTATTACAGCTACGGACCTTTATTTGCATAATGAAAATATAAAGCCCCGTTTTATACGACCTTTCACATGAGTATTCATTATTAATGCATTAGTTTATAACAGGTTATAAACAGAAAACCTTTGCTGTATATCTATGTATTTACATATTTAATCACAGGTATTTAAAATTAAATATTCATCTTTTAAAACGACAATAATACGCAATTTAATTATTTAAACGTGCCGCAATATTTAACTTTGTATATAGATGTGCAGTCATTTAGATTATTAAACCACGCAATTCTAAATGCAAACAAACGTGAAACGTAAATTCTACAAGGTCTATAATCCCAATTTTCGCCATTTCTCGCAAATTCTGCACTAAGTTACGTGTGCTCCAGAATTTGCGAGTTTTGGAGGGGGTTAAAAGGGCCGCTCCCCTTGGATTTATCGGCATTGAGGCACAAAAAAAGCACCCTGTGCGGGTGCTCGTTCTAGAAGAAAATAGATGGCCAAAAGGCACTTTTTAGTGCAAAATGTAAAATATTAATTCCTTCATCAGCTCCCCTGGAGGGGTGTTGGGGTTGTCTAAACCCTTACTTTTGCCATCTATCTCACGTAGTTTACCAATTATGTCCATCACTTTTCTGGCGCTGTAATTTCTCATGCCAGTCATGTACTCCTTGGCAGCCCATGGCGATTTCATTTCCAGCCACTCCGCTACTGCCTCCTGGCTCTGACGTTTCGGACAGTAGTAGGCCACCATCATATTCTGGAAGAAGTTGAAGAGCAGCGGCAGGACCACATAGATGCTTCCTGACTTTGGATTTTTGTCAAAATAATTCACAATTCGATTGGCCTTGTAAACGTCTCTGTTAGCGATGGCGGCACGCAGTTCAAAGCCATTGAAATCCTTGCTCACCCCTATCTGGTCTTCCACCACCTGTGGGGTTATTCGGTAGTCGTTTTCGGGTAGCGATATGCGCACCTTTTCCAGTTCGCTTGTCAGACGCGTCAGATCAGCTCCTATGGCCTCAGCAATGAGCTGGGTGGACTTCTGGTCTATTGTAACGTTTCGCTCGCTCAGGTAGCGTTCTATGAAGCCTGGGAGCAGGTATTCCTTCATCTTCGTGCTCTCGAAGAGTATGCCTGCCTGCTGGATGGCCTTCACGTATTCGCGTTTGCGGCCGTCTATCTTGCCGTTTTTGTGGCACATTACCAGCACGGTGGTCTTCATGGGCTGCTTCATATACTTCTCCAGAGCGTCTGTCTGGCGTATATTCTGCGCCTCTTTGACGATGACGACCTGCCTTTCGGCCATCATGGGATAACGACGGGCGGCATCAGCTACTGCCGATGCCGTCACGTCGCTTCCAAAGAGTATTGTCTGGTTGAAATCACGCTCTTCAGGCTGTAGAGCATGTTCTGCTATATAATCGCTTATCTGGTCGATATAGTAAGGCTCATCGCCCATGAGATAGTACACAGGCCTGAACTTGCGTTCGCGCAGCTCAGCCATGATGCTGTCAAAGGTGATCGCTTTCTTTGGCTCTGCCATTGTGGTTACAGTTTCTGCTGTACCTCAATCTCCTGGTAGGTCTCGATGATGTCGCCTACCTGTATGTCGTTGTAGTTGACGAGCGAGATACCGCACTCGAAGTTGGTGGAGACCTCTTTGACGTCGTCCTTGTAGCGCTTGAGAGCGTTGATAGCACCCGTGAAGAGCACAATACCGTCGCGGATGAGGCGTGCCTTGTCCGTGCGATGAACCTTGCCCTCGGTGACCATGGCACCGGCCACGGTTCCCACCTTCGAGATCTTGAACACCTCGCGGACCTCGATTTGTCCGGTAACTTCTTCCTTGATGACTTTGTCGAGCATGCCTTCCATGGTGGAGCGCACGTCCTCGATGGCGTCGTAGATGATGCTGTAGGTGTTGATTTCCACACCCTCGGTGTCGGCCAGCTTGCGTGCTCCTGCTGAGGGACGCACCTGGAAGCCGATGATGACGGCCTTCGATGCGGAGGCCAGCATAACGTCGTTCTCGCTGATCTGACCCACGGCCTTGGCGATGACATTGACCTGCACCTTTTCGGTGGACAGCTTGATGAACGAGTCGCTGAGGGCTTCGATAGAGCCGTCGGTGTCGCCCTTGACCACGATGTTCAGCTCGTGGAACTCGCCCAGAGCGATACGGTGCGATATGTCGTCGAGACCGATGGTCTTCTGGGTACGGAGTCCCTGCTCACGCTGAAGCTGCTCACGCTTGCTGGCAATCTCACGTGCCTCCTGCTCGGTGTCCATGACGTTGAAGGCATCACCGGCTGTCGGAGCGCCGTTGAGACCCAGGATGATGGCGGGCTCTGCGGGCTTTGCCTCGTTGATGCGCTGGTTGCGCTCATTGAACATGGCCTTGATACGGCCGTGGCTGGAGCCGGCAATGACGATGTCGCCGACCTTCAGCGTGCCGTTGCTGACGAGCACCGTGGAGACATAGCCACGGCCCTTGTCGAGCGAGCTCTCGATGATGCTTCCGCTGGCCTTGCGGTTGGGGTTGGCCTTGAGGTCGAGCATCTCAGCCTCGAGGAGCACCTTCTCTAAAAGTTCCTCAACGCCGATGCCCTTCTTGGCCGAAATCTCCTGGCACTGGTACTTTCCGCCCCATTCCTCGACGAGGAGGTTCATGTTGGCCAGGTCTTCACGAATCTTGTCGGGATTGGCTCCAGGCTTGTCTATCTTATTGATAGCGAATACCATAGGTACGTTGGCAGCCTGTGCATGAGCGATGGCCTCCTTAGTGGTAGGCATGACGCTGTCGTCGGCTGCCACGATGATGATGGCGATGTCAGTTACCTGAGCACCACGGGCACGCATGGCGGTGAAGGCCTCGTGACCAGGGGTGTCGAGGAAGGTAATCTCTCGTCCGTCGGGCAGCTCCACGTTGTAGGCGCCGATGTGCTGTGTGATTCCTCCGGCCTCACCGGCAATGACGTTGGTCTTGCGTATGTAGTCGAGGAGAGAAGTCTTACCGTGGTCCACATGACCCATGACGGTCACGATCGGAGCACGCGGTTTGAGGTCGTTCTCATCGTCCTCCTCCTCGTGGATGGCGTTCTGCACTTCGGCTGAAACATATTCTGTAGTGAAGCCAAACTCCTCGGCGACGAGGTTGATAGTCTCGGCCTCCAAGCGCTGGTTGATGCTGGCCATGATACCGATGGCCATACATGTGCTGATGACCTTTACCACCGGCACGTTCATCATTGTAGCCAGCTCTGAGACGGTCACAAACTCCGTGAGTTTCAGCACTTTGCTCTGTGCTGCTACTGCTGCCAGCTCTTCGCTGAGACGCTCTGCCACGGCATCGCGCTTCTCGCGGCGGTACTTGGCTCCCTTCTTGTTCTGGGTGGTCTTCGAGGTGAGGCGTGCCAACGTCTCCTTTACCTGACGTGCAACGTCCTCCTCGCTGACTTCCACGAGCTTCACAGGCTGCTTCTTCTTGCTCTTCTTGCCCTGTCCTTGTGGCTGGTCGCTGAAGTTCTGGTTTCCGCCCTTGTTCTTCTTCTTACCCTGTCCTTGCTGCTGTTGCTGCTGCTGGCGGGCTGCGGCCTCGATGTCAACCTTGCCTGAACGTATGCGCTCACGCTTGCGCTTCTCTCCGCTGCCTTGTCCTGCAGCTGTGGCCCCACGTTGCTGAGCGGCCTTCTCTTCGCGCTGCTTGCGTTTCTCTTCCTTCGATTTCTTCTTCGGGCGAGTGCTCTGGTTGATGCTCGAGAGGTCGATTTTTCCCAGGACGTTCACCTTGGGAGCCATCTTTTCCTCGCTCTTCAGAGTATATATCTCCTTTACTGGAGCAGGCAGTACAGTCTTGTCAGTATCTTCCTGTGTGTCTTGTGGTTCCAGTGTCTCCAGTGGTTCTTCAATAATCTGTTGAGGCTCTGGAGTCTTGCTTGTTTTCTTTTCTTTCTTAGCCGGGCTCTCGGCAGCAGCCTTCGGCTCAGGTTTGCTTTCTTCTGGGCTAGCAGATTTCGCTGCAGCAGGCTTTGTCTTGCCAACGACGCCGAGGTCTATCTTGCCCAACGGCTTGAATTGCTGCCGCTGTGCCATTTTCTCCTCGGTCTTGGTGATGGCCTTTGTTTCTTCAGGCTTCTTCTCCTTTGGTTTCTTAGGGAAAAGCTTGTCGGCCTGGGTTTTCACGGCCTTGTCGCCACTGAATTCCTGCACCAAGGCTTGGTATTGCTCGTCGCTGATCTTGGTGTTGGGTGTGGTGTCGTCGCGAATCTCGCCCAGACTGGTTTTCTTTTTCAGGAAATCAACTGCCGTTTGAAGTCCTATGTTCAGTTCTGTCAGTACTTTGTTTAATCTGATGCCCATCTACTTTATTTACTATTTACGAATTTACAATTTACGATTTGGCTGCGCGATATTAGGGGCTAAGGTTACTCAAATTCAGCCTTGAGCACGTCGAGCAGGTGGTCGACGGTCTCTTCCTCGAGGTCTGCTTTCTCTATGAGCAGTTCTCTCGGAGCGTTGAGTACCTCGCGTGCGGTGTCGTAGCCGAGAGCCTTGATGGCGTCAATGACCCACTGGTCGACTTCGTCGCTGAACTCGTCGAGGTAGATGTCCTCGTCGTTCTCGCCCTCGTTGACCACGCGGAACACATCGATGGTGTACTCTGTGAGCATGGATGCGAGCTTGATGTTCATGCCGCTCTTACCGATGGCGAGGCTCACTTCCTCGGGCTGCAGGTAGACCTCAGCCTTGTGCTTCTCCTCGTCGAGGGTGATGCTGGTGACCTTTGCCGGCGAGAGTGCGCGCTGTATGAAGAGCGACGTGTTGGTAGTATAGGCGATGACGTCGATGTTCTCATTCTGCAGCTCACGCACGATTCCGTGTACACGCGAACCTTTTACACCCACGCAGGCGCCAACGGGGTCGATGCGGTCGTCGAAGCTCTCCACGGCCACCTTGGCCCTTTCTCCCGGCATACGGGCCACTCGCCGGATGGCGATGAGTCCGTCGTTGATTTCGGGCACTTCGGCCTCGAGCAGCCTCTTGAGGAACTCCGGGCTGGTGCGCGAAAGCATGATGCGGGGCACGTTGTTGTCGTTGTTCACCTCTTTCACCACGGCGCGAATGGTCTCGCCCTTGCGGTAGTTGTCAGTGGGAATCTGGTCGCCCTTGAGCAGATGCAGCTCGTTGCCCTCATCGTCCATGAGGAGCACTTCGCGCTTCCACATCTGGTAGACCTCGCCACTGATGATGGTTCCCACGCGGTCCTTATACTTCTGGTAGAGTGCGTCGTGGTCCAGCTCAAGAATCTTCGAAGCCAGCGTCTGGCGCAGGTTGAGGATGGCGCGGCGGCCGAACTTGGTGAAGTCCACGGCCTCGCTGACCTCCTCGCCCACCTCGTAGTCGGGCTCAATCTTCAGTGCCTCTGAGAGGGCTATCTCCTTGTTTTCGTCCTGCACCTCGCCATCTTCCACCACGGTGCGGTGGCGGTGAATCTCGAAGTCACCCTTGTCGGGGTTCACGATAACGTCGAAGTTCTCATCGGAGCCGAATAGCTTGGCCAGCACGTTGCGGAAACTCTCCTCCAGCACGCTCACGAGTGTGGTGCGGTCGATGTTCTTTGTCTCTTTGAACTCCTGAAAGGTCTCAAACATGCTGGGACCCTTCGCTTGTTTTTTTGTTGCCATCTTGTATTATTTTCGATTTACTGATTTTCGATTTTCGATTTGGCTGCGCAATTCATTCATCATGAACTATTTGAAGTTGATGAGATACTTCGTCGATTTCACTTCGTCCATGTCGAAGGTCTTGTCCACGTCCACCTTTACGGGGCGTTTCTTTCCTTCGGGCACCTGCTTTTCCTGAGTGGTGACGGTAAATTTCTGGCCCTCAACATCCTTGAGCGTGCCTGTGAGCTTCTTGCCCTCGGCATCGACGACCTCCACCTGGTCTCCCACGTGGTTCTTGTATTGCTGTTCCACCTTGAATGGCTGCCCCAGGCCTGCCGAGCCCACTTCCAGCTCATAGTCGCCCAACTCGTCGCCTAAGCGTTCCTGCAACGTGCGGCTCAGTTCGGCGCAGTCTTCTATCCAAACACCGTCGGCACAGTCTATCTCCACGACGATGCGGTCATCGTCGCCCATCTGAATGTCTACCAGGAAGTAGTCTCCGTTCTGGAGCCACTCCTCTACAATCTTCTTTACGTTTTCTTTCGTTATCATTCTATTCTTTTAAATAAGAATGAGGAGCTTTCGAGAAGCTCCTCATTCCTCTGAACGGTGCAAAGGTAGGCATTTTTCCCGAAATGTACAAGCAATTCTTAATTTTTTTTGCTCTTAAGCCCCTTTTTCCTGCCATTTGACAATGTTTTTTAATATTTTAACGAAAAGAAGAACTTCCGTTTCCCTGTTTTTACGTAATTTTGCAACCGCAAGTCCCAGAGAGAAAGAACGGCTTATTCGGATAGAAAGGACGGCTTATTCGGTTTGAAAGGACGGCTTATTCTGGTCGAAAGAACGGCTTTTTCAATTTGAAAACTATGAAGCATCAACTACATCTCATTATCGCCGTGTTGGCCATGCTCGTAGTGCTGGCCACAGGGTGCTCACGCGACAGTGAGACCTTCCAGCCCTCTGAAGAGGAGATTCTGGCCAATGCCGAAGCGGTGCTCGGCGTAAAGATTTCACCCGAGATGGACTGGAACATGACGGCAAGTGCCTTGGCGCGCATCGCCGTCAAAGGCAGCGACGGCGAGACCTTCACCGTGAAAATCTATTCCAACGACCCGCTGACTGACGGCAAGGGCTACGTGCTGAAGCGCCAACAGGTGAAGAGCGGCGACACGCTGCAGCTGATGCTCGAGTATCCTTCTGTCGAGGATCAGCTCGTCGTGAGTGTTACCGACAAGCAGGGCTTCAATTACTACAAGAGCGTGCCTGTGAGCGACGGAAAGTTAGAGACCACGTTTGTAAGCCCTTACCTTTACGATAGCCCTTACCTTAACGATGACCGTTGGGTAGTCAGCTATAAGCGGAAGGAACAGCCAGCAGTCTGGACATACGCCTTCGAGGACACACCGCTCGGCGACTACGACTTGAACGACGTGGTGCTCAAGGTCTCGGAGAACGTTACGGATACCACAAAGCTCGAAGTGCGGCTCTGCTGCGCCGGAGCATCCTTCGACCTCTATGTCTACTTAGGAGAGACGCCGGTGTTCAACGGAAAGGAGGTCCACGCAGCGCTCGGACAGAACCGTGGACTGCTCTTAAATACCGGAAAGGGTCCTGAGGTGAACGCTGCTTTGCTCCCGCTGGCATATATCGACAAGCCCGAAGGCTTCACCTTTGCCAATGCCGACTTCTGGATCAAGTCACCCATAGTACCGACAGGAATCCACGTTGCCAAGACGGGAAAGGCGCCGCTCGGCGTGGTCATACCCGGTGACTGGCAGTGGCCCTTGGAGAATGTCTGTATCAAGGAGGCTTATTCCGGTTTCGTAAGCTTTGCGGAGAATGTTCAGGACGAGAGCGACCACAAGTGGTACAAGGTCACAAAAACGACTCCCCTCAAGGATAAAGTCTACGCTCCCCAGACAAAATGATAAATCACAATCCCAGCAGCCACAGAGACGTTCATGGAGTGCTTCGTGCCCTGCTGAGGTATTTCTAAGCAACCGTCGCAAAGGTCGATGACCTCCTGGTGCACGCCCTTCACTTCGTTGCCCAGTACGATGGCGTAACGACGAGAAGGGTCGCGACGGAACTCCTGAAGCATGGTTGAACCTTCGGCCTGCTCCACGGCGAGCACCTCCACCCCTTCTTCCTTTAGTCTTTTAACAGCTTCTATCGCGGTGTCGAAATAGCGCCAGTCCACGCTGTCTTCAGCACCGAGTGCCGTCTTGTGTATCTCGGCGTGTGGCGGCGTGCCCGTGATGCCGCACATCCATACGGCTTCTAAGCGGAAAGCATCGGCGGTGCGGAGTACGGAGCCCACGTTGTGCATCGAACGGACATCGTCGAGCACAACCACCAGCGGCACCTTTTCCGCCTCACGGTATTCCTCCGCCGTCAGGCGTTTCATCTCTATGGTTCTCAGTTTTCTCATTGGCACAGTTTGCAGCCTTCGCACTTGTTCAGTTCACCTCGGAAGCGCCTGTCAACAAGATAGTGCAGACGGTCGCGCAGGGGAATAAGTGTTATCTGGTCAATCACTTGGTTGATGAAGGCCGTTTGGAGCAGCGTTCGGGCCTCCTTCTCGGGAATACCGCGCTGGCGCATGTAGAAGAGGGCCTGGTCGTTGAGCTGTCCGACGGTCGAGCCATGAGCACACTTCACATCGTCAGCATAGATTTCGAGCATGGGCTGGGTGTACATGCGGGCGTCACGACTGGCGCAGAGGTTCTGGTTAGTCATCTGCGAGACGGTCTTCTGTGCTCCCGGTTCCACGAGCACACGGCCGGCAAAGGCTCCTGTGGCCTTGTCGTCGAGCACGTATTTGTACAGCTCGTTGCTGGTACAATGGGTGGCATGGTGGATGATGAGCGTGTTGTTGTCCACATGCTGCTGCTTGTCGGCGATGACACAGCCGTAGCATTGGCACTCGGCTCCTTCGCCGTTCAGGGTGAGGTCGAGCTTGTTACGGGTCACGCCATTGTGGAGCGTGATGACGTTGTGTACTACGCGGCTGTCCCGCTGCTGGTCTATGTAGACGTTGCTCACGCGTACATTCTTATTATGTGTCTCCTCCAAGCAGTAAAGCTCCAACTGTGCGCCCTCGCCCACATAAGCCTCAATAACCTGTGTGGTGAGGAAGTCGCGGTCATCGGCGGCATGGTCGCAGAAGAGCATCTTCAGTTCGGCGCCCTCCTCAAGGACGATGAGCACGCGGCGGTTGACCATAAAAGACCCTCCCCCGGCACCTCCCTGTGAGGGAGGGGAGTAATTACTTCCGAATGGACTCTTCAGCATGTTGATGACCTGCACGGTCTTCTCCACCTTTACGCCTCGGGGCACATAGACCAGCAGACCGTCCTGTGCCAGCATGGTGTTCAGGGCTGTCACGGCATCGTCACCGGTTTTGGCCAGTCGGCCGTAGCGTTCTTGAAGGTGAGAGGTAAGTGGTGAGTGGTGAGAGAATACAGATTGCATAGAGTCAATCACCACGCCCTCGGGAAGTTTTGGGGCGTTGGCCTCTCGCCCCTCACCGCCAACGTAAAAGGCGTCGTTCACCATGAAGTACAGGCAGGTCGAGAGGTTCGGCACGTCGCAGCTGAACACCTTATAAGGGTCGGCTGGGATGGTCAGCCGGTTAAGGTTCACACCGTAATTCGGCGCAAAGAGCCGCTGCATGTCGGTGTACTTGTATCGCTCCACCTTCTGCGACGGGAACCCTAGCCTTTGGAAGTCCTCAAAGGCCTGGTCGCGCACAGCGTTCATCACCTCGTTAGAGTGGTTGAAAACCATCTGCCGTGCCTCGCAGTACAGGTCGATATATTGCTGCTCGCTGTTCATTGTACTGTTTCTTCTTTTATCCAGTCGTACCCCTTCTCCTGTATCTCTACGGCCAGCTCGGGGCCGCCGGTCTTGACGATGCGGCCCTGGTAGAGGATGTGCACGAACTGCGGGCGTATCATCTCGAGCAGACGGTCGTAGTGGGTGATGACAATACAGGAGGTATCGGGGCGCATGAGCTTGTTCACGCCCTCGGCCACGATGCGCATGGCGTCGACGTCGAGGCCGGAGTCAGTCTCGTCGAGGATGGCCAGTCGCGGTTCGAGCATGGCCATCTGGAAAATCTCGTTGCGTTTCTTCTCGCCGCCGCTGAAGCCCTCGTTGACGCTTCGGTTGGCCAGTTTCTGATCCAGCTCCACGATCTTACGCTTCTCGCGCATCAGCTTGATGAAGTCGGCGGCCTTCATCGGCTCCAGCCCCTGTGCCTTGCGCTTCTCGTTGATGGCAGCCTTCATGAAGTTGGTCATCGACACGCCGGGAATCTCCACCGGGTACTGGAACGAGAGGAACAGCCCTTCGTGGGAGCGCTCCTCGGGCTTCATGGCCAGCAGGTCCTTGCCGTTGAAACGGGCCTCGCCCTCGGTCACCTCGTAGAGCGGATTGCCCACGAGGACGGCGCTCAGTGTGCTCTTACCCGAGCCGTTGGGGCCCATGATGGCATGGGTCTCGCCGTCGTTGATGGTGAGGTCGATGCCCTTTAATATCTCCTTGTCGCCTATGCGGGCGTGCAGGTTACGTACTTCAAGCATAATTCTTCTTAATTAAATATAGGTCTCCAGGAACTTGATGGTTCCCTTCACTTTTATCTCTTTTGCCGTTGCCGGGACGAGGACTGTCTCTCCGGCTCGGAGGGAGTACGGCTGTCCGTCGGCGGTGAGCGTTGCGCTGCCTTTCAGCCCCATGAGAATGACGAAGGAGTCGAGCCAGCGGTAGTCGAGCGTCATGGGCTGGTCGAGGTCATAGACGGCTGTGGCGAAATGGGGGCAACGGGCTACGGCGCAGCGAACGTTCTTCAGCGGGCGGTATAGTGTGCGATAGTCGGGCAGCACGGTGTAGTCGATACTCTCGGCGGCCTCGCGGGTGTGCAGCTGTCTGAGGTTACCGTCCTTGTCGCGGCGGCCGAAGTCGTAGATACGGTAGGTGACGTCGCTCGTCTGCTGAATCTCTGCCACGAGACAGCCCGCACCGATAGAGTGTATGCGCCCGGCAGGGATGAAGAACATGTCGCCGTCGTGCACCTCGTAGCGGGCCAGCACCTCCGTGATGGTGTCGTCGGCCACCCTCCGGGCGTATTCCTCGGGGGTAATCTCCTGCTTCAGTCCGCAGTAGAGCATGGGCCGCTTATCACTCTTAACTCCTAACTCCTCACTCCTCACTCCTAAGCAGTACCACATCTCTGTCTTCCCGTGCCTGTAGCCGTGCCGGCGCGCCACCTCGTCGTTGGGATGTACCTGTATGGAGAGATCCTGTTGGGCATCGATGAACTTCGCCAGCAGGGGGAACTCATTGCCGTAGCGCTCGTAGTTCTTCTGGCCCACAAGGTCGCCCTTCAGCTGCAGCATCAGGTCGGTGAGGCTCTTTCCCTTGTCAGGTCCTTCGGCCACGATGCTCACGCTGCCCTCCACGTCGGACACTTCCCAGCTCTCGCCCACGCCGTCTACCGGCATGTCCAGATGCTTGAAGGCCGCCAGACGGTTTCCGCCCCAGAGGGTCTGCTTCAGCAATGGCTCAAATTTGTATAACAGAGACATACTTTTAAATTAGCGTACAAAGGTACGCACTTTTTCTGAATTGGCAAAAGAAAGGCAGCAAATCTTTGCAAAAATGGCCTTGACCGGCCTTCCCTGCCGTTCTTTCCCACCTTCCTACCGGCTATCTCTCAGAGAAAGAACGGTTCATTCGCAAAAATTCTCGAGAGAATTTTTGAGTTTGAACGGCTTTTTCTTATAGAAAGAACGGCTTTTTCTCAGAAATTCTCTAGAGAATTTTTAAGTCTCCTTATTTCATTGACAAAGAAAGAACCGTCCGGAAGTGCTTTTTGGACGGCTCTTTCTATGATTTAGCCCAGTGTTTCGCCAGTCAACTTCATGCTGCGATAGGTGCGCAGTCCGTAGATGATGATGACGATGAAGCAGAGTAGCGGGATGAAGAACGATACGTTGACGGCGGGATGGCCGAAGAGCACCTGCTGGTCGATGACCATTCCCTGAAGCGGGGGCATAAGGGCTCCGCCAACGATGGCCATGACGAGGAAGGCAGCGCCAAGCGACGTGTCACGGGCGTCGACATTCTCCAGGGCTATGCCGTAGATGCTGGGGAACATGATGGACATGAACAGGCTGATGGCCACCAGCGAGTAGAGGCCCCACATGCCGTGGATGACGATGGCACCCAGCGTAAAGAAGGCGGCGCAGCAGCCAAAGACGGTGAGCATGAGGCGCGTATTGACGTACTTCATGAAGTAGGTGCCCACGAAACGTCCGATGAGGTTGAGCGACATGGCGCAGATATTGAACATCTGGGCACGGGCCTTGTTGATGCCGAGGTTGTCGGCATACTGGATGATGAAGGTCCAAACCATGATCTGCGCGGCGACGTAGCACATCTGCGTGAATACGCCCTCGCGGTAGATGGAGTTACCCCAAAGGTTGCGGAGCGTCTGGCCTACGCTGTGTGTCTGTCCGTCGGCCTTCATCTCTTCGCCCTTCGTCTTCGGCATCTTCGTCAAGGCAATAATCACAAAGACACACAGCACGATGAGACCCAGGGCCACGTAGGGGTCGCGAATGACGGCCAGGTCGTGAAGGCGGATGTCGGCCTTCTCGCTTTCAGACAGGGCGAAAAAGAGAATCTTCCCTGCCTCGTCGCGGCGGTCGCTCAATAGCTGGGGCAGCACGATGAAGGAGGCTACGGCCATTCCCGAGAGCGACCCTACGGGGTTAAAGGCCTGAGCCATGTTCAGACGGCGTGTGGAGTTCTCCTTGTCGCCAAGCGAGAGGATGAAGGGGTTGGCCGTCGTCTCGAGGAACGCCAGTCCGAAGGTGAGGATGTAGAGCGAGACACAGAAGAATGAGAACTGCTGGAACTGTGCCGCCGGGATGAAGAGAAAGGCTCCGATGGCATAGAGGGCCAGTCCGAGCAGCACGCCGCTCTTGTAACTGTAGCGTCGGATGAAGAGCGCGGCAGGGATGGCCATCGTGGCGTAGCCGCCGTAGAAGGCGAACTGCACCATCGAGGCCTTGGCTGCCGACAGCTCCATGACGGTCTGGAAGGCTGCCACCATCGGGTTGGTGATGTCGTTGGCAAAGCCCCAGAGTGCGAATAGCGACGTAATGATGATAAACGTCGTCAGGTACTTACGTGGTACGAGCGGTTTTTTCTCCATAGTGTCAGGTCTAAGGCCTAAAGTCTAAAAATCTGAAGTCTTAATCGCTGATGAGGCACTCGCCGGTCATGTCCTTCGGCTGCTCCAGTCCCAGGATGTGGAGAATGCTGGGAGCCACGTCGGCCAGTCGGCCGTCCTTCACCGTTGCCGAGTTGTTGTCGGTGACGTAGATGAAGGGCACGGGATTCAGCGAGTGGGCGGTGTTGGGTGTGCCGTCGGGGTTGATGGCGTTGTCGGCATTGCCGTGGTCGGCGATGATGATGACCTCGTAGCCGTTGCGCTTGGCAGCCTTGATGACGGCCTCAACGCACTTGTCTACGGCCCATACGGCCTTGGCGATAGCGTTGTAGACACCGGTGTGGCCCACCATGTCGCCATTGGCGAAGTTCACCACGATGAAGTCATACTGCTGGGTGCTGATGGCAGCGACGAGTTTGTCCTTCACCTCGTAGGCCGACATCTCGGGCTTCAGGTCGTAGGTGGCCACCTTCGGCGAGGCAACCAGTATGCGGTCCTCGCCCTCATAGGGAGCCTCGCGGCCACCGTTGAAGAAGAACGTCACGTGGGCGTATTTCTCCGTCTCGGCGGTGTGCAGCTGCTTCAGGCCCTTCTGTGAGAGATATTCGCCCAGGGTGTTCTCTACGTTCTCCTTCGGGAAGAGGATGTTGACGCCGGTGAAGTTAGCGTCGTAGGGCGTCATGCAATAGTACTGCAGTCCGGGGATGGTCTTCATGCCAGCCTCGGGCATGTCCTGCTGGGTGAGCACGATGGTCAGCTCCTTGGCGCGGTCGTTGCGGAAGTTGATGAAGATAACGACGTCACCCTCCTCGATGCAACCGTTCACGGTGGCGTTGTGTATGGGCTTGATAAACTCGTCGGTGACGCCCTCGTCGTAGCTCTCTTGCATGGCCTGAACCATGTCGGTAGCTTGCTTGCCGGTACCGCTGACGAGGAGGTCGTAGCCCTCCTTGACGCGCTCCCAGCGCTTATCGCGGTCCATGGCGTAGAAGCGGCCCACGATAGAGGCAATGGCTGCATCGTTCTGGGCACATACGTCCGTCACCTGCTGGATAAAGCCCTTTCCGCTCTTCGGGTCGGTGTCGCGGCCGTCCATGAAGCAATGAACGAAGGTCTGGTTCTTCAGTCCGTAGTGCTTGCCTACCTCTATTAATTTAAAGAGGTGGTCGAGGCTGGAGTGAACGCCGCCGTCGCTCGTCAGTCCCATGAGGTGGAGCTTCTTGCCCTTCTCCTTGGCGTAGCTGTAGGCAGCCTTTACCTGCGGGTTTTCCACGATGCTGTTGTCCTTGCAAGCTCGGTTAATCTTCACCAGGTCCTGGTAGACGATGCGTCCGGCGCCGATGTTGAGGTGTCCTACCTCCGAGTTACCCATCTGTCCGTCGGGCAGACCTACGTCCTCGCCGCTGGCGGCCAGCTGTGAGTGTGCCGATACGGCTGTGAGATAATCAAGAAAAGGAGTAGGCGTATTGTAAATCACGTCGCCTTTGCCGTGCTGACCGATTCCCCATCCGTCGAGAATCATCAGAAGTGCTTTCTTTGATGCCATTGTATTTATTGTTAATTGTTTATTGTTTAACTAAACAGGTCAGGCTGCATGATGTTGCCGCCATAGGGGTTGCGGCCGAAGTGCTTGTAGGCCAGTTCGGTGGCCATGCGGCCTCGCGGGGTGCGCTTGATGAATCCTTCCATGATGAGGAAGGGTTCGTAGACCTCCTCCAGGGTGCCGCTGTCCTCGCCGATGGCGGTGGCGATGGTCGTCACGCCGACGGGGCCGCCACGGAACTTGTCGATGATGGTGAGCAGGATCTTGTTGTCAATCTCGTCCAGGCCGTACTTGTCGATGTTCAGCGCCGTGAGCGCCACTTGCGAAATCTTGGTGTCTATGCGCCCCGTGCCCTTTACCTGGGCAAAGTCGCGCACTCGGCGCAGCAGGGCGTTAGCGATACGTGGCGTACCGCGAGACCGACTGGCAATCTCCATCGCAGCATCCTCGGTGATGGGCACCCGCAGAATGGCCGCCGACCGCTCTATGATGCGGGCCAGCGTCTCCGGGTCGTAGTACTCTAAATGCATGTTGATGCCGAAGCGTGCCCTGAGCGGAGCCGTGAGCAGACCGCTGCGCGTGGTGGCGCCGACGAGCGTAAATGGGTTGAGGTCTATCTGTATGCTCCGGGCCGACGGACCCTTGTCTATCATAATGTCGATACGGTAGTCCTCCATAGCGGAGTAGAGATACTCTTCGACGACGGGCGACAAACGATGAATCTCGTCGATGAAGAGCACGTCGCGAGGCTCCAGGCTCGTTAAAATTCCGGCCAGGTCGCCAGGCTTGTCGAGTACGGGGCCGCTGGTAATCTTGAATCCCACGCCCAGCTCGTTAGCGATGATGTTCGAGAGGGTGGTCTTTCCCAGTCCGGGAGGGCCGTGGAGCAAGGTGTGGTCGAGCGGTTCGCCACGATACTTGGCAGCCTCCACGAACACCCGCAGGTTCTCGACAATCTTCTGCTGGCCGCTGAAGTCGCCGAAGCTAAGCGGTCGCAACGCGTTCTCAAAGTCCTTCTCGCCTTGGCTCGTAGGCCGCTCCTCGCGTATGTCAAATGTCTCATCCATCATAATCAAGGGTGCAAAATTACTAATTTAAAACAAATTAATAAAATCCACTAATCCCTTTTTATGATTATTTACCATAAATGGTATAATCCGAGATTCACTTAACGATTATGTGGGCGGCTGGTTGTCATCTTTTCCTGGTTCCACAGTTTCGCTCGATGTATCGGGTTCCTTTGCGATGGCTGTGGCATGAATCGTCATCGCAGTACCGCCTTCGTAGGTCGGGGTAACGGTAATCGAGGCATTTTTTTCACCATAGCTTGTGGTCAACGAGCTGTAGTTGAATGTCACGTTAAATGTCTTGCTCTGGTCGGTGGCGATGTCGGTCAGTTGGGCCGGAGACACTGTAAACAGAGCGTTGTCGCTTCTAATGTTCACGGTCAGGAGACCAGTACCTTTGTTAGTTACGGTGACAGTCTTGGTTTCGTTGGCAGCCAACTCGCCAAAGTCGAGGGTGCTAACGTCGATAGCCAGTTCAGGTGAAACAATAGTTTGCTCTTCTTGGCCTTTTGCTTGTGTTACCATTACATATCTTTCGGGAGCGTTTCCTCCGCGAATGGTGAGAATATCTGTGCGTTCTGCTCCAGTGGAATTCTTGCCGGCTGAAACCTTTACACGTTGTGAATTGCTGCCCGATGTGGGTGAAACGGTAAGCCACTTCTGGGTCTTAGTGATAGTCCAGTTGCAGTTGGCTTCGATAGATAGATCCTCCACCTGTCCATCACCAAGCAGTTGGAGGTTGGGCGAAACTCGGATAAAGTCACTACTTATCACCGGATTGTCCTGTCCTGCATCATCGCTCTTGTCACAGGCAGTCAGCAATACTATTAATGTAAGGAATAAATATTTCTTCATCTCTTGCTTGTTTTTAGAATGGAACCATCAGGCCGACATTCAGGCAGAAACCGTCTGTCCAGTTCTTGAACGTCTTGTCGTAGTCAGCAATCAGCTTGCTGTTGT
>JAGCNO010000008.1 GCA_017645905.1 Prevotella sp. | reverse complement strand
TGGCGGCGACAACACGCCTGGCGGCGACGAGTAGTAAAGTTCATAGTCTCCCCAAGAGGGAACTAACGACAAGAGAGCGCTCGAAAGGGCGCTCTCTTGGTGAGTAGTTAAGTAGTTTTTAACCTCTTAAACCCCTTAAACTTCTTACTCCGACTCCGTGATGAGTCCGTCCTTCATGGAGACTTTCTGGTCGGCAAGGGCGGCGAGCTGTTCGTCGTGGGTGACGATGACAAAGGTCTGCCCCATCTGGTCGCGCAGGTCGAAGAAGAGACGGTGAAGCTCCTCCTTGTTATGGGTGTCGAGGGAACCGCTGGGCTCGTCGGCGAAGACGACATCGGGCTTGTTGACAAGGGCACGGGCTACAGCGACACGCTGCTTCTCACCACCGGAGAGCTCGTTGGGCTTGTGCGAGGCACGGTCCGTGAGTCCCATGAAGGCAAGCAGTTCCTCTGCACGCTTGCGGGCCTCGCGCTTCGAGGTGCCGCCGATGAGGGCCGGCATCATGACATTCTCCAGGGCTGTGAACTCGGGCAGGAGCTGGTGGAACTGGAAGACGAAGCCCATGTGCTTGTTGCGGAACGTGGAACGCTTGGCGTCGCTGAGCTTCATGATATCCACGCTGGCCTCTCCCCGACCCTCTCCTCCAGAGAGGGAGAAAACGACGCTTCCGCAGTCGGGTTTGTCCAGTGTGCCCATAATCTGCAGCAGGGTGGTCTTGCCTGCACCGCTCGGGCCGACGATGCTGACGATTTTGCCTTGCTCTATGTCGAGGTCAATGCCTTTCAGCACCTCGAGACTGCCGAAGCTCTTCTTTATACCACGTACTTGTATCATTGTCGGATTATCTTTTTCATGAAACGTAATAGGTGTCTGTGCTCTTCACTGTTGCGGGGTTACCAGCGATGAAGAGGCGGCCATTGCCATCGGCTGTATAGTCGCGCAGACAGAGGCTGCCGATGCCGACCGTCGTATCTGGCGGGAGTATGGTGCCTGGCAGCACGATGCAGGGATTGAGACGGCCTCGCTGCCCGATGACGACAGGCTTGCAGACAGGCAGGGGCTTGCCGTCGCGTATTATCTGGTGCTTGTTCGTGTCCGTCACATAGCCCTGGGCGATGATGGTGTCCCGCTGGATTGTGACACTCAGGTCGGCACGTATCTGGGAATCGCGGCCGATAAAGACGTTGTCGCCTATCACAAGACGACCTCCCTGCCCAATGCTGATGAAGCAGTCAACGCCGATGCGCACGATGCCCTCGATGCGCCACTCGCCATCAAGCAAAAGCTGTGCCTTGCCGGCTGATGCGGTGTAGTCCTCGTAGGGTTCGCCAATGATGAGTGTATTGCGGACTGCATGCTCTGGCAGCACTATCTTTCCCCGAAGGGTGAGCTTCAACCGTCCATAGACCTTTATCGGCATACGGAAGACTGCCCCCAAGCCGCCAGCCAGATAGTTGAGGCGGCAGGTCGCAAGCCAATTGAGACGGAAAATGTTTCTTAATAACGACATGTTCAGTATTTCACCTTTCTGCGGTTGCCGTCCGCATCTACTATAATAAATATGCCATGGGAAGGACGCGCGACCTTCCGGCCTTGAAGGTCATAGCATTGACCATTGAACATTGACCATTGACCCTCGGCATGGATGGAGGGAATGCCGTCGTAGTGCGACATCAGGTAGTCCAGTCCGGCTTCGGCATCTATCTCGCCGTAGCCGTAGTCATTGTTAGGATAAGTGAGCGAGGGGTCATGACGGCGACAGGTAGCCTCGAAGGCCTCGATGACCTGCTCGCGGGTCAGCGTCGGTATGGCTTCCATCCACTGGGCGATGATTCCCGCCACGATGGGACACGACATGCTGGTTCCCCGCTGTGCAGACCAGGCATAGTCACGGCCCCTGAATGTGTAGCGGGCAACGTCGTAGTCCAACATATAGTCGCCGGGATTCATCTCGGAGTAATAGCTGTTGAAGCCAGCCACGATATTCGTTCCGGGAGCCAGCACGTCGGGCTTGATGTTCCCTGCAAGTGTCGGGCCTCGGCTGCTATAGGTACCGACCTCACCGCCGGTGCCGTAATTGTAATCCATCCAGACGCCGTCACAATTCATGAACCCTGTCCTATAGGCTGTGGCACCGACACAGATGACGCTGGGGTCGGAGCCCGGGAAATGGATGTTGTGCGTGGGTTCGGCATCCTGGTAATCGGGATACTCGGGCACAGTCAGGAACCATCCGATCTGCTGATACACCTCGACCTCCGACTCCTTGCCATTGACGCCAAAGCCCATCTTTATCAGACTGAGAGAGCCCTTACCTATCTTCTTAATGACGAAATCCGTCACGAGCTGACTCTCGTCATAGCAACAGGGATAGCTGCCGAATGTGAGCTCGAACGTGAAGTTGCCGGCGGTAATAGTGTCAACGATCAGGCTGTCCTCCGTAGCAAGGATGTCGGCAAGTGGCATCTCATAGTTGCAAAGGGTATTCGTGGGAGACTCCATGACATCGAAGGTGATGGTGAAGTCACCCTGGCTACGAAGCATCACATAGGACGTGTTGCCCGTCGGTCCTATTATCGTTGATACTCGTTCCTGCCCGAAAGGCTTCCGCATGTAAGTGCCGTTGATGCTCTGGTTGCCCGCTGCAGCGCAGATGAGGCGCCCCGGGCGCACCAGGCTGTCGAGGACGATGCTGTAGAGCTGCGCCTCGCCCCAGAGGTCTTCGTGCGAGCCTTCGCTGAAGCTGATGACGCAGGGCTTGTTGACGCTGTCGGCATAACGGAAGATGTATTCGAAGCCAAGCAGGTCGGCTACCGGTCCGTAGGACTCCCAAAGCGAGTCCGGCACAAGTTCCTTGTCTTCAGAAACGGCATTGGAGACGAGACAGATGTCGGCATCGGGAGCCATTCCGATATAGGGCGAGTCGTACCCGCTGCCGGCTGCCGTACTGGCGGTATGCGTACCATGATACTGCAAGCGGCTGTCCGAGGAACAGGCCTTGCGAAGCACCTCAGCACTGGTGGTATAGGCCGCACCAAAAGGCAGTTCCAGACCATAAGCCGTCTGTTGTCCCCCATCCGTGGTCTGTTGTCCGTTGACTTCCCCTTCGGCCGTCGAGCCTTGCTTGTCCGTGGTCTGTTGTCCCCCAAAATCCAGCATATCCCAGAAAGAACGGATACGATAGGAACTGAGGTTGCGATTGTAGAATGTCGGATTGGTCAGGTCGAAGCCAATGTCCATCACGCCAACGACAACGCCTCTGCCCGTATAGGCCGAACGAGAAGGCGTAGGGGTACGCAGGACATCCGAACGGGTAATGATGGCAGAGGTATCAGTCAGAGCCTCGCAAGGCCTGCCGCTCTCTATACGCATCACCTCGGGACGAAGAGAAAGGGGCGCAAGTTCCGACTTAGGAACAGCTACGGCATAGACGTTCCCCCAATGCGCATAGGTACGACAGCCATGCTCGCGAAGCACCTCTTCGCTATCAGACTGGATGAGAGCAAGAAAAGACGCTCTATCTCCAACATGAGCGGGAGGGCTTGAAAGCCTCCCATTACGGGAAGGTTGGGAGGGGTCCTGGTTCTGCAACGTCATTAACCGCACCATCGGCGACATCTTGTCATACCTGGGACGCTGGGCTGCTAAAGGTGAGAAGTTGAAAAGCTGAAAAGTTGAAAGGACGAGCAGAGCCATAGCCATGTGGCGGCCGGTAAACAGCCAGCGGCGAATCAGGCCGCTAATGGAACGCGGCTGCCGCTGGACAGCAGTACCATTGGGCGTAAAGACGGACAGACTCTCCTGAGGCTCTCCCCACTGGTCGGGATAGAGCAGCATGACATTGGTGTGACTGAAGTGACGGTGCAGGAGGGACGGCATATCCTCGAAACAGTTCTGATAGGAAATGAAGCCCGG
>JAGCNO010000072.1 GCA_017645905.1 Prevotella sp. | reverse complement strand
TTGAGAGTTGAGAGTTGAGTGTTGAGAGGTGAGTGTTGAGTGTTGAGGGTGAAGCGTTGAGGGTTGAGGGGTGAGAGTTGAGAGTTGAGGGTTGAGAGTTGAGTGTTGAGAGTGAGAAGTGATATTTGAGTGGTGATGGTTTCCGCCAGTGGGTAAGCAGGATGGCAATGCCCACGAGGTGTCCGACGACAGTTGCTGCCGAGGAGCCAGTGATGCCCCACCCCAGCCACTGGATGAAAACGATGTCGAGACAGAGGTTGACGGCATTGTCGACGATGACGGCCAAGGAGACGAGCTTTGGCTGGCCGTCGACGCCGACCATCGTGGAGAGGCCCCACATGAGGATGAAGGCGGGATTGCCAAGCAACAGCACTTGCATGTAGTCGCGGGCCATGGGGAGTATCTGGTCGTTGCTGCAGAGCATACGGGCGGTCTGGTCGGGGAAGAGAACTCCGCCGAAGAGGGAGAGCAGCAAGCCGA
The DNA here is from genome assembly GCA_017645905.1 of Prevotella sp. Taxonomy (GTDB): domain Bacteria; phylum Bacteroidota; class Bacteroidia; order Bacteroidales; family Bacteroidaceae; genus Prevotella. The sequence continues at coordinate 4,023 of JAGCNO010000072.1, read as the reverse complement.
TGCCCACACTCGTGGTCAGGGCGAGGGTGAAGAGCTGCCGGGCTTTGATGGTGTCTCTCTGACCGAGGGCATAGCCTACGAGCATACCGGCACCGGCATTGATGAGCAGGTGGAGGGTGAAGATGAACTGGTTGATGGGCTTCGACAGGTTGATGGCGCTCACGCCGTCGGCATCGATAAGGTTGCCCACGATGATGCCGTCGACGACATTGCCGAGGCAGCCTGAGAGGGCTACGAGGATGTAGGCCCAGAGGTAATTGTAGAATTGCTTGTTCAGGTTCATATTGTTGATTGAAGATTGGGAGTTTGGGAGATTGGGAAGCTGTCTCATCCCCTTTTAATCTTCAAAGAATCCGAAGCCGCCAATGGCAGTGAGCATACGCTCGACATAGTCCCACGAGGTGGGCGACCAGGAGAAGCCAAGCCGGTAGAGCACCTGGGTGGTGTAATCGTTGTCGCGCTCCACGTCGGTAGTCTTCTGGCCGTGGGCCATGTCCTGATAAGCCAGCAGGGAAGCCATCTGTCGGGCCTTCTGAGGATCGTCCTTAGCAGCTTCCATAGCAGCGGCGAAGTCTTCCTTCTCCACAAAACGGATGCCGCCCGTCACGGAGGTGAGACCGGTGAGCACGTCGCCAAGGAACTGGCCGTGGATATTATAGGGATGGAACACCGTGCAGTCCTTTGGCGTTGTGGAGAGGAGAACGATGGCACGGGCCACCTCGTTGATGGGCGAGAACTCCACTCGTTTGTTACGCATCTCGTAAGGACAGCTGCCAATCATGTTGTAGACCTTAATACGGCCCATGAACGAGTTCGTGGAGAAATTGGCCTGGAACTCACCGTCAGTGCTGCGGGCTGCAAGGTTGCCGACACGCATAATCTTCGCACTGAGGCCGTGCTGGGCAACGGCATCGAGGATGAGCCGCTCGGCCATGAACTTCGAGTAGATGTACTTGTTACCAAGGTACTGGCCCATATAGAGACGACGCTCAGTGAAGGTGGGCAGGTTGGGGGATTGGTCGTTGGGTTGTTTGGGAGATTCCACCCAGAGGCCTCGGGTGCTGGCAGTGGAAACATGAACAAGACGGGCACCGGTCTGTAGGCAGAAGTCCACGCAACGCTGGGCACCACCGATGTTCACATCCTCAATCTCCGTGCCCTCGCTGAAGTGCTTCACAATAGCGGCACAGTTAAACACGGTGTTGATGCTGTCTGCGGAGATTCCGCCGACAACGGAACAGAGCTCCTGTGTAACATCGCCGAGGACGACGTGGAGGCGCTTCCCGAAGAGGGTCTTGAAGGAATCAGCAAAATAATAGTATAGCAACGTACGGAGGCGGCTCTCGGCCTTCTCCTGGGTCTTGCCTCGGACAAGGCAGTAGATGTTCTCGGCATCGCTGTCTATGAGCTCACGCAGGATGTGGATGCCGAGGTAGCCCGTTGAGCCAGTCAGGAGGACGTTGCCAAGAGGCTGGCGGTCGCCGTGACGGAAGGTGTCGAGGGTGTTGTGCTGGAGCAGGTTGTCGATGGCAGTGTAGTCGAAGCCGCTGACCTCGTCGGCCGGATTTCCATTTCCCCCGGAATCGCCAGTAATCAGCCGTGCTAACTGGCGCGGTGTGGGGTTGGCAAAGACATCGCCATAGGCCACGTGCAGCCCAGCCTTGTCGGCCTCGATAATGACACGGGTGACAACAAGAGAAGTGCCGCCAAGTTCGAAGAAGTTGTCTGTTGCTCCCACCTTGTCCATCTGGAGAATGGCGGCGAAGATGTCGCAGAACTGCCGCTCGGTGTCATTGGCCGGAGCGACATAGGCCGAGGTAACGGCGAGCTGCGGCTCAGGCAGGGCCTTTACGTCGGTCTTGCCGTTTGGAGTCATAGGCATTTCCTTCAACTGGAGGTAGGCAGTGGGCACCATGTACTGCGTCAGGCTCTTTGAGATCTCGGCCTTCAGGGCGTCGGGGGCAATCTCGCGATCGGCAGTATAGTAGGCGCAAAGGTGCTCCTTGTCGTTCAGCTTGCGAATGAGGATAACCACCTTCTTTATGCCCTCCACCTTCAGCATCACGTTCTCTATCTCGCCCAGCTCGATGCGGAGGCCACGCAGCTTTATCTGGTGGTCGGTGCGGCCGAGGATGACAACATTGCCGTCGGGCAGCCACTTCGCATAGTCGCCCGACTTGTAGATACGCTCACCGTGATAGTCCACAAAACGCTCGCGGGTCATTTCGTCAAGGTTGTTGTAGCCACGGGCCACGCCACGGCCACCAATGTACAGTTCGCCGACGACACCGGCGGGCAGTTCATTACCATCGTTGTCGACGATGAATTCCTTGACGTTCAGCTGTGGCTTGCCGACGGTAACCTGCTTGGCATGGGTAAGCTCGGCATTGTTTGAGGCAACGGTAATCTCGGTTGGGCCATAGCAGTTGAAGATGCGGGCTTTAGTGACCTTGCGCATCTGGGAAAGCAACTGGTCGGAGAACTTCTCGCCACCGGCTCGACAGATGTTCACATGACTGATGGCCTGACAGAAGTCATCGCTGGTGAGCCAGGTCTGCCAGCGCGAGGGCGTGCCGGAAACCATATTGATTTGCTGCTCGTTGATGAGGCGGGCCAGGTCAAGCGGGTTATTGGCCTGTTCCTCGGTGGCGAGGATGAGGGTCTTGCCATTGAAGTAGCACATACCGATGTCCTGCAAAGCCGCATCAAAGGAGATGGTCGTCACGCTCAGCATGCGCTTGGCATCGGTGAGCACAGCATTGGCAAAGACATTGGCGGGATGGCCGTAGAGGTAATTGCAGATACCCTCATGGCGGAGCATCACGCCTTTGGGACGACCTGTGGAGCCAGAAGTGTAGATGAGGTAGGCAAGGTCGTCGGGAGAAAGTGAAGAGTGAAGAGTTAAGAGTGAAGAATTTGCTGCCGCCATCAATGATTCCACGTCGATGGCCTTGTCGGCGGGGACAGTAGAGAGACGGTCGGCAGTGGTGATGATGTAACGGGCCTCACTGTCTTCAAGGATGAGCTTGATACGGTCGGCGGGGTACTCTGGGTCGCAGGGAATATAGGCTGCTCCGGCCTTCAGCACGCCGAAAAGCGAGAGGATGAGACGGCTGGTACGCGGCAGGAGCAGGGCAACACGGTCGCGCTCTTTCACACCACGCTGGCGCAGACCGTTGGCAATACGGTTGGTTGCCTCATCCATTTCCTTATAGGTGAAGCTGGCATCGCAAGCCACCAATGCCTCATGGTCGGGCTGCGTCTGGGCAAAGTGGCTGATGCAGTCATGGAAGAAGTTGAATGGTGCATCACCAGTGGCAGTCTGGCGCAGATGAAAGAGCTCTTCTTCCTGCTGCGGACTGACGATGGAGAGTTTTCTGACCTTTGTGTCTGGCTGCTCTACCATGCGTCCGGCTACGGCAACGATGCTCTCGGCCAAGGCGTTTCCTAAGCGGGCGGAGTAGAGCGAGTCATCGTACTGAACGACGACACCACGGCTTTCTATCTTGATATTGATTTTGAACTTCGGCACATTCAGTTCAAGGAGCTCCTGTCCGACGGGCTTCCCTCCAGCACGATATTCCGACAACACACCCACCTGATAAGCGTAAGCAATAGCTGGACGGAAACCATAGTCGGCGGCGATACGAGCAAAGGGATAGTCCTCATGACGCAATGTCTCATCGAAGGTCTCGCTGGTGTTCCGCAGGTAGTCGAGCACGCTCACATCATCGATATTGAGGCCAAGAGCGAGGGTGTTGACAAACATGCCCACGGTGTCGGCAATGCGGAGATTGCTTCGTCCACTGCTGACGGTGCTGAGGTAGACCTCGCGGTTGTTGGTGTAGCGTGAGACGACGTATGCTGTTGCGGCGAGGAAGAGGTGGGCAGGCGTGACTTCGTGTTCACGACAGAAAGCAGTAGCCTTGTCGAAGTCAGCAGGACAGACGGCCTCGCCGATGAATCCCAGTGCATCCTCAGTGTGACCTAAATCGGCAGGAATCTCGCTGGCACCCTCACAGG
>JAGCNO010000071.1 GCA_017645905.1 Prevotella sp. | reverse complement strand
TAGGTGGCTCCGCTGATGAGCTTCGTAATCTTGCGATGAGTCTCCTCTGCCGAGAGCTTTCCGCCCTTGCTATAGAGGTCGATGATGCGTGCGAAGTTAGAGGGGTCGCCGACGTCCATTGCGTTTGCCAGTGTCTGAATGCTTGGTTGCGGGGTATAGACACCCGTCTGCAAGTATTTGTAGAACACGTCGTTAGCATTGTTAGCCGCAATAAACCGCTTGACGGGCATTCCCATCTGGTGACCAAACAGGGCCGCACAGATGTTTCCGAAGTTGCCGCTGGGCACACACATCACGGTTGATTTGCGCTTATCAGATTTCAAGTTTTCGATTTGTGCCACCGCATTAAAGTAGTAGAACGCCTGGGGAAGGAAGCGTGCCACATTGATGGAGTTGGCCGAGGTGAGCATCATGTGCTCGTTCAGCTCCTTATCCATGAAGGCACTCTTGACCAAAGCCTGGCAATCGTCAAAGACTCCGTCAACCTCTACGGCGGTAATATTCTTGCCAAGCGTGGTGAACTGGCACTCCTGAATGGGGCTCACCTTGCCCTTCGGGTAGAGCACGTAGACGTGTATTCCCTCCACACCGAGGAAACCGTTGGCCACTGCCGAGCCAGTATCGCCGCTGGTTGCTACGAGAACGTTCACAGCCCCACCCCCGGCCCCTCCCGCGGAGGGGAGGGGAGTGGTTACTTCCTTCGCTTGTCCGTTAGTGGTGTTCTGTTCCTGAGAGTATATACTCCCCTCCCCTCCGCGGGAGGGGCTGGGGGTGGGGCTCAGATATTGCAGCAGCCTTGCCATAAATCTTGCACCCACATCCTTGAAGGCCAAGGTCGGCCCGTGGAACAGCTCGAGCGCATAGATATTGTCCTCGACCTTCACAATGGGGCAGTCGAACGACAGGGTGTCGAATACCAGGTCTTGCAGGGCATCATTGTCTACATCGTCGCCGAAAAACGCGGCGGCCACGTTATAGGCAATGTCCTTGAACTTCATCGAGGGCATATCCTCGAAGAAAGCCTTCGGAAGCTTGTTAATCTTCTTGGGCATGTAGAGCCCTCGATCTTCGGCCAGTCCTTTAACGACGGCCTTACGAAGGTCGGCCACGGGGGCCTTGTGGTTGGTGCTGTAATATTGCATAAAAACGTCGTTTTCGCGTGCAAAGTTACGAAAACTTGGTGTAACGGCAAAAGAATTGCCCCGAATTTTACATTATTAAATAAATAAACCCAAATAGGTCAGTCGGGAGGGCTCGGAGAAAAGACTATCCTTTCTCATAGAAAGAACTATCTTTTCTCATAGAAAAGACGGCTTTTTCTCATAGAAAGAACTATCTTTTCTCAAAGAGAAAATAATCCTGGAATCTAAGCGTCGGGTTAGCGCCGGAAGATATTGAGCAGACTACCGTAGCCGCGCTTCAGCTTGCGAAGCATCAAAAGTCCGTCGTAGGCCATCACGCCGTAGGACACAAAGGTGCCTATCTGTTCGCCCTTGGTGGCGTTTTTGTTATTGTCGGTGAGCTGAGTCCACAAGCGGCGTATCTCGTTGTCCTCCAGCTCGATGACCTCCTGTAGCTGCTCCTTGCGCATTTGCATCTGCTCGATAGAGCTGTATGCTCGCTTCTGTTTACCTTTTCCCTTCATGGTCGTTGATGTTAGCCTAACAGAATATGGGAGAGAAATCGCACCAGCGGGCGCTCTATCCACGACTTGCGACAGACATAGACAAGCAGGAGCACCAATGCGAAGAAGCCTGCCGCGACAGCAAATGCCGCTACCATACCCCAGAACTTTGCCAGCCACATCACAACGGCCAGCGTGGCGAAGAGTACAACAGCCAGCAGGAGGATAAAAAAGAGTAAGGCCAGCGTGGCAGCACCTAAAAGGCGCACCACTCTGGCCGTCACATCAAGGCGCACATACTCCGTGCGCAACTCGATGTTGTGCTTCAGCATTTCAATCAGCTGAGTCAGCGTCTCAACGTTCTTGTCGCTCGATAGCATCATTCAACAATGAACTATGCACTTACTCAGCTGCCTCTTCCAAGTCGTCAATGAGGTCGCCCACATCCTTGCGGTTGAGCTTGATGTTGTGCTTCTTGAGGAACTCATCGACCGTTCCCGTGATTTTCTCACGCGTCGTACTGCCCTTATCGGGAGCCATCAGAATGCCTATTGCTGCCCCAGCGAGTGCACCGCCAAGGAATGAGCCAAGAAAACCTAATCCTTTCATGTTGTCGTTCATATTATTAAAGTGGTTAATAAAAATACTTTTGTACCTTGGTCAAAGTAACAAATACTTATGTCAGTTTGCAAAAGTACGACTATTTCCTGAGACTAACCCCATAAAGTTTGCAATTTTTTGTTAAAAGCGTTATAAAAACAGCTATTTAACAAAGTTTATGTACAAAAACATCTTGTATTTCGGCGATTATTAGTAATTTCGCGCAGAAAATAAAACTAACATTAATTATTTAGCAATAGGAATTATGAAGAAAAACATTTTATTGTGCGCAGGTCTGTGCCTCGCCATCTCTTTCACAAGTTGTAAGTCAAGCGAGAGTGCCTACAAGAAGGCATACGAGAAAGCTCAGGCTCAGGCAGCACAGCAGCAGATGCAGGCCACGGAGACTCAGCAGACAGAGACTCCCGTGGTTACTCCTGTGGTGACGAAGCCCGCTACTCAGACCCAGGTTACTGACAACTATGACAATGTGTCGGTTCGTCAGGAGCGCGTGTCGGTGGTCAATGGCGAGGGCCTTAGCGACTTCAGCGTCGTCGTCGGCTCGTTTGCTGTCATTGCCAATGCTGAGGGCCTCCAGCAGAAACTGCGTGGACAGGGCTACAATGCCCAGATAGTGAAGAACGAGGAGCGCAACATGTACCGCGTAGTAGCATCGACATTCGCTAACAAGGCCGATGCAGTACGTAGCCGCGACAACCTCCGTTCGACCTATCCCGATGCCTGGCTGCTGTACTACACACGATAAGTCAAGCCTTGGGTAGGATACTATCTATAGATTACGGACGGAAACGTACCGGACTGGCAGTCACCGATTCGCTACAGATTATTGCTGGCGGATTGGTGACTGTCGCTACCGGTGAACTCTTCGACTGGCTGAAGGACTATACCGCCCGCGAGGAGGTGGAAAGGATAGTGATAGGCGAGCCTCGCCAAACCAACGGGCAACCCAGCGAGAACTGGGAACGCGTGATGCAGTTCGTGCGCCGATGGAGGAAAGCCGTGCCTCAGATTCCCATCGAGCTTTACGATGAGCGTTTCACTTCCGTATTGGCTCATCAAGCTATGCTCGACGGAGGCTTGCGCAAAAAGGCTCGTCAGGATAAAGCGCTCGTAGATGAAATTAGTGCCACCATACTCCTGCAGGACTATATGAGGGCACGTAATCGCTCCCTAAGTTAGGGGGTTGGGAGTCTGAACAAGCGCAGACTTCCGCTAAGTCATAAAACATAATGGGGCTTGATAAACGCTTGTTCAGACCCCCATCCCTCTAACATAGGGGGCAACATTTATGGTATTACCTATTTATATATACGGCCAGCCGGTACTTCGCAAGGTGGCGCAAGACATTACGCCTGACCATCCTGGCTTGAAGCAACTGCTGACTGACATGTGGGAAACACTGGCCGAATCGGAAGGTATCGGCCTTGCCGCTCCACAGATAGGACAGGACATTCGCGTGGTCGTCATTGACCTCGACCCGCTCTCCGAGGACTATCCTGAGTACAAGAATTTCAAGGGAACATATATCAACGCCCACATTGTGGAGTTTGACGATTCCAATACCTCAACTTCAGAGGAGGGTTGTCTCTCTCTTCCCGCTATTCATGAGAAGGTAACACGTCCTATGCGTATCAGGGTGCAATGGGTCGACGAGAATTTCCAGCCTCACGACGAGTGGATAGAAGGTTATCTCGCCCGTTGTATGCAGCACGAGTTCGACCACTTAGAGGGTAAGATGTTCATCGACCGTATCTCTCCCCTGCGTAAGCAGCTGATAAAAAACAAGCTCAAGGCGCTTACTCAAGGCCGCTATCGTTGCGGATATAAGACCAAGCCGGTGAGAAGATAATGGTTCTATGCATAAAAAAAGAAAGCCCTGGGAGTAGTTTCCTTGGGCTTTCTTTGGTTAAAATCTATAATTGATTACTTATCAAGCTTGCTGTATACGGAGTTGTTGCTCTTGTACTCCGGAACAATTTCCTTCATCTTCGCCACGGTCTCCATGTCGGCAAAACGTTTGCTGGTCTCATAGAGATTGTCAATGTTGCGGCAAACGTCGTCGTAGTCGTATTCGCGAACCATAGCGATGCGTATCTTCTTGTGGAACGAGGGCTTCGTGGTCTCCTTCTCGTTGAGCACTTCCTCGTAGAGTTTCTCGCCCGGCCGTAACCCCGTGTATTTAATCTCAACTCCTTTTGCACCGCTAAGCATAATCATACGCTTTGCCAGATCGGCAATCTTTACGGGTTGTCCCATGTCGAAGACAAAGATTTCTCCGCCCTGTCCTTGTGTTCCAGCCTCGAGGACGAGTTTGCAGGCCTCGGGGATAAGCATGAAGTAACGGATGATGTTGGGGTCGGTGACGGTGATGGGGCCGCCGTTCTTAATCTGCTCCTTGAAGAGTGGAATAACGGAGCCGTTGCTGCCGAGAACGTTGCCGAAGCGGGTAGTGACGAACTGTGTCTGACCTTCCACCTTACCGTCTTTGATGGCCTTGTCGAGGCTCTGTACGTAGATTTCGCAGATGCGCTTTGAACAACCCATGACGTTCGTGGGATTCACCGCCTTGTCGGTAGAAATCATCACAAATTTCTTCACACCGTATTTTACTGAGAGATCGGCAATGATGCGCGTTCCGATGATATTGTTACGCACACTCTCCGAGGGGTTGTCCTCCATCATGGGAACGTGCTTGTAGGCTGCGGCATGGAACACATACTCCGGTTTGTACATACGGAACAAGGAGTCCATATAGTCACGCTCGCAAATGCTGGCCACAATGGTGTGGGTCTTGATTTTTGGCCAGTTGTTAGCCATCATCAGTCGTATGTCGTGCTGCGGAGTCTCGGCCTGGTCGATAAGCACCAGTTCCGAAGGCTCATAGGCGGCTATCTGGCGAACCATCTCACTTCCGATGCTTCCTGCCGAACCGGTAATCATGATGCACTTACCTCGCAACAGTTGGCCCACAGCCTTCATGTCCACTTGAATCTCATCGCGGGGGAGCAGGTCTTCAATGCTTATTTCGCGCAACTTTGGAGCGTCATCAATCTGCGACAAGACATCACTCTTTCCCTGATCATTCTCATCCAGTTCCTTAGCTTCCTGAGTAATGTATATGCGCACACCGGCTTTGATAAGTTCGTTTTGTAATTCCTGGTCGTTACGGAAGTCATTCAGGCGGTAGGGTGAAACGATAAGTGCCTCAATGTGTTCGGCTTTCATCTTCTCCACCAGCTCTTTGTTGGCCATTCGCACCTTCATGCCCATAAGCACATGCCCGTCCATTCCTTCCTCTACAGTGGCAAAGCCTTTCAGATGGAAACGCATGGGCTTTTCCGAGCGTATGTGCTTGGCAATGGCAATACCGTCATGCTTTACTCCGTAGATATAGGTACGCTTGGCTCGCTGTGAAGCAAAAAGAATGTCATAGAGCATCTTCACGCCCATGCGAAGCACCCATAGGGCGAGGGTTCCAGCGATAAACGTTGCGAATATCTGCCGACCCTTAATACCTGAGAACATGTATATGTGGAGGGAGGCCATCAGGCGGTAGAAGGCGTATGATATAACTGTGCCAAGTGCCATTGCATAACCTACACGCTGGAGGTCGATGAACGACGAGTAGCGGAGAATGCCAGAATAGGTACGGAAAACGCGGAATGCCAGGTTATAGAAAATGAGGAAAACCAGTATATTCAGCGTAAGATGACCCAGATTTACTGCAGTACGTTCATGGATGTCGAAAAACAGGTACATGAACAGAAAAGTGCCGAAGACAATTATATTGTCTATCAGCAGGATGACCCAGAAAGAGAGGGCACTTCGGCTGAAATACCAATTGGCTAATTTGTTAAGGTAACCCATCAGCACTTAGCGATTTATACATCTTTAATAAATTAACTGCAAATATAATACATTATTTTATAAGTCAGTTAATTTTTATTCTTTTTTTATTGCTTTTTGACGTTTATTTTGCAATGTCTGAAAGAACCCCAGTGTTCTAAATCACGCTAACGAGGAAATAATTCTTCTTTCCACGTTGCACGAGAAGGTACTTTCCATCGATGAGGTCGTCGATGCTGATGGCACGGTCGTCGGCCAACTTTTCCTTGTTCAGCGAGAGGGCACCACTCTTAAGGAAGTCACGGAACTCACGCTTGCTGGCAAACACCTGTGCCGTCTGTGTGAACAGCTCGCTGGCTACCTGTCCCAGCTGATCCTTCTGAACGGTGAACTGTGGCACGCCGTCGAAGACATCGAGGAAGGTCTGCTCGTCGAGGCGTTCCAATGCTTCCTTGGTGGCTTTGCCAAAGAGAATGTTTGAGGCCTCGATGGCCATATCGAGCGCTTCCTGGGAATGTACCATAACGGTAACTTCCTCAGCCAGACGCTTCTGCAGCACGCGGCGGCCGGGATCTTGACGGTGCTCCTCGACGAGGGCGTCGATGACATCTTTCTCCAACGAGGTGAAGATCTTGATGTAACGCTCAGCATCCTCGTCGCTGACGTTGAGCCAGAACTGATAGAAGCGGTAGGGCGTAGTGCGCTTGGGGTCGAGCCAGATATTTCCGCTCTCGGTCTTGCCGAACTTCTTGCCGTCGCTCTTTGTGATAAGCGGACAGGTCAGCGCGTAGGTCTCCACCTCGCTACCCAGCGTGCGGCGGATAAGCTCGGTACCGGTGGTCATGTTGCCCCACTGGTCGTTGCCACCCAGCTGCAGCTTGCAGCCGTAATGCTGGTAGAGGTAGAGGAAGTCGTAGCCCTGGAGCAGCTGATAGGTGAACTCTGTAAACGACAGACCGTCGCGGGTCGTACCGTTGAGTCGCTGCTGCACGCTATCCTTGGCCATCATATAGTTCACGGTAATATGCTTGCCCACCTCACGAGCGAAGTCAAGGAAGGTGAAATC
>JAGCNO010000070.1 GCA_017645905.1 Prevotella sp. | reverse complement strand
TTGATATGGGCAAAGTCGTGGTACTCGGCCTTGGCGTCCTGCGGGTAGATGCGGTCGTATATCTCGCAGGCTTTCTGGTAGAGCTGCTCAAGGGTAGTGATGCCGTACTTCTCACTAAGGATACTGTCGGGCACGGCAAAGATGGTGAAGCCCGTACGCTTCTCGTCGGGCACGGTAGCCGTCTCCCTGTTCACATGCGACACGTAGCGGATGCGGGGATAGTTGAGCTTTTCCTGCTCCCAGGACGGGTCCTTGTACTGGTAGAGCGTGTCATTGAGGCCTGTCGCTCCCAGCGCCTCGGTGTAGAGGGAGATGCGGGGGTTCTGCTTCATCACGTCGTGAATCATACGGTTGCTGCTCTCGAGCACCTCTGTGATGGGCTGCATGATGCCGTTCTCCACCGAGTCGTCCTGCAGGGCGAAGATGATGTGCGACGTGCCGTTGAGGAACACTACTGCGTTCCTGTCCTCGTCGATGCCGTGGCTCACCTCAATGTACCGGCGGTTCATGTTGGCCGTGGAGAGCACGCCGTCTTCCATGTCGGCCGTGGTGTACATGTTCTTGACTAAGTGGGTGCGGGCCAGGGTGTCGCAGTCGGCATCTGTAAGCTGGTCGATGGAAGTGAGGCCACGCTTAGCGAGGAACGCCTGCATGGCGTCGTTGGTTGGCGGGAAGCAGGTGAGCGCCCCATAGCTGGCCAGCAGCTCCATCATGCCGGCACGCTCCAGGACGGCAGCGTACATGCTGAACTGCTCATGGCCACGCAGGTATTCGCTCATCATCTGACCCTTGAAAGTGTAGAAGTTGGAGGCGTCGGGCTCGTCGCTGCAACTGGTGAATAGTGAATAGTGAATAGTGAAAAGAGCTGCACACAGCATCCACTTCACTGTTCTGATATAATATGTACGCATATATTTATGTATTTTGAATGTTTCGTTTCGTCTGAGAGAATAAGCCGTTCTTTCTATGGGAAAAAGCCGTTTATTCTATGAGAAAAAGCCGTCTTTTCTATGGGAAAAAGCCGTTCTTTCTCTGAGGCCCCTATTGGGTACGTTCGTAGCTCTTGTCTTCTCCGCTTCCGAAAGCGGGGTTCTGTACAAGCTGGTCGTTGACCTTCATCTCGTTGATGTGATAGGGCCAATAGATGGCCTCCATACGCGAGAGCTTGCTGCCGATGGCGCCTCCGCCCGTGCTGCCCTTACGCGAGACGCAACCCACGAGGTAGTCGGTGTTGCCGTCGCGCTGTGAGCGACGCACGAGGTCGTACCAGCGCTTGCCCTCGAACATCAGTTCACGCTGACGCTCCTCCTGGACAAGGGCCCGCATGAGCTGCTTGGTGCCGTAGTCAGCCTGGTCAAGGTCTTTCTTGGCGGCAGAACAGTTGCTGCGCTTGCTGATAGTGTTCACGATAGAGAAAGCCTGGGTGAGTTGGTCGTCTGAGGAATTGGTGGTTTGGTCCTCTGGGGTACTGGGTACGCTGTCGGGGGCCAGTTCTACGAGCGCCTCTGCCTTGAGGAGCATGATGTCCGTCAGGCGGTAGAGAATCCAGTTGGCATGGCAGAGGTTTGGGGCGTAGGCAGAGCTGTAGCTGCCCTGTATCTCAGCCTTGGTGAGATCGACGGTAGCCGACCGATAGGCGTATTTGTTGATGCCGAAGAGGGTGCGCGAGCCATTAATGCTCTGCAGATTCTCGTAGTAGCGGGCATCGTTCTTGCTGAGGAAGACGCTGAACACCTCGTCGGTGACGTCGGTACCGAGGAAGTCGGCAGGGCGCACATCGCCGGGGAAGGTCGTGGAGTTACCGTAATGATTACTCACGGCGCTATTGGCCAGCATCTGGTCGTTGTCGGAATAGACCAGCTCGAAGATGCTCTCACGACTGGCACCTCGGCCGAAGATTTCCTCGAAAGCATTGCCATAGTAATTGCCTGTGCTCATAGCGTCGCTGATGAGGGGGTAGCCGTCAATCATGCGGTCGTTGGCCGACACGCTGCCGCTCATCTTGTCGAGCTCCTCCTGATAGGCGTCTGTCTTGGCATCGATGACGAGGTCGGCATAGCGAATAGCCTGCTGGTAATTGCCCTTCCAGAGATACATGTCGGCAAGCATGGCGTGGATGGCATCCTGCGTGATGCGTCCCTGTTGGTAGTAGGTCTTTATCGGGGGATAGCGACGAACGGCATTGGCCTGCACGGCTTCCAAACTATTGATGAGACTGTCGAGCACGACATCAAACTTCGTGGCGGGCAGGTTCATCGTCTGGTTGTCGTCGAGGTAGGGCTGCGTGTAGTAGGGCACGTCGCGGAAGGTGCGGATGAGGTAGAAGTACATCAGGCTGCGCAGGGCTGTCACCTCAGCCTCGGTAGCTAAAAGCTCGCTCTGCGTGTAGTTGGGGTCTTTCTGGGCCACCTGCGGTGCATAATATAATATGGTGTTGCAACGGTTGATGACGTTGTAGAAGTCGCCCCACTTGGCATAGCTGTTGCTGGCGTTGATGTTCTCCTTGAAGATGTTCGAGAGGTCGGTGGAGTTCTCGATGCCCGTGCCGCCCACGATGTTGTCTGACCGGAACTCTCCCCAGGCCATCATACGACTGATGACGGCATCGCTCTGCATGGTCGAGTAGCAGCCGGCCACCATGTTCTCCACGTCGGCCTCCTCGTTCCAAAACTTGTCGAGGACAATGAGTTCCTGAGGCTCGATTTCGAGGAAGTCGGAGCAGGAGACGAGACCGAAAGCCAGCAGCAGACCCACTCCCCAGCCCCTCCCTACGAGGGAGGGGAGTATATGGTTACTCACTCTATATATTACGGATTTATCCATAGTAGTATTATCTGTTGTTAATATAATTTACTTGTCAAATCACTCCCCTCCCTCACAGGGAGAGGTAAGGGGGAGGGTCCTGTGGGTTCAGAAGTCCACCGTTACGCCCAGCGTATAGCTCTTGGCCCTTGGTGTCTGGCCTGTATCGACGGCGGCACCATAGCCTCCGTAGCTCACCTCGGGGTCGACGCCCTTGTAGCGGGTGAGGATGAAGAGGTTGTTGGCACTGGCATAGAAGCTGAGGCGGTTGATACCGATGACACGCTTGATGACCTTCGGGTCGAAGGAATAGCTCAGCTGCATGTAGTTCAGGCGGAGGAAGGAGCCGTTCTCCACAAAGCGGTCGCTGACGAGGGTGTTATAGTTGGTCTCGCTGCCGTACATGGCTCGCGGGATGGGTGTCTGGTCGCCCTCCTTGCGCCAGCGGTAGTTCACGGCGCGGCTCTGATTATTATTGTTGCTCATCGACTCGGCGTCAAGGCGGGCAAGGTTCAAGATCTTGTTGCCCACACGGTAGTTGAACTGCGTGTTCAGCTTCCACCGTCCGTAGTTCAGCGTCACACCGAAACCGCCAGTGAGCTTGGGCAGCGACGAGCCCAGATAGACGATGTCGAGGGCGTTGATATCGCCGTCGTAGTTAATGTCCTCGTAGATGGCATCGCCTCCCTTGAACATGTAGTTCTTACCCGTACTGTCGTGGGTGTAGTTGAATATCATGCGTACAGGCTTGCCCTCGTCATCGACCACCACATTGCCCTGCTGGTCGAGCTCTACGGGGGCGGTATGCCCGGCAGCAAGGAAGTCCTGACGCTCCTGCGGAGTCATGTCGAGGAAGGTCTCGTACTGGTACTCATACACACCCTTGTAGCGGAAGCCGTAGATAGCACCGAAGGGGTTGTGCAGCTGCACGCGCTGCAGCACCTCACGGTTGCCGAAGGCGAACTCGGAGTTGAGCGACGAAAGCACGGTCTCATCCATCGTGAGGATTTCGTTCTGGTTATTGCCGAAGACCATGTTGAAGTCGGCGGTGAACTTACCCAACTTGATTATCTTGTTGGTGTTGAGGTTCAGCTCCCAACCGATATTACGCATGGAGCCAACGTTGCGATAGCTCAACGTATAGTAGCCCGTACTGGAGGGGATGCTCACATTGGGCATGAGCATATCGCGGCGGGTACTGTGATACCACTCGGCCTGCAGCGTCAGCTTGTCGTCGAAGAGTCCGAGGTCGAAGCCCACATCCCATGTTGAAGTGGTTTCCCAGCTGAGATTTGTCAGACGGATGTTATCGGGATTCATGGCACCCATGTCGAGATAGCGCGTGCCCATGCTGTAGATACTCTCGTAGAGATAATCGCGACCGGGCTGGTTACCCACCTTACCCCAGCTGGGACGGATGGCGAGCATGGAGAGCCATTTCTTTGTGCCAGACATCCACGGCTCGTCGACGATGTTCCAGCGCAGCGACACGGCAGGGAAATAGCCCCAGCGGCGGTCGGGGCCGAACTTCGTCGTTCCGTCGGCACGCAGCGAGAAGTCCAGCATATAGCGGCTCTTGTAGGCGTAGTGGGTGGAGAGCGTGTAGTACATAGAGCGCCACTCGCTGTAGTTAGAGTTCATGCCCGTCACCTTTCCTGCAGCCACAGGACTGGTGATGCCGGCGGAAGGCAGCTTAGAGGCGTCGGTACCCTGACCGTTGCTGCTACCGCTGTTCAGCTCGAAACGGCCCATGGCCATCAGCGAGTGGTCTTTGTTGTTGAAGTGGGGAATGAACGTCAGGGTCTGCTTCGTATTGAAGGAAACACTCTTCGACGAGCCGGTGTAGGATTTGTTCACCCCATTGTTCCACGAAACGGTGACGAGCTTGTTGGGATAGAACTTGTCTACATATTCATTAAAGATGTTCATGTAGGCGCGGCCCTGCCAGTTCAGCTGGTGGTGCTCCTCGTCGGTGCCGAGAAGACGATAGTTCAGCTCAAACTCCGGGGTGATGTCGTACGTGCGGTCGTCGTTCTTTGCCAGGTGGGCGGACGCCACGGGGTTCACATAGACACGCTGGTCGTCCTTGAACACATCGGGAGCCGACTGCAGCATGGTGTAGTAGCGGTCGGTGTCCTGTCCGGTCAAGGGGTCCTGCTCGTAGATGCTCATATTGGGCATCTTCTTGTAGGCGATGGAGAGCAGGTCGTCGTAGTTGCGCTTTGTGTTAGTATAGGTGAGGGCGAAGTTCGTAGAAATCTTGATGCGGTCGGAGACGTAGTAGTCGAGGGCCACACGGGTGGCAAAGCGGTCCTGCCGCTGTTCGATGACGGAGCCCGTCTCATGGTCGTAGCCGCCGGAGATGCGGAAGGTGGCCTTCTCACCACCGCCGGTGACGCTGAGGAAGTGGTTCTGGCGAAGGCCCCACTGTGTGACAGCGTCGACCCAATCAGTATTGTTGTTGTATTGCTCGTATTCCGAGAACGTCGGGTCATAGTTTAGCTCACGGATGTTCGAGGCATTGTCGTTCTGTTCGGGGTTGAAATAGCTCTCCTTGAGCAGCATGGTGTAGTCGTCACCGTTCAACATTCGGTAGCCTTCAGGCTGGTAAGTGCCGGTGAGTCGGAGCGAGTAGGTTAGCTTAGGCGTGCCTCGTGTACCTCGCTTGGTGGTAATCTCAATGACGCCGTTGGCACCCTGCGAACCGTAGATAGCCGTGGCGGCGGCATCCTTCAGCACGGTGATGGAGGCGATGTCCTCGGGGTTGACGTTCAACAGCTGAGCGAACTGCTCGTCGTTGGCATTGGTGACGTCAAAATTGGTCATATCGACGTTCCACGTATTGCCGTTGACCACGATGAGGGGATTGCTGCTGGTGAGCGACGACACCGACGATGCACCACGCAAACGCATGGTTGTTCCGGCACCGAGGTTACCGCTGTTGGCCACGATGTCAAGACCGGCGATTCGGCCTTGCAGGGCCTCGTCGACGGTGGTCAGACCGAGACCCTCGAACTCCTTCATGTCGATGGTCTGCGTGGCAAAGGAAATCTCACGCTCAGGGATAGGCAGACCACCGCTCTGCAGGCGGTTCTTGCCCTTGACGGTGACCTCCTTGATAATGGTCACGGAGGCCAGCTTGATGTTGTACTCCGAGCGGTTGATGGCATGCATCTGCGTCTTGCAGCCCACATAGGTGAAGCGCAGCCTGTCCTTCGGATTGCGGATGCGCATGGAGAAGTTTCCGTTCACGTCGGTAACGGTTGCCTCGATGATACGCCCACTACCGTCAATCTCACAGACAGACGCTCCCATCAGCTCGCCCATATCATCGCTGACTCGGCCATGCACGGCGGTAATCTGCGCACTTGCTCTGACGCTAAATAATAATGAACAAATAAATAATAAACTCAACAGATGTTTCATAAATACGTTCCTTTCTTCATTTATTATTTATTCATTACTGTTTACCTTTAGCGCTTCCACTTCCTCCTGCCACTTGGTGAGCTGAGCCTCCTGGTAGAAGAGCGGGCCGTCAATCTGGTGGACCACCACGTCGCTGGCGTTGTAGAGCAGGGTGCTGT
>JAGCNO010000069.1 GCA_017645905.1 Prevotella sp. | reverse complement strand
CAGCCTGAGCTGCAACGCTACGATGGACATCGTGGAGACTCCAGAGGGACGTATCTTCGTGGGAACAGAGACCGGCGGCATCAATGAAATCGTCTCCACCGACTTGCTGGGCGACACGCTGGCCTTCAAGCACTACGACATGGATGGCGGACTGCTGCCTTCAGACATGACTAATGGAATGACCGTGATGCCCAGTGGTCACCTCCTCGTCACCAGCAATACCAAGCTCATCAAGCTTGATGTAGTGAACGGCCGTTTCGAGAGCCTGGGCCACCATTTCTTCCACCAAGCCTTCCACTTCAGCCAGGCACGGCCGCTGCCCATGCCCAATGGACATTGGCTCCTAGGATGCCAGGACGGAGGTTTCACCATGGCCGACAGCGCAGTACATCCCAACAACTACTGCCCGCCACTGCTGCTCACCAGCATCACAATTTCTGACAAGAAGCCCCAGCTGGCCGTTACTCATTTGGACACGCTGCACCTCAAACCTGACGAGCGCAGTCTGACCATTCATTTTGCAGCCCTCGACTACGTAGACCCACAGGCCATCAGCTATCAGTACCGCTTGGGTACAGACACCACAGGCACTTGGAACAATTTGGGACACTCTCACTCCGTAACGCTATCTGACCTCACCCCCGATACCTATTATCTTTCTCTGCGCTCCACAAACGCCGATGGCGTATGGACAGACAACGCCCGCACGCTGACCATCATCGTGGAGCCGCTCTTCCGAGAGACTATATGGGCACGACTACTCCTGGCGTTACTGCTTCTGGCCATTGCCACCGGCTTAGTCTACACAATATTATATATAAGGAGACTGAAGGACAAACAGCACGAGACGTTACAGAAATACCTGGCTCTGTTAGAGGAAAGCCAGGCCCCCACCAACCTCCCCAAGGGGAGACCCGCCATTGCAGCCCCCTCTTTGGGAGGGAGTAGGGGGAGGTCCGAGGACGACTCCTTCATGCAGCGCGTCATGCAGTTTGTCGAAGCGAACATCGCCAACAGTGAGGCCGATGTGGGAGCCATGGCCGATGCCTGCGCCGTGAGCCGCTCTGTCTTGCAGCGCAAGATGAAGCAGTTGATGGGCATCACACCCAACGACTTCCTGCGCGAAGCACGAATGAAGCACGCAGCACAGATGCTGCTCCTGACGGACACACCCGTCTCCGACGTGGCATACCGCTGTGGGTACAACGACCCGAAATATTTCAGCCGTTGTTTCCGCCAGAGCACAGGAATGACACCCACGGAGTATAAGAGTAAAAACCAGACGACAGAATAGTCCCAGACCTTGAGCCGTCCTCTCTATGAGAAAAGACTACCTTTTCTGTGGGAAAAGATAGTCTTTTCTATAGGAAAAGGTAGTCTTTTCTATGACGGACTACGGCTTAATGATGGAAGAGCCTCACGCCGGTGAAGGCCATAGCAATGCCATACTTGTCGCAGGTCATAATGACGTGGTCATCGCGCACGGAGCCGCCGGCCTGGGCAATATACTGCACACCGCTCTTGTGAGCCCTTTCGATGTTGTCGCCGAAGGGGAAGAAAGCATCGCTGCCAAGCGATACACCCGTATTCTGGGCAATCCACTCATGCTTCTCCTGTAGAGTCAGCACGTCGGGCTGGCGGGTGAAGAACTGCTGCCAGGCTCCGTCGCGCAGTACGTCGTCGTGTTCCTCTTCGGAGAGGTAGACATCGATGGTGTTGTCGCGGTCGGCACGGCGTATGCCCGGCAGGAAGGGCAGGGCAAGCACCTTCGGATGCTGGCGCAGCCACCAGATGTCGGCCTTCTGCCCGGCCAGACGGGTGCAGTGGATGCGGCTCTGCTGACCGGCACCGATGCCGATGGCCTGACCGTCCTTGACGTAGCAGACGGAGTTTGACTGTGTGTACTTCAACGTGATGAGGGCAATCATCAGGTCGCGGCGGGCCTCAGCGGTGAAAGTCTTGTTCTGTGTGGGGATGTTCTCCAACAGTGCAGGGTCGTCGAGGCGTATCTCGTTACGTCCTTGCTCGAAGCTGATGCCGAAGACCTGCTTTGTCTCTACGGGAGCCGGACGGTAGTCCTCGCTCATGCGAAGGATGCAGTAAGTGCCCTTGCGCTTTTCACGGAGAATCTCCAGTGCCTCGTCAGTATAGCCGGGGGCGATGATGCCGTCGCTTACCTCGCGCTTGATAATAAGGGCGGTGGTCTTGTCGCAGGTGTCGCTCAGGGCGATGAAGTCGCCGTAGCTCGACATACGGTCGGCACCACGGGCACGGGCATAGGCACAGGCAATGGGGCTGTCGTTGAGGCCTTCGATGTCGGCGACGAAGCAGATGTGCTTCAGTGTGTCGTCAAGGGGAAGACCCACGGCGGCACCAGCTGGTGATACGTGCTTGAACGACGCGGCGGCGGGCAGACCTGTGGCCTGGCGCAGTTCGCGTACCAGCTGCCAGGAGTTGAAAGCATCGAGAAGGTTGATGTAGCCGGGGCGGCCGCCAAGCACTTCAAAGGGAAGTTCTGTGTTGTCGGCCATGAAGACGCGTGATGGTTTCTGGTTCGGATTGCATCCGTATTTCAATGCCAGTTCTTTCATACTTGTAGGTGTGAGGTTTTGAGGTCACTATTCACTATTCACTATTTTAGAGGGGAGCGGGGCCGTCCAGCGTAGGGATGACGGGGATGATGCGCCCTTTCTTATCGAAGGTCAGGCGGTCGATGCACACCTCACGATGGATGCCTGGGGCAAAGTGACGGTCAATGAAGTTCTTGTTAATGCGGTGATAGACGATGTACCACTCATCCTTGCCTGGAATCTGCAGGATGGAGTTATGGGCCGTGCCGTAGATGCCGTCCTCGGGCTTCTGCTTGATGACCAGATAGTTTTCAGGGTCGATGGTGATGGGACCGAGGGGCGACTTCGCCGTTCCGTAGCACACATGGTAGTTAGGCGAGCCGGTGTCGTCGACCGACCAGAGGAAATAGTAGGTACCCTTGCGGTAGAACACGTAGGCTCCCTCACGGAAAGCCCAGGTGTCGAGCGTGCCGCCCTCGGGAGTCAGATGACGGATGGTCTCTTTCTTCACGGAGAGCATGTCGTCGTTCAGCTCGGCGCCGGCCATGAAGCCGTTGCCCCAATAGAGGTAGCACTTGCCGCTCTTAGGGTCTTTAAACACATCGACGTCGATGGCCTGTCCACCGCGAGCCTCCTGCGGACGGTCAGCATCGGTGATGATGGGAGCGCCGCTGTCTACGAACGGCCCGGTGGGGCTGTCACTTACGGCTACGCCAATTTCCTTGCGGTTTGACTTAGGATTATGGGCGGAGAAGTAGAAGTAGTATTTGTTACCTTTCTCAATGATACAGGGTGCCCAGGCATTGCCTGTTGCCCACTTCACTTGGTCGCCTTTCACGTCGAGCATCTTACCTTCATCGGTCCAGTCCTTGAGGTTTGTGGAAGAGAATACGCTGAAGTCATGGCCGCCCCATCCGGGCGTACCGTCGGTAGTGCTGTAGACGTAATACTTCTTCGTCAGGTTGGAGTAGAGCACCTCGGGGTCGGCATGGAAGCCGGGCAGAATGGGCTGCGCGAAGTTGCCGAAGTGGCGGAGCAGCCGTTCCTTCTCAGCCCGTGTGATGGGGATGATGGTGCCGTGTCGGGGTGTGAACTTGCCCTTCGTCTCGGTGTTCTGAATAAACTGGAAGGTCTTGAGGTCTTCCGACTTACAGAACTGGTAATGGCCGCTGCCATAGCAGTCGTACATGATAATCCATGACTTGCCGTCGATAGCCTTGCAGACACCGACACCCTCGACAGCCTCCTTGGTCTGCTCCACGTTGCCGTCGAGCATCTGCCATTTGTCGGTCAGGTTCTTAGCCACGGCCTGGTAGATGCCGCGTCCCGACTCCTGCTTGTAGAAAAGATGGTAGAGCTGGTCGGCCTCGTTGTAGACAATGTCGCCGTCGATGGTGGCGTTGCCGGCATCGAAGAGCCAGCGCGGCTCACCCTCCAGGTCGGTGAAGTCCTTATTGGCGTACTGGTAGTAAATCTTGTCAAAGCTTCCCGGGTCGCTGGTGCGCAGGGAGTAGAACACCATGTACTTCCCGGCCTTGTGGTCGTAGATGGTCTCCGGTGCCCAGACGCGGATGACGTTCTTCCACGCCTTGGTGTAGCGCGTGGGGAAGTTCACGGTGGAGTGCTGCCAATGGATGAGGTCTGTCGACTTCAGCAGCACCATGCCCCTGTTGCTGCTCCATCCGAGCGCCGAGCGCATGTCTGTTGCCACCATGTAGAACGTCTTTCCGTCTTCGCAGCGCAGGATGTGCGGGTCTCTCACACACTGTGTCAGGGCGATGGTGTCGCTCTCGATGACGGGCAGTCCGTGGTTCAGCGGCGTGTAGTTATAGCCGTCGTCCGAGATGGCGTAGCATATCTGCTCGTCCTTCGGGTCGTTGCTATTAAAATAGGTGAAGAGGTAGGCCACCATTTCGTTGGGGTCCTTAGGCTCCTCGGCTACGGTTTTCACTTTCTTTGCTGAGGCAGTCAGCGTCGTAGCGGCCAGCAGTGCGGCAGTCAATAATAGTCTCATGGGGTTTGGGGGGTTTATTTCGATATTACGATATTACGATATTTCGATATTACGATAAAACGATATTACGACATCACGACATTACGATAATTCGACATCACGACATTACGATAATTCGACATCACGACATCTTTTAGAATAAACGTCGGGTGAGTCTCACGCTGAGCATGGGGTACACCTTGAACTTGTCGATGGCATCGACGTAGCTGCCCACTTTTCCGCTGACGTTCTCCACGTCGTGAACCAGGTCTACTCCCTCGTGTGTTATTACAGTCGGCGAGCCACCCCAGAAAAGCACGCCGCCGTCGACGGCAATCTTCCACCGGTCGTCCTTCTTCGAGAGGTTGCCCTCGTAGCCTATGCCCAAGTAGGGCTTGAACCGATTGACGTGCATGTCGGCCTTTACCATGCCCTGTATGTTAGGCTTCATAATGTAGGGGTCGCCGGCTTTATGCAGCAGGTCGCCCTTATGGTGCGCGATGATGGTGTTGCCGTCATCGTCGAGGACGGGGTTCCCGTCCAGGTCTTTCAGGAGAACGTCCTCGGTGTAATAGGCATCGTTGACGAAGTTGCCCACATGGACACCCATGGAACCGTATTCCGAGAATTTCTTGTAGAGCAACTTGAGCATTTCAGGGTCGTTGCTGGCGTTGTATTGGTCGCCTAAGGAGCTCAGGTCTAAGAGTTTCACCTCGTACAGCACCTCGGGAATGTAGTGGTCGGTGCCCTTTTCCATGTAGTAGTTCGTATAGTCGTTGATGAACTTGCTGTACATATTATTATAAATGTTCACGGCCATCAGCGACTGCACTTCCTCGGCTGTGTTGTAAGCCTTGGCGATGCGCGACGGGCCGAGGTAGAAACCTCCGCTTATGTGCCAGTGCTTATTGTTCTTCAGGGGGTAGAAGTCGACGATGACGTTCCAGTTCCAGAAGTTGGCGGGCTTGCCTATCATGTCAACCTGGTCGTCGAGCATCATGCCGTAGTTGTCGTAGACCAGCTGGCTCATCTTCTCGAACCTCGACTTACTCTTCGACGGGTCGTTGCCCACCTGTATGCCGAAGGTCATGGGCACCTCAATGCCCGGCATGTAGGAGAAGCCCGTGCGCAGTTGTGCCCAGCTGAACAGCGGTGTCGACAGTTGCAGGCCTATGCCCGTCGTGCCTGTCTCCACGTGCAGGTCGAGATGCTCGAAAGTCTCGCTCCATATCCATTTGTACTCGGGCAGGATAATCTCCGGCTCGCTTCCGGCCTCCTGAGCCCTCATCTGGCTTGCAGTCACAAATAGTACTGCTGTCAGAATGGTTAGTTCCTTTCTCATGGTGCTAATAATGTTCTTATGTCTTTCTGCCAAAAAAACTACTGTCCTTCTGTCAAAACTTCGGCAAAGATATACAAAAAAAGTCAAAGAAACAAGATTTTTAGAAAATATTGCAAAGTTCTTTTGTTTTTTCAAGAATTTTACGTATCTTCGCGGCCATAAATCATTATGCTATGAATAAAATTTCATTTCTTGTCATGTTCACCCTGCTGCTGGGCATGACCAACGCCTGTGCCAAAGAGAAGAAATACACTCTTTATGCCATTGGTTTCTACAATCTGGAAAACCTTTTTGACACCATTCATGATAAGGGCAAGAACGACTACCAGTACCTGCCCGACGGTCAGAACCGCTGGAATGGCCGCAAGTATCATCAGAAGTTGCGCAACATGGCCCGTGTGCTCGCCGATATGGGCACCGACAAGACCCCTCAGGGCTGTGCCGTGATAGGTGTCAGCGAGGTGGAGAACGAGCGTTGCATGGCCGACCTCTGCAATCAGGAGCCACTGAAGGAGCGCGGCTACAAGTTCTGCCACAT
>JAGCNO010000068.1 GCA_017645905.1 Prevotella sp. | reverse complement strand
TCACCTGACCCTCGTCGTTAGCCAAAGACACGATAACATTATTGAAAGAGCTGTGCACGTGAAGCTGGCCAAGGGCGCTGACCTTCACGTTCCTTTTCTTCGATACGACTGTTTTCTTTGCCATAATCTTTTCAATTCTTTAATTTCTCAATTCTTAAATTTACTTAGTGGCCTTCTTCTTGTTTGCAACAGTCTTCTTCTTACCCTTGCGGGTACGAGCATTATTCTTTGTGCTCTGTCCACGAACGGGGAGACCATTACGATGACGCACTCCACGATAGCAACCAATGTCCATCAGTCGCTTGATGTTCAGCTGAATCTCCGTGCGGAGATCACCTTCAACTTTAAATTCAGCGCCGATGATTTCACGGATCTTGGCTGCCTGGTCGTCACTCCATTCGTTGACTTTCAGGTCGCGGCTCACGCCGGCCTTATCCAATATCTTTGCTGAACTACTTCGACCTATACCATAGATATAAGTCAATGCGATTTCGCCACGCTTGTTCTGGGGCAAATCTACTCCAACAATTCTTATTGCCATTTGTTAATGAAAATGATAAAATAAAATAGTTAATAATTTAACCCTGACGCATCTTGTACTTAGGGTTCTTCTTGTTGATTACGAACAGACGACCCTTGCGACGTACAATCTTGCAGTCGGGGGTGCGCTTCTTCAACGATGCTCTTGTCTTCATAACAGTGTCTTATAAGGGGTTATTTGTATCGGAAAACGATTCTTCCTTTGGTCAGGTCGTATGGGCTCATCTCAACCTTGACCTTGTCACCGGGCAGGATGCGGATGTAGTGAAGCCGCATCTTTCCCGAAATGTGTGCTATAATCTGCACACCATTCTCCAGTTCTACACGGAACATAGCATTGGAGAGACTCTCCAGTATCGTTCCGTCCTGCTCAATGGCATTTTGTTTTGACATGCTTTTCTTCTAATAAATATGACCTTCGATTTCTTCAATTTCTTCAAATGAGGATAGGATTTCAGACTGTCCGCGGCGTACGACTATCGTATGTTCGAAGTGTGCCGCCGGTTTCCCGTCTCGTGTGCATACGCTCCATCTGTCAGGCTTGAGATAGATGTCACGCTTGCCCATGGTAATCATCGGCTCAATGGCGATGCACATTGCTGCTTTCAGCATAACGCCGTTACCACGCCGTCCGTAGTTGGGTACCTGCGGGTCTTCGTGCATCTCGCGTCCTATACCGTGTCCCGTCAGCTCGCGCACAATACCATAGCCATGTGCCTCGCAGAGACTTTGCACTGCATAGCTGATGTCGCCGAGATGGTTCCCCGCAACTGCTGCCTCTATGCCTTTGTAGAGAGAGGCCCTGGTCGTACGGAGTAGCTTATCCACTTCTTCAGAAACCTCACCCACTCGGAACGTGTAGGCCGAGTCGCCGTTGAATCCGTTCAGGAGCGTACCACAGTCTATTGAGATGATGTCGCCATCCTTCAAGACAGTGTCCTTATTGGGCACCCCATGCACTACACAATCGTTAACCGATGTGCAGATGCTTGAGGGAAACGGCCCACCGTATGGATTCGGGAACCCCTTGAATGTGGGCTCAGCATGATGGTCACGTATAAACTCATCTGCCACCTTGTCCAACTGAAGGGTCGTTACTCCTGGCTTTATATGTTTCGCCAATTCGCCAAGCGTTTTACCAACTAGTTGGTTCGCTTGGCGCATTAGCTCTATCTCATCCTCAGTTTTCAGGAAGATATTCATCAGGCTATTTAGTAGGCTGCAATGCCACCGATGTTGCGGCCATGAATGCGGCCTGAGCTGAGCAGACCGTCATAGTGGCGCATGAGCAGGTGGCTCTCAATCTGCTGGAGCGTGTCGAGCACCACACCAACGAGAATGAGCAGTGATGTACCACCGAAGAACTGAGCGAACTCCTGTTTCACATCAAGCAGACCAGCGAATGCCGGCATAATAGCGATGAAGGCGATGAACAGCGAGCCGGGCAGCGTGATGCGCGACATCACAGTGTCGATGTACTCAGCTGTGTCCTTACCGGGCTTTACGCCAGGGATGAAGCCATTGTTGCGCTTCATATCCTCTGCCATCTGTGTGGGGTTCAGTGTAATAGCGGTGTAGAAATAGGTGAAGGCGATGATGAGGGCAGCAAAGATGACATTATAGAGCCAGCTCTGGTGGTTGGTCATCGAGCGCATGAACCAGCTAGCGTTCTGCGGATCAGCATACTGCATGAATGCCAGGGGGATGAACATCAATGCCTGAGCAAAGATGATAGGCATCACGTTAGCAGCGAACAGCTTAAGCGGGATGTACTGGCGCGCGCCGCCATACGTCTTGTTACCTACAACACGCTTTGCATACTGTACGGGAATCTTGCGGACACCCTGTACCAAAACAATAGATGCGCAAACAACTGCATAGAGAATGATAATCTCGATGAGGAACATCACCAAACCACCGCCAGTGGCAGCAGCGAAGCGAGAACCCACCTCCTGCACAAATGCCTGAGGCAGACGTGCAATGATACCAATCATAATGATCATCGAGACACCATTTCCTATACCCTTATCGGTGATGCGCTCACCCAGCCACAGGATGAACATACTTCCTGCAGCAAGGATGATGGTAGCGGGAACCATGAAGACGGGCCAGCTGATACCAGAGGCAAGAGCATCGCCCACCTGATACTTCAGGTTGATGAGGTAACTCGGAGCCTGGAACAGCAGGATGGCTACTGTAAGATACCGAGTATACATACTTATCTTTTTACGCCCGCTCTCACCTTCGCGCTGCATCTTCTGGAAATAAGGCACAGCGACGGCAAGGAGCTGCATCACGATAGAAGCCGAGATGTAAGGCATGATTCCCAGCGCAAAAATAGATGCATGGGAAAAAGCACCACCCGAGAACATGTCGAGAAGTGACATCAGTCCACCTTCGGTCTGCTTGTGCAGGGCGTCAAGGCTGTTAAAGTCAATGCCCGGCAACACAATCTTGGAGCCGAAACGATAGATTGCGACGAAAAGGACTGTGATGAGGATGCGCTGGCGCAGGTCCTCAATCTTCCAGATGTTCTTCAGAGTGTCAATAAACTTCTTCATCTTAGCTTTGTTGTTTAGATTATTGTTGCGTTTCCACCGGCAGCCTTGATGGCTTCCTCAGCTTTCTTCGAGAAGGCATTAGCCTCAACGTCTATCTTGGCTTTAAGCTCGCCATTAGCCAGAACCTTCACCAACTCCTTGCCGTTGGTCAGACCGGCAGCAACCAGTTCGGCAACGCCAATCTTCGTGAATCCCTTCACCTCAGACAGTTTCTGCAGTGTAGAAAGGTTTACGGCAAAGTACTCCTTGTGGTTGATGTTCTTGAATCCAGACTTCGGGAGACGGCGCTGGAGCGGCATCTGACCACCCTCAAATCCGACCTTCTTCTTGTAACCCGAACGAGCCTTGGCACCCTTATGACCACGTGTGGACGTGCCACCCAGGCCAGAGCCGGGACCACGGCCGATGCGGCGGCGTGAATGAGTTGAACCGGCAGCAGGCTTCAAATTATTCAGTTTCATAATTACGAGTATCTGTTTAAATTGTGATTACTGTTTAGTCGATAACGTTCACCAGATGAAATCTCCATCTTAGTCAACGATGGTCACCAGATGATGCACCTTGCGAACCATGCCACGGATAGCGGGAGAGTCCTCCTTCTCCACCACCTGGCCAATCTTGCGGAGGCCAAGGGCTTCGAGGGTGCGCTTCTGGTCAACGGGATAACCGATTTTGCTCTTTATCTGCTTTACTTTTATTGTTGCCATAGTCTTATTCTCCTCGTTTTTATTATCCATTGAACACTTTGTCCATGCTAATGCCACGTGTGCCTGCAACGGTGTAAGCATCGCGCATCTGGCTGAGAGCCACGATGGTAGCCTTCACCAAGTTGTGGGGGTTCGACGAACCCTTAGACTTTGCGAGCACATCCTTCACACCAGCGCTCTCGAGCACGGCACGCATGGCGCCACCGGCCACAAGTCCCGTACCGGCAGCTGCCGGCTTGAGGAACACCTGAGCACCGCCGAAACGAGCTTCCATCTCATGGGGGATGGTACCCTTCAGCACGGGTACTTTGACAAGATTCTTCTTGGCAGACTCAACGCCCTTGGCGATAGCAGCCTGCACTTCACCGGCCTTACCCAGACCCCAGCCGATAACGCCGTTGCCGTCGCCGACAACCACGATAGCTGCGAAAGTGAACGTGCGACCACCCTTGGTCACCTTGGTAACACGGTTGATGGCAACCAGTCTGTCTTTCAGTTCAACGTCACTATTTACTCTAACTCTGTTCATTGCCATAATCGTTTAAAAATTAAGTCCACCTTTACGGGCTGCATCGGCAAGCGACTTCACACGACCGTGATAAAGATAGCCATTGCGGTCGAAGACCACGGCGCTCACACCAGCCTCCTTTGCCTTAGCGGCAATCAGTTCGCCAACCTTTGCGGCCTGGTCAATCTTCGGCATGGCCTCGAGGCCAAGGGAAGAAGCGGCAGCAAGTGTTTTACCTTCCAAATCATTAATCACCTGAACGTAAATCTGCTTGTTGGAGCGGAAAACGCTCATGCGGGGACGCTCGGCAGTACCGAACACACTCTTACGAATTCTGTATTTAATCTTGATTCGTCTTTCAACTTTCTTCGTTGTCATAATCCTAATTTACGATTTAAGAATTTACGATTTACGATTTATTACTTGGCTGAAGCTGACTTACCCGACTTACGACGGATAACCTCACCCTTGAACAAGATACCCTTTCCTTTGTAAGGCTCAGGCTTGCGGAAAGAACGAATTTTAGCACAGATGAGTCCGAGCAGCTGCTTGTCTGCCGACTCGAGTATGAGCTGCGGGTTCTGGTTACGCTCCGACTTTGTCTCCACTTTCACCTCTTTGGGGAGCTGAAGGAAGATGGGGTGCGTATAACCGAGCGAGAACTCTATGAGGTTGCCCTGGTTGCTGACACGGTATCCCACGCCCACCAGTTCCATCTCTTTCTTATAACCCTCGCTGACACCAACGACCATGTTGTTCACAAGTGCGCGATAGAGGCCATGGAAAGCCTGCTTCTGCTTGATGTTCACGGGGCTGTTCTCGTCTACCTCAAACGTTACTTGACCGTCCTCGATCTTCACGTTGATAGACTTGTCGACCTTCTGACACAGTTCTCCCTTGGGACCCTTCACGGTAACGATACCGTCCTTGTCCTGTGATATTGTTACGCCTGTGGGTATGCTAATTGGCAATTTTCCTATTCTTGACATAATACGGTCCTCCAATTAATAGACATAGCAAAGGACTTCACCGCCAATCTTCTGCTGAGCGGCCTCCTTGTTAGTCATAACACCCTTAGACGTGGACAGGATAGCGATACCCAGTCCGTTAATAACTCTCGGCATGTCCTTGTAACCAGTGTACTGACGCAGACCCGGAGTGCTCACGCGCTTCAGGTACTTAATGGCGTTCTCCTTGGTCACAGGATCATACTTCAGGGCCACCTTGATAGTGCCCTGAGGGCCATCCTCGATGAACTTGTAGTTCAGGATGTAACCCTTCTCGAAGAGGATCTTAGTAATCTCCTTCTTCAAGTTTGAAGCTGGTACTTCAACCACACGGTGATGAGCCATGATGGCGTTTCTCAACCTCGTCAGAAAATCTGCAATTGGATCTGTCATTTGTTTGTTAGATGTTTAATTAATCGGGACTCCCCCGACAATATTAAAAACTTGTAGTTGCGTAGTAAGGAGTGGGTTTACCAACTTGCCTTTTTCACGCCTGGGATGAGACCGCTGGATGCCATCTCACGGAACTGAATACGCGAGAGTCCGAACTGGCGCATGTATCCCTTTGGACGTCCCGTAATCTTGCAGCGGTTGTGCAGACGAATGGGATTGGCGTTGCGGGGGATGGACTGCAGCTTGCGGGCGGCCTCGTAGGCAGCGATGGCACCCTCGTCGGTAGTGATGTCGGCATGGGCGATGATGCTCTTCAGGGCAGCACGCTTCTCAGCATAGCGGGCGACGAGCTTGGCGCGCTTCACCTCGCGGGCTTTCATTGATTCTTTTGCCATAGTTATTCTTAATCGTTTTTAGCGTTCTTGAATGGGAGGCCGAAAGCCTTCAGCAGGGCGTAGCCCTCCTCGTCGGTCTTGGCCGAGGTAACGAAGGTGATGTTCATTCCCTGGATGCGGTCCACCTGGTCGATGTTAATCTCAGGGAAGATAATCTGCTCCTGCACGCCGAGGGTGTAGTTGCCACGTCCGTCGAACTTGCTCTCGATACCCTTGAAGTCACGGATACGGGGCAGTGCTATGCGGACGAGCTTCTCCAGGAACTCGTACATGCGCTCACGGCGCAGTGTCACCATCACGCCGATGGGCATCTTCTTACGCAGCTTGAAGTTGGCGATATCCTTCTTCGAGTAGGTTGCCACGGCCTTCTGTCCGCAGATGGCGCTCACCTCGTTGATGGCCACGTCGATAATCTTCTTGTCCTGCGTAGCGTCTCCCAGACCCTGGTTGACCACGATCTTCTTCAGCTCGGGAATCTGCATAGCAGAAGTGTAGTTGAACTGCTTCTTCAGTGCCGGAGCAATCTGCTCACGGTACGTATTCTTAAGTTGTGCTGTATTCATTACTTAATCTCCTCCCCAGACTTTTTGGCCACGCGAATGACGTTCTTACCCTCGTGCTTGATGGAGACACGTGTGGGCTTGCCGCTCTTCGGGTCAATCAAACTTAAATTAGAAATATGGATGGGAGCCTCTACCTTCTCGAAGCCGCCCTGAGGATTCTTGGCGCTGGGCTTTGTGCTCTTGTTGACGAAGTTCACTCCCTCAACGATGGCACGCTGCTTCTCGACCAAGACCTTCAGCACCTTACCAGTCTTGCCCTTATCCTCACCGGCCAGGACGTAGACGGTATCGTTTTTCTTGATATGTAACTTGCTCATTGCTTTATTGCATTTTAAGTGTTAAAGAACCTCGGGTGCCAAAGAGACGACCTTCATGTTTACAGCACGGAGCTCACGTGCTACGGGACCGAAGATACGGCTACCGCGCAGTTCGCCGGCATTGTTGAGAAGCACACAGGCGTTGTCGTCGAAGCGGATGTACGAACCGTCTGCACGGCGTATCTCCTTCTTCGTACGAACGATCAGAGCCTTCGACACTGTACCTTTCTTCACGTCGCTCGTCGGAATGGCATTTTTGATGGTCACGACGATGATGTCACCTACGCTGGCATAGCGACGACCGGTGCCACCCAGCACGCGGATGCAGAGCGCCTCTCTTGCGCCGCTGTTGTCAGCAACTGTAAGTCTTGATTCTGTCTGTATCATAATTACTTGGCTTTTTCAACGATTTGAACTAATCTCCAGCGCTTTGTCTTCGACAGAGGGCGGGTTTCCATAATGAGCACGGTGTCACCGACATTGCACTCATTCTTCTCATCATGTGCATGGTACTTCTTTGTCTTCTGGACGAACTTACCATAAATGGGGTGCTTCTCCTTGAACTTGGCGGCGATAACAATGGTTTTATCCATTTTGTTGCTAACGACGACACCCTGTCTTGTCTTTCTTAAATTTCTTGTTTCCATCTGGACCATTGTTATTTGTTAAGTTCTCTCTGACGGAGTTCCGTCTTCATGCGTGCGATGTCTCGACGTGCAGCCTTAATCAGCGATGGGTTCTCCAGCGGAGTGACGTTGTGATTGAACTTCATCTGGTTGTACTTGGCAACCGACTCTTCAATGCGCTCGGCCAGGTCTTTGGTCTCGAGCTCTCTGATTTCCTTGTTTTTCATACGTTCCTTCTCTGATTAAGCGTTTTTATCATAGTCACGACGGACAATAAACTTAGTCTTCACGGGAAGCTTCTGTGCTCCAAGGCGCAGAGCTTCCTTGGCCACGTCGAAGGGTACACCCTCGACCTCGAAGAGGATACGTCCCGGTGTCACGGGTGCTACCCATCCTGCGGGGTCACCCTTACCCTTACCCATTCGCACGTCAGCGGGCTTGCGGGTAATGGGTTTGTCGGGGAAAATGCGTATCCACACCTGGCCTTCACGGTTCATGTAGCGGTTGATGGCCACACGTGCAGCCTCAATCTGGCGGCTGTCTATCCACTTGGCATCGAGTGTCTTGATGCCGAACGAGCCGAAGGCCAGCGTTGTGCCACGGTGCGCATTGCCTTTATTGCCGCGCCCGTCTTGTGGCCTTCTGAATCTTACTCTTTTTGGCTGTAACATGATAATGTGTCTTTTTATCGGTTGTTATTTCTTCTTCTTTCACCGCGTTCTCCGCGCTCAGGGCGGTCGTTACGGTCGCCACGGAAGCGGCGTCCCTCGCCACGGCCACCGCCGCGGAGTCCCTGCTTCTCCTGAGAGAAGTTAGGAGCCAGGTCAACCTTTCCGTAGATTTCGCCACGGCAAATCCACACTTTGATGCCGAGGATACCCACCTTGGTGAGTGCCTCTGCCTGACAGAAGTCGATGTCTGCGCGCAGGGTGTGCAGCGGAGTACGTCCTTCCTTGAGCATCTCGCTACGTGCGATTTCGGCACCGTTCAGACGACCCGAAATCTGTACCTTGATACCCTCTGCACCAGCACGCATAGTGTTCTGGATAGCCTGCTTGATAGCACGACGATAAGCAATCTTGCCCTCAATCTGGCGGGCGATGTTCTGAGCGACGATGGTAGCGTCGAGCTCAGGGCGCTTCACTTCATAGATGTTAATCTGCACATCCTTGTCGAAGAGCTTCTTCAGCTCGTCCTTCAGGTTGTCCACATCCTGTCCACCCTTACCGATGACGAATCCCGGACGTGCGGTACAAATGGTGATGGTGACCAGCTTCAGGGTGCGCTCGATGACAATCTTCGAGATGCTGGCCTTTGCCAGGCGCTCGTTGAGGTACTTACGGATTTTCTGGTCCTCCACGAGGTTGTCTCCGAAGCTCTTGCCTCCGAACCAATTTGAATCCCAACCTTTAACAATACCCAGACGGTTGCTAATTGGATTAACTTTCTGTCCCATACTTATTCTTTTTCGTCATTTTGTTTAGCATCGACAAACAGAGTCACGTGGTTAGAACGCTTACGGATGCGGTATCCACGTCCCTGCGGTGCGGGTCTCATTCTCTTGAGCGTGACGCCTTCGTCCACGAAGACGCGTGTGATGAACAGCTCGCCGGCCTCTGCCTTGCGGTCGTTCTTCTGCTCCCAGTTAGCGATGGCCGAGCGGAGGAGTTTCTCCACGTCAGCAGCTGCGGCCTTCTTCGAGAAGTGAAGCACGCCCAGGGCGCGGTCCACCTCCATGCCACGGATCATGTCGACCACGTAGCGCATCTTGCGAGGCGAGGAAGGACAGCCTTTCAGCTTTGCAAAATACTGTGTCTTAAGAGCTGCTTTTCTCTCTTCAGCCTTAATATGTTTTCTTGCTCCCATTTTAATTCTTCAATTTTTAAATTTTTCAATTACCCTGCGGAGCATTACTTCTTGTTACCGGCGTGACCACCGAAGCGACGTGTGGGTGCGAACTCACCGAGCTTGTGTCCAACCATGTTCTCAGTAATGTAAACAGGGATGAATTTGTTACCGTTATGGACTGCAACAGTATGTCCCACGAAATCGGGGGAAATCATTGATGCCCTGGCCCAAGTCTTCACGACGTTCTTCTTGCCGCTCTCATTCATGGCGAGAACTTTCTTCTCGAGAGAGACGTTGATGTACGGACCTTTCTTTAATGAACGACTCATAATCTTACTCTTCTGTTTACATTAATTACTTCTTGTTAGCTCTTTCAATGATGTATTTGTTTGAAAGCTTCTTCGGAGCGCGTGTCTTCAGACCCTTTGCATACAAGCCCTTGCGTGAGCGCGGATGTCCACCGCTCTGGCGTCCTTCACCACCACCCATGGGGTGGTCGTGGGGGTTCATGACAACGCCGCGGTTGTGCGGACGGCGTCCCAGCC
>JAGCNO010000067.1 GCA_017645905.1 Prevotella sp. | reverse complement strand
GGTGATGGCGTGGGGACCGCTTGGCGGACAGGGTGCTGAAGGTATCGTAAAGAGCGAGGTGTTGGCTGCCATTGGAGCGAAGTATGGTAAGACTGCTGCACAGGTTGCCCTCCGCTGGCTCACCCAGCGTGGTATCGTAGCCATCCCCAAATCAACTCACAAGGAGCGCATGGCGCAGAACTTCGACATCTTCGACTTCACACTCTCCGACGATGATATGTCGCAGATTGCCACCCTCAACCAACAGGACGCGGGCTTCATCAATTTCGGTGACCCGCAGTTTGTGAAGTATCTTATTGAGAACTACGGATAATTTCCCAATAATCATTAAATCCCAAGGCGAAGAAGCATCGCTTTGGGATTTATTTCGTATCTTTGCAAAACAAATGATGGATAATGGAAGGATTTGAGATAGCACTGCTGAATACGGCGCGGGACGGACGGATGCCGATGGAGTTCCACGGCGACTACCACGTACACATCATCGTGAGGCGGGGCGTGATGACGTTCTCCGACGGGAAGAACATGTTCACCTCGCGCGAGGGCGACCTGGTGATATGGCAGATGGCAAACACGATACAGGACGTGGCGTACTCGGAAGGTTTCGAGGCCGACTTCCTCATGGTGTCGCCGTCGTTCCTGCAGCAGTACAACCCTGAGATGGTGTGGGCCTCGAAGGGTTTCATCTTCATCCGCATCAACCCGTCGTTCCACCTCGATGAGGAGGGTCTCGCGCTGATGAACGCAGACTTCGAGCTGTTCCGCCGCCGTCTGAGCATGAGGGAAGAGACGTTCCGTCGCGAGGTGCTGGGTCGTGTGATGCAGATATTCCTCTACGACCTCTGGACGGTATATCAGCACCAAATGGCGCAGATGGAAACCACGGACAATACGGCACGGATATTCCTGCGCTTCCTCACCCTGTCGCAGCAACATGCCCGCACGGAGCGCGAGGTGGCCTTCTATGCCGACAAGCTGTGTATCACGCCGAAGTACCTCTCGCAGGTGAGCCGCACCGTCACGGGCCTGCCCGCCTCGCAATGGATACAGTTCTATGCCGCTTTCGAACTGGTGTCGCTGCTTAACGATACCAGCAAGACGCTCACCGAGGTCAGCGACCTGATGGGCTTTGAAAACCTCTCCCATTTCTCGCGCTACACCAAGAAAACCTTAGGCAAAGCGCCGTCGGAGTACCGCCAGAAATAGCCCAAAACAGCAGTTTCGGCAAAATTGGTAAATCCAGCCGCAAAATGTGTAACAACATCTTGCGGCTTTCTTCGTACCTTTGCGGCGTGATTCATAATCACACCGCGAAGTCAGGCTGCGCCTCGGCATAAAGCGAGCTTTCTGCACTCGGCTTGCACTGACTTTGCACCGTGAAACAATTAAAACGTGTAATGATATGAAGAAATTAATTATCGCCGTAGTTTTTGCCCTGACAGGCGTGGGCAGCGTGAATGCACAAGTGGAAGACCAGCTGGCACTGAAGCGACTGGTTGACACATTCTCTATTCTGGCCGACGTGAAGGACGTCAAAGGTCAGCTCGAACTCTTCACCGACGATGCCGAGGTCATCTCGAAGGCTGGCGACCAGGTCTTCACTACGAAGGGCAAGCAGCAGATAGGCGATGCTTTCTCGGGCTTCCTCGCCCTGTTCGAGGTGGTGTATCACCTGAACGGACAGCAGACGGTGGACATCAGCGGCGACACGGCTACGGGCATCAGCTACTGCCACGTGACACTCATCGGCGGCGGCAGGAAACAGCAGAGCGGCGTGCGCTATCGCGACACATACGTGAAGCAGGATGGCCGTTGGCTCATCAAGAAGCGCGAGTCGGACTTTATGTTCACAACGAATGAGGAAATGAAACAGTAAATGCGACGGGATATGGATATTTTTGAAAGACTTCGTTCTGGGGCTGACGTCGATATGGCGACACCCGAGTATGCTGAGGCCATCGAGCACATGACGCACTGCGCCGGCATCTGTTTCAAAATTAACACTACGGCTCCTACGCCAGAGCAGATTCGCCCTTTGGAAGAAGAACTATTTGACGGCCAGCTCGACGCAACGAGCTATCTGATGCCACCCGTACAGATTGACTTCGCCCGGCAGATGAAGATAGGCCGCGGCGTGTTCGTAAACCACTCGCTCACATGTATGGCGGCAGGCGGCATCACCATCGACGACGGCGTGATGATAGGTCCCAACGTGCGCATCGTCACCGACAACCACGACTTCCAGAACCGCATGGTGCTGCGCTGCCGTCCTGTCCACATAGGCCGTAATGTCTGGATCGGTGTGGGAGCCATCATCCTGCCCGGTGTCACCATCGGCGAGAATGCCGTCGTGGCCGCAGGAGCCGTCGTTACCAAGGACGTTGCTCCCAACACCATCGTAGGCGGCAATCCTGCAAAGTTTATCAAGGCAATATAATAAAGGTATAAGGTTATGAAGAAAATGATGATTATTGGCGCGAGATGGCTGCCAAG
The DNA here is from genome assembly GCA_017645905.1 of Prevotella sp. Lineage (GTDB taxonomy): Bacteria > Bacteroidota > Bacteroidia > Bacteroidales > Bacteroidaceae > Prevotella. Next base: position 5,199 of record JAGCNO010000067.1, on the reverse strand, counting down.
CACGACATCAAAATTGAGTGCTGGTTCCCCCTCGGCGGACGCGACTCGAAGGGCGAAATCCTGCGCAACCCTGTCATCAACGACATCGCCAAGGCGCACGGCAAATCGGCTGCCCAGGTCATCATCCGCTGGCACCTGCAGGAAGGCTTCTCCGTCATCCCCGGCTCGTCGAATCCCGCCCACATCCGTGAGAACATCGAGGTATTCGACTTCGCCCTGACCGCCGAGGAGATGCAGCAGATCCGTGCCCTCAATAAGGAGCAGCGCTACTTCAACATGCCATACGAGCAGCAGAAGCAGTGGTTCTCGCAGTGGAATCCTACGGACTGATCCTCTTAGGCGACAGACTCTGGCGGTACTCGCTGGGCGAGAGGGCGAAGTGTTTCTTGAACATGCGAGTGAAGTGCTGGGGGTATTCGAAGCCGAGGAGGTCGGCAGTCTCGGTGATGGTGTGGCCTGAGGCGAGAAGCGTCTGGGCGCGCTGCATCACGTGGCGGCGGATAGCAGCGGTGGCGGTGTCGCCGGTCAGTTGGCGGATTAGGTCACCGAAGTAATTGGGCGAGAGGAACAGCTCCTGGGCGCAGTAACGCACCGTGGGCAGACCGTAGCGCTTGTATAGCTGCTGGTCGTAGTAGCGCTTCAGCAGAGCATCGAAGCGTACCAACAGGTCGTTGGTGGCGGTCTGTGCCTCGGCCTTAAACTGGCGCTCGTAGAAGCGGGCGCAGTATTCCAGGATGAGTTCGATGAACGTCGTCACGATGTTCCGCAGGTGCGGGTCGTCGGCATGCGTCTGCAACTCGTGGCGAATCATCTTCATACACATCGCCAGCGTGCGCTGTTCGTCAGGCAGCATCCGCAGGGCCTCGCTGTCGTAGTAGGAGAAGAAGTGGTAGTCGTCGATGCGTTTCTCCAGCGCGGTGCCGGCAATTAGCTGCGGCGAGAACATCATCACCCAGCCCCTGATGTGGATAATCTCGCCATCGTCGGTCACGCCGCCCTTCTGACCAGGTGCCACGCACATCAGCGAACCCGATGAAAAGCGGTACTCACCCTGTCCGTAGCTGATGGTGTAAGGGCTCTCTTCTACCAACCAGATGCCATACACGCCGTAGTTGCACAGGGCATGACGGCAGTGGTCCAGTTCGTCGTAGTGCACCACGCAGATGTTATCGTGCAGCACTTCGGCACCCACGTATCGGGCGTAGTCGTTAGGGCTGTTTACCTGTAGAATCTTCTCCATAATCGACCAATTTTGGTGCAAATATACCACTTTTTTTGCAGATTCCGTAAAAATGGTAAGTCAATCCGTAAATTGTTTAGCATATTGTAACGTTTTTCGCCGTACCTTTGCACCCAGATTACAAATACGAACATTTAAAACGAAAATATTAATGAGCAAAATCGCATTAGGAACCTGGGCCTGGGGCGCAGGAGCATTCGGAGGAGACTCCGTGTTTGGAAGCAACACCAACGTTGAAAACTTGAAGCCGGTATTCGATGCCGCCATGAAGGCTGGATTGAATCTCTGGGATACAGCCACCGTGTATGGCATGGGCGAGTCGGAGAAGATTCTGGCATCGCTGGCCAAAGATTACAAGCGCGAGGAGGTGGAAATCAGCACCAAGTTCACGCCGCAGCTGGCCGAGGTATATGAAAATAGCGTGGAGAAGATGGCCGAGGCCTCACTGGAGCGTATGGGACTGGACTACATCGACATCTACTGGATTCACAACCCGATGGACGTGGAGCGCTGGACGCCCGGGCTGATACCCCTGTTGAAGAGCGGTAAGGTGAAGCGCGTGGGTGTGTCGAACCACAATATTAAGGAAATCAAGCGTGCCAACGAGATTCTTGGCGAGGCAGGCTTCAAGGTATCAGCCGTGCAGAACCACTTCTCGCTGCTCTACCGTTCGAGTGAGAAGGGCGGGATACTTGACTTCTGTAAAGAGAACGGCATAGAGTTCTGGGCCTACATGGTGTTGGAGCAAGGAGCCCTCTCTGGTAAATATAATAAGGAGAATCCGCTGCCCGCCGAGAGCGACCGCGGCAAGAAGTACAACCCCGTATTAGATCAGCTGTCAGCCCTAACGGACGAGATGAAGAAGATCGGCGAGAAGTACAACGCCTCGTGCTCGCAAGTAGGCATCGCATGGGCCATCGCAAAGGGTACGTTGCCCATCATTGGAGCCACCAAGGAGCGCCACGTCATCGAGGCTGCCGAGGCTGCGAAGATTACACTCACCGCCGAGGAAGTAGCCCGTTTGGAACAGCTGGCCGATGCCACCGGCGTTGACACTCGTGGAGGTTGGGAGCATTCGATGGAGTAAATGCTTCGCAAGTGAAAAGTGAATAGTGAAAAGTGAAAAATTTGCTACCGCATTGAGAAAGGTAAATCTTACATTGTTTGCAATGATGATTGCAACGGGAATACAGGCTCAGGGCGTGATGGATGTGCATAGCCACATCATCACATCTGAGTTTGTGTCTGCTTTGGAACAGGAGGTCAGGCTGATGGACGAGGGATTCCCCCTGCCGAAGTACGACGTGACGGAGCATCTGAAATGGATGGACGAGGCTGGCATCGAGACATCGGTGCTGACATTAGCGGCTCCACAGCCGACGTCGGCAGAAGTGGTACGCAAGAGCAACGAGGCCACTGCCCGCATCAGGAAGGAGCACCCAGGGCGATTCATGTTCTGCGCCGCCCTGCCACTGCCGGATGTGCAGAAAGCCATCGAGGAGGCGAAGTATGCGCTCGACGTGCTGAAGGCCGACGGCATCAAGTTGGCGACAAACGTCGATGGGCAGTATCTCGGCGCACCTGAACTCGACACGTTATTTGCTGTGCTGAACGAGCGCAAGGCGGTAGTGATTCTGCATCCGCATCGCCCTGAACCAATGAACAAGCAAGTGATGGCGCAGACGCCGCTCGCTATGCAAGAATACCTCGCAGAGACCACCCGTGCTGTGACGAATATGATCAGTCGCAACGAGCTAGCCCGCTATCCGAACGTGAAGGTCATCGTGCCGCATTGCGGAGCCTATCTGCCCCTGGCCGTGCCACGCATGAAGTCGCTGACACCCGTGATGCAGGCCAACAAGATGGTGGGCGAGATAGACTGGGAGGCGAACCTTCGCGCCCTGTACTACGACCTCGCCGGCGCACACAGTCCAGAGACCATCCGTATGATACTCACCATTACCACGCCCGACCACCTGCTCTACGGCTCCGACTATCCTTACGTTGCCCCGCAGGTGCTCACCCAGAGCCTCGCCCGCATGAAGGACTATCTCTCGAAAGAGCCCGACCTTGCACCGTTCCGCGAGATGATTCTATCGGAGAACGCTCGTTGGCTTTTTGGTCAGACAGCAGACAAGCCTACTGCTGATGTATCACATGCCGATACGATGCTGTATCGTTTGGCCGAAATCGAGATTCATCCTCAATACTTGAAGGAATATCTGGCTGCCGCTGCTGAAATTCAGAAGGCAAGCCTTGCTGAAGAACCCGGAGTGGTATGTCTTTTCCCAACACAAACAAATGAAGATAGCTGTCAGATTCGCATTCTCGAAATCTACGCCTCGCAGCAGGCCTATCAGCACCACATACAAACCGCCCACTTCCTAAAGTACAAGCAGGGCACCCTCCACATGGTGAAGCACCTGAAGCTGCAAGACCTGCAGCCACTGACACCAGAAACAATGAACAGTATATTCAAACGATAAACAAACTACGATTATGGAATACGTAAAACTTGGAAACTCAGAACTGCGGGTATCGCGCATCTGTCTGGGTTGCATGGGATTCGGCGACCCGACCATCGGTCAGCATGCGTGGACCATCGGCGAGGCACCGACACGCGAGATTATACGTCGCTCGCTCGACCTCGGCGTGAACTTCTTCGACACGGCGATTGCCTACCAGCTGGGCACGTCGGAGCAATATGTGGGACGTGCGCTGAGGGATATGACATGCCGCGAGGACGTGGTGGTGGCCACGAAATTCCTGCCTCGCAGGGATGAAGAGATTGCGGCAGGCATCGATGGCCGTCAGCACGTGATGAACTCGATCAATACCAGTCTGGAGCATCTGGGCATGGACTACATAGACCTCTACATCTACCACATTTGGGACTATAAGACCTCTGCCGAGGAAATCCTTGAGGGCATGAACGATGTGGTGCGCGCTGGCAAGGCCCGCTATATCGGCATCGCCAACGTGTATGCCTACCAACTGGCGAAGATGAACGCGCTGGCCGAACGGAACGGCTGGGCAAAGTTTGTCAGTGTACAGAACCACTACAACCTGATTATGCGCGAGGAGGAGCGTGAGATGCAGCCGCTGTGCCGTGAGGACAATATCGCGCAGACACCTTACAGCGCGCTGGCCTCCGGCAAGTTGGCGAAGCGCCCTGGCGAGACGTCACTGCGACAGGAGAAGGATGCATTCATGCATTTCAAGTATGATGCCACCGCCGAGCAGGACAACCGCGTGGTAGAGCGTGTGGTGGAGCTGGCCGACCGCTACGGCGTGGAGATGACGCAGGTATCGCTGGCTTGGCTGCTGCAGAAGGTGGAATCGCCCATCGTCGGTGCCACCAAGCTGCATCACATCGAGGGAGCTGTGAAGTCGCTCGACCTGCACCTGACCGTCGAGGATATCGCCTATCTAGAAGAGCCATACGTGCCGCACAATCTCAGCGGTGTGATGGCAGTGAACAAGCCTACGATGAGCGAGGAACCCGTGTGGGTAACGGCAAGGAGGAATAAGTAAAAACAAGAGCAATGAAGAGAATAGTAACATTTTTAATAGCAATACTGACAATGACAACAGTAAACGGACAAAGGCTACGGGTAGGCGATGGTACGTCGGGAATGACGCTGACGGAGCGTCAAAAGGGATTGGCAGCGTGTGCCTGTCTGATGGCACAGGGAGACTTGGAACGCTTGGAACCTACCGTAAGACAGGCGCTCGACAACGGCGTAACCATCAACGAACTGAAGGAGGCTTTCTCACAACTCTATGCCTATACGGGATTCCCGCGGAGTTTGAATGCGCTTGGCGTGCTGAGCAAGGTGTTGGAGAACAAGCAGCCGGAATGGCAAGAAGGCAAGCCTTGGAAGCGTCCTGCAGAGTGGGATGATGCTAAGAAGGCTTACGAACTGGGCGTGAAGAACCAGACACAACTCTCAGGAAAG
>JAGCNO010000066.1 GCA_017645905.1 Prevotella sp. | reverse complement strand
TCCGTCTTGGGCTGCCGTTTATTGCATATACTTTCATCTTGTATCTGTTTTTGATTAAAACTTGCCATACCTAATGCGACCCTCTTTCATCTTCTCTGCAGAGTGGGGCGACTTCTTTTCACCTTTATGTCCGAAAGCCACTACGCAGAGCACTTCATAACGCTCAGGGATGCCCAACAGTTGGCGAATCTCGTCACTTGCCGACAGTCGCTGACCGTCACGCAGGTGTATCTGGTTCCAGCAAGCCCCTATGCCATATTGCTCTGCACCAAGAAGCAGATAGCCAGCAGCCACCGAGGCATCCTCCACCCACAGCTCGCCCTTCGACGTATCGGCCATCACCACTACAGCGGCGGCAGCACCACGAACCGACGGTGCTCCGATACGCTTGCAAGCTGCCAGCTTCGAGAGTTGCTCACGGCCATCCACTACGACAAACTCCACAGGGTTCTGTCCGTAACTCGACGGAGCCAAAGTAGCCACCGTCAGTATCTTGTCAATGGTCTCACGGTCGATAGGCTCATTGGTATATTGCCTCACCGACCTGCGTTGTTCAGCCAGACGGAGCAGGCTGTCATCGTTTCCGTTCGTTGCCTGCTGTGCCTGAGTACACGATAGATTCGTCATAATCGCTATCAATAATAAAAGTTTCTTCATTCCTTTACATCTCAATTCGGGTGCAAAGTTACAAAGAAACTTTTATAACAATGTTGCTCTGCGGCTCAAAGTGTGTTGCAGATTGCGTTATACCATCCTTTACCCTTTGCCTATAGTGTCATGTTCGTATTCAGTGCGCCGACAATCTCGTGAGCCTTGTAGGGAGCCTCGATGAAGGCGGCATCCTCGTCGCTGAGTGTGAGGTCAACGGCTTTTACGGCATCGTCGAAGTGCTTGATGTTCGTGGCACCAACGATGGGTGCAGCCACGCCGCGCTTGAACTGCCAGGCCAGGGCTACCTGCGACATTGAAACGCCAAGTCGCTGTGCCAACTGGTCAACACGGTCGATAATCTCCAGGTCGTTTTCCTTCGCATGGTCGTACTTGCTGCGGATGGTCTTGTCGGTATTGCTGCGCATGGAGCCGCTCTCCCAGCCGCGATGCGACAGATGACCACCGGCCAGAGGTGAATACGGTATGCGCGACACACCATACTGCTCTGCTACGGGAATCAACTCACGCTCGTCCTCACGGTAAATCAGGTTGTAGTGGTTCTGCAGCGTAGAGAATAGCGTCCAGCCGTTCCGTTCGGCACAAATCTGCATGTTGTGGAACTGATAGCCGTACATGGCCGATGCGCCGATGGCACGAACCTTGCCAGACTTGACGAGCGTGTGCAGTGCTTCCATCGTCTCCTCAATGAGTGTCTGGTAGTCGAAGCGGTGAATCTGATAGAGGTCGAGATAGTCGGTGCCGAGCCGCTGGAGCGTACCGTCAATCTCGCGCAGGATGGCCTCACGGGAGAGGAATCCCTCGTTGAAATAAACCTTCGAGGCCAGCACCACGTCCTCGCGCTTCACGCCGATGTCCTTCAGTGCCTTGCCCAGGTATTCCTCGCTCGTGCCGTGAGAATAGCAGTTGGCCGTGTCGAAGAAATTCACTCCCAGGTCGAGCGCATGCTTCACCATCTGCCGGGTCTCGTCCTCGCCCAGCGTCCACAGATGAAAGTCCTCCGTGGGCTTCCCGTAGGACATGCAGCCCACGCAGATGCGCGAAACCTTGATGTCCGTCTTTCCTAATGTCGTATATTTCATATCGCAGTTTGTTTGATGATTCCTTAACGGCTGCAAACTTACATAAAATTCCGCTATATGCAATAACATATACAGCGGATTCTATCACCGAATTTGCAGAATCCATTAATATTTTCAGTCCGTCGGATTCCACTGTCCGAACCACTTCTTCTGATCCTCGTAGGACATGTTGAAGTAGCGGGCCTCCTTGTCGAGGGAGCGCATCTGTTGCATCTCTTCGTCTGTGAGGGCAAAGTCGAATACCTCGATGTTCTCACGGATATGGGCAGGATTCGACGAGCCGGGGATGACCGAAAAGCCTTCCTGAATGTGCCAACGGATGATGACCTGGGCAGCAGTCTTGCCGTGCGCACGGGCTATCTCGCCAATCGTCTTGTCGCACAGAATCTCGCCCTTCGAGTCGCGGCCTCCCAACGGGAACCAGCACTCTATCTTGATGTCGTGCTTCCCAGCCATCTCCTGCCAGTGACGGCGCTGGGCATAGGGGTGGCACTCTATCTGCACTATATGAGGCTTCACACGCGCCGTCTCTACGAGCGAGTTCCAGATGGAGTCGTTCACGTCGAAGTTGCTGATGCCGATGGCGCGAACCTTGCCCATTTCGAGAGCCTTTTCCATCTCCTTCCAACCGCCCACGTAGTCGCCGATGGGCTGGTGGAAATACACGAGGTCAACATACTCCAGCCCCAGCCGTCCCAACATGCGGTCGATGGCCTTCAGCGTTTTGCCCTCGCCGTACTCATTCGGCCAGAGTTTGCTCGTCACCCAGATGCTGTCGCGACTGATACCGCTGTCCTTGATGGCCTTGCCCACGCTTGCCTCGTTCTGATAGGCATGAGCCGTGTCGATGTGGCGGTAGCCGCATTTCAGGGCGGTCAATACCGAGTTATAGGTCTCGTCGCCTGCGGGGATGCTGTACACGCCGAGGCCGAACTGTGGCATTTTCACGCCATTGTTCAGCGTGAGATACGTCTGATTATTCTGTGCTGCCATTGTTGTCATACTTAAAATGGTGAACAATACTGATACAATCCTTTTCATACGCCCGATTATCCTTGAAGTTTGAACATTCCTGTGCGGATGCTGGGGATGACACCGCCGTCGATGAGCAGGTCGGTGCCGTTGATGAAGGTGGCGTGCTCGCCCAAGAGG
>JAGCNO010000007.1 GCA_017645905.1 Prevotella sp. | reverse complement strand
CCCTCGATGTAGACGATGGTCCCGGCGAGAATCCCGGTGCCGAGGATAACTTCACCTCGAAGGTCTACAAGATGCCTGCCTGTGTGAAATATCCTGACGACGAGGCTTTTACGGAGAATACCGTAGACTCTGTGAAGGCAGCCTTTGCTACGTTGGAACAGGCCATCAAGGACAAAAACTACGCCCAGGTGAAGGAACTGCTGGACATTCCCTCGTTCATCAAGTACCTGCAGCTGCAGGAGTTCGTATACAATGTGGAACTGTCTGCCCCGCGCTCTATCTTCCTGTTCAAGGATGGTGACGACAAGTGGTTCATGGGTCCCTTGTGGGACTTTGATGCGGGCTACGACTTCGACTGGGGCAACATGTACACTGGCCACACCTTCTTCTCCAACTATCGTGAGACCGTCATGGGCACGAACCCGTTGAAGCGCAACGGGCAGTACAGCTACGTGCCGCAGTTCTTCACCGATCTCTTTGGCTGCAAGGAGTTTGTAGAGGAGTACAAGAGCCGCTGGGCTGCTGTGAAGGACGAGATAGTCAGCCGTAATTGGGCCGAGTGCATGAAGTACGTCGAGAACCTTCGTAAGAGCGGAGCTATGGAGCGTGAGGCCACGCGATGGCCTATAAGCGGCAAGGACTTCGAGACGGAGTTGGAGAAGATGCACCAGTGGTTGCTGAACCGCTGCGACTTCATTTCTAACCTCATTGCCAATATCCCTGTGCCTGAAGAGACCACTCCTGTCACTAATAGCAAGTTCTGCGGTACCATGAAGACGAGTGTCTCGATGGACTGGAGCAAAGGCTTCTCGCAGTCGAACAAGGTGAAGGTGAACCGGCAGACATTGGTGAACCTCATGGGCATCTCAATGAGCACGCTGAAGGACGAAAGCCTGAACATCGTGCCCCTTGATACCGATGGAGAAGAGGGCATCAACGGCACCAACGGCGTCTTTGGCGCATGGTTCGACGAGGACGGCAATCCCGGCGTTTTTGCCAACGGACATGTGTATATTGAGGTCTTCGACGACTTGTGGAACTGGAACTGCGGCCTCTATCAGCAGAACTGCTACGACGACGAGCACACCGTCACCATGCAATACCAGTATCCCCATAATGGCACACTTTTGAAGGTCAATGTTGAGGTGAAGTTCACCATCACGGGCAGCGGCTGGTGGTGGTGATACTTCTCAGCCCCACGAAGGTCAGGAGGCCGTTCAGCAGTAGCAGCTCGTAGCCGAAATGATAGTTCCACAGCTGCTCGGAGAGCGTGCTGACGGCATAGCACAGCAGGGGCGAGAGCAAGCATACAAATGGCACCCAGCGGCCACGCACCTGCCATCGTGAAAAGAGTCCGAAGGCGAAGAGACCCAGCAACGGGCCGTAGGTGTAGCCAACAATAGTATAGATGGCATCGATGAGCGAACGGTTGTTCAGCATGTCGAAGGCCACGATGACTCCCACAAATAAAATACAGATAGCAAGATGTACCCGTCGGCGAAGACGTTCGTCGTCGGGTCTCTTTCGTATGTCTACACAGTAGCTCGTGGTGAGCGACGTCAGTGCTGAGTCGGCGCTGGAGAACGAGGCAGCAACGATGCCAATCACGAAGAGGTGGATGGTGAGTGTTGCAGGGATTACAAATCCCCCTAAACAATGGGTGCCTACGTTTCCGCTCACGAACATCGGCAGCAGCTCGTCACCCTTTGCGGGAATTGTCACTCCCTGTGCCTCGAAAAGCTGCGCCAGCAGTACGCCCAGCGACAGGAAAAGCAGGTTGGCAGGCAGGAAGGCCACGCCATAAGAGCACATGTCCTTCTGAGCCTCGCGGAGGGTGCGGCAGGTGAGGTTCTTCTGCATCATGTCTTGGTCGAGGCCCGTCATTACCACTACAATGAAGATGCCGCTGACCAGCTCCTTCCAGAAATACTGCGGTGAGGTCCAGTCGTCGAAGACAAAGACCCGGCTACGGGCATCGTTGGCCACAGCGCTCACGGCTTCGCTCAAAGAGAAACCCAGCTGTTGCGTCACGATATAAATGATGAGTAGCAGCACGGTGAACAGGCAGATGGTCTGGAATGTGTCAGTAAACACCAATGTGCGAACACCTCCGTGACGTGTGTAGAGCCAGATGAGCAGCACCATCACCGTCACCGTCAGCCAGAACGGCACGCCCCACGCCGACAAGACGAACTGTTGCAGGATGATGCACACGACGTAGAACTTGATGGCTGCACCCACCATCTTCGACACGAGGAAGAACCAGGCACCCGTCTTATATGCCTCTGGCCCAAGGCGTTGGCCTAAGTAGGTGTATATCGACGTGAGGTTCAGCCGGTAGTAGACAGGCAGTAAGACGAAAGCAACGGCCAGATAGCCCAGGATGAAGCCTATGCACACCTGCAGGTAGGTCATCTGCGAGCTTAAAACCATTCCTGGTACGCTGACGAAGGTCACTCCTGAGATGCTCGCCCCCACCATGCCGAAGGCTACCAATGGCCAAGGCGAACGCCGCCCGGCACGGAAGAACGTGTCGTTGCCGGCACCGCGATGCGCTGACCAGCGACTGATGGCAAAGAGCGCGGCAAAGTAAGTGAGGACGAGGAATAATAGTGTCATTTTGGGCTGCAAAATTACTGCATTTCGGCCATATTACAAAAGAAAAGGGGTGTTTTCTTTGGCTGTCACAATAATTATTTGTACTTTTGCACCCGCAAACCAAAACATCAAAACGGTCATGAGGCAAACCGCTACGGACTTTGAACCGTTCTCTCTACCAGAGAAAGCCGTTCTTTCTATGAGAAAAAGTCGTTCTTTCTACCAGAAAAAGCCGTTCTTTCTCATCAATTCTCTCGAGAATTTGCAAGAAAAAGCCGTTCTTTCTATGAGAATAAGCCGCTCTTTCTATGAGAGAAAGCCGTTCAAACTCTGAGAATGTGCTATACAGACCGTTCAGACTAAACAAAACAACTGATCATGAAACAAACTGACTGGCCCAATGTGCTGCTGCTGGCTTACTGTGGCTCGCTGCTTTTCTTCGCCGTGGTGTTCGCCATCCTCGGCTATCTGTCGCTGAACAGCACCCTCGACTGGCATGTCATCACCTACGCCGTGGCCATCTTCGGCATCGCTCAGGCCGTGACCACGCTCGTCGTGCCCCTGGCCATGACCAAGACATCGCTGAAGACTGCTGCCTTCATCGTCGTTGCCATCGCTATGATCATCACCATAGCGACGCTCGTGCAGCGTATCATGCACACCGCAAATGTGGACTATTAAAAACAAAACAGATAAATGAAAGTAATGAAATTCGGCGGAACGTCCGTAGGTTCCGTAGCAAGCATCCTGAGCTTGAAGAAAATCGTGGAGGCAGAAGCCGGACGGGGGCCTGTCATCGTTGTCGTCAGTGCGCTCGACGGCATTACCGACAAGTTGCTGGGTATGGCTCGTATGGCTATGCAAGGCAACGAGCAGTGGCGCGAGGAGTACGACATGGTTGCGGAGCGCCACCACCAGATGATTGACACTATCATTGCCGATAACGGTAAGCGCAAGGACTTGCTGCAGCGTGTCGACGCCTTGCTGGAGCAGCTGCAGAGCATCTGCAACGGTGTGTTCCTCGTTCACGACCTCTCGAAGAAGACCGAGGATGCCATCGTCAGCTATGGTGAGCGCCTGTCGTCAAATATTGTTGCCTCGCTCGTGGAGGGTGGCCAGCGCATGAACAGCCGCGACTTCATCCGCACGGAAAAGAAGCAGGGCAAGAACGTGCTCGACGAAGCGCTGACCACGAAGCTGGTGCGTGAAGCCTTCAGTCCTCTATGCTGCAACAGTGTTGCAGCAAAGGGAACCGTAGCCGTAGTGCCTGGCTTCATCGCCCGCGACCGCGACAGCCATGAGACGACAAACCTTGGTCGTGGCGGCTCAGACTACACCGCCGCCATCATCGCTGCTGCCCTCGACGCTGAGATACTGGAGATTTGGACTGATGTCGACGGCTTCATGACTGCCGACCCGAAGGTTATCCAGAGTGCCTATACCATCAACGAGCTCTCCTATGTGGAGGCTATGGAGCTCTGCAACTTCGGCGCTAAGGTGGTCTATCCCCCGACCATCTACCCCGTCTGCATCAAGCATATCCCCATCCGGGTGAAGAACACCTTCAACCCCACGCATCCCGGAACGCTCATCAAGGACAAGATAGATGACGACCTGAAACCCATCAAGGGTATATCCTCCATCAAGGGCACCACGCTCATCACCGTCACCGGTCTCTCCATGGTGGGTGTCATTGGTGTGAACCGCCGTATCTTCACCACCTTGGCTAACCAAGGTATATCGGTGTTTATGGTGTCGCAGGCATCGTCAGAGAACAGTACCTCTATCGGTGTACGTGACGAGGATGCCGACGCTGCCGTGAAGGTTCTCAACGAGGAGTTTGCAAAGGAGATAGCCACCGGTGCTATGTTCCCTATGCAGGCCGAGAGCGGTCTGGCTACTATCGCTATCGTGGGCGAGAACATGAAGCACACGCCGGGCATTGCCGGTAAGCTCTTCGGTACGCTCGGACGTTCAGGTATCTCGGTTATTGCTTGTGCACAGGGTGCTTCGGAGACAAACATCTCTTTTGTCGTAGAGAGCCGCTTCCTGCGCAAGTCGCTCAATGTGCTCCACGACTCGTTCTTCCTCTCGGAATACAAGGTGCTCAACCTCTTCATCTGCGGAACAGGCACCGTGGGCGGCATGCTCCTCGAACAGCTGCGCACCCAGCAGCAGGTGCTCATGCAGAACAAGCGCCTGAAGCTTAACGTAGTGGGAATCAGCGATGTAGACAACTTTGTGCTCGACCGTGAGGGCATCGACCTGAACAACTACGAGACCGCCCTCCGTGCCGGAGAACCTGCCAATACCGAGCGTATGCGCGACGAGATTGTGAAGATGAATATCTTCAACTCGGTCTTCGTTGACTGCACCGCCAGCCGCCAGATAGCCGCCCTCTACCAGACGTTCCTTGAGCATAACATCTCGGTGGTGGCTGCTAATAAGATTGCTGCTTCCAGCGACTACGCCAGCTATCAGAAGCTGCGCCAGACAGCCCGTGACCGTGGCGTGTGGTTCCGCTATGAGACCAACGTCGGCGCTGGCCTGCCCATCATCGGCACCATCAATGACCTCTGCAACTCGGGCGACAAGATTCTCAAGATTGAGGCTATCCTCAGCGGAACGCTTAACTTCATCTTCAACGAGATTGCTGCCGACGTTCCCTTCTCCGAGACCGTGCGCCGTGCCAAGGAGCAGCGTTACTCAGAGCCCGACCCGCGTATCGACCTCAGCGGTACCGACGTTATCCGTAAGCTCGTCATCCTTACCCGTGAGGCCGGCTACAAGGTGGAGCAGGAGGATGTGGAGAAGCATCTCTTCGTGCCCGACAGCTACTTCGAGGGCTCGCTCGAAGACTTCTGGAAACGTCTGCCCGAGCTTGATGCTGACTTTGAGGCCCGCCGTAAGGTGCTGGAGAAGGAAGGCAAGCGCTGGCGCTTCGTTGCCACGATGGAGAACGGTAAGACCAACGTCGCCTTGAAGGAGGTGCCGTCAAGCCATCCGTTCTACTCCCTCGAAGGCTCGAACAACATCGTGCTCCTTACCACCGAGCGCTATAAGGAATACCCCATGCTCATTCAAGGCTACGGTGCCGGTGCCGCTGTCACGGCCGCCGGTGTCTTCGCCAACATCATGTCTATCGCGAATATCTAAATGAAGCACATCATCATATTAGGCGACGGCATGGCCGACCTCCCGGTTGAAAGGCTGGGAGGCAAGACCTTGTTGCAGTATGCCCATAAGCCTATGATGGACCATCTGGCACGGGAGGGCCGTACTGGACGGCTCGTCACTGTGCCTGAGGGCTTTCCGCCGGGCAGTGAGGTGGCCAATACCGCCATCCTGGGCTACGACCTGGAAAAGGTCTATGAGGGCCGCGGACCGCTGGAGGCTGCCAGCATAGGCTATGAGATGCTGCCCGACGACTTTGCCATCCGCTGCAATATCATTACCCTCGAAGACGGCAAAATCATCACTCACAACGGCGGCAACCTTCAGACCAGTGATGCCCGTGTGCTCATTGACTACCTGAACGAGACGCTGGCCAAGCCCATCAACGAGCGGGAACGTCAGCGGTTGGGCAAGGACTGTCCTGAAGACTTTGAGCGGGTGAAGTTTATCTGCGGCATACAGTACCGTCACCTGCTCGTCATCCGTGGAGGCTCGAAACTCATCATCTGTTCTCCGCCCCATGATCATCCCGGCGAGGAGTGGCGCTCTCTGTTGGTAGAGCCTGTCGGCTGTCAGCTATGCTGCGACAGTGTCGCAGCCCACCCGACAGCACTCACCCCTGCTGCCACCGCCGACCTCATTAACGAACTGATATTGAAATCGCAGGAATTGCTGCCCCAGCACCCCTACAACCTCGCAAAGGCCACGAAGGGTGAGCGACAGGCCAATAGCATCTGGCCTTGGAGCGGCGGCTATCGTCCTTCGATGGAGACATTGCAGCAGCTCTACCCCCAGGTGAAGACCGGCAGCGTTATCTCTGCCGTCGACCTTATCCAGGGCATCGGCAAGTATGCCGGTCTGGACATCGTCAAGGTTCCCGGAGCCACCGGCCTGGCCGACACCAACTACGAAGGCAAGGCCGCAGCCGCCATCAAGGCCCTACAGGAGCAGGACTTTGTCTTTGTCCATGTAGAGGCAAGCGACGAGGCTGGCCACGACGGCGACCTTGACCTGAAACTGAAGACTATAGAGTATCTGGACCAGCGGCTCATCCGCCCCATCTACGAGGCTACGCTGACGATGGACGAGCCGGTCTGCATCGCCGTGCTGCCCGACCATCTCACACCTGTGGAGCAGCGTATACATGTAGGCCAACCCGTTCCGTTCCTCATCTGGCATCGAGGCATCGAGTCCGACGACGTTCAGCAGTACGACGAGGTGTCCTGCGTCTCTGGCAGCTACGGACTGCTGCGCCTACAGCAGTTCATGCAGACGCTGATGAGCATTTAATCGATTGGCTGAAGAAATATGCTCTTTGGCAGAAAATATTTGTCAGCATAGGGGAAGTAGTCGTATATTTGCACATAAATAGAAGAACATGGAAGAACTCCTGAGCCAATTCAAGCCCATAACGCTGGCCGAGATGAGCGGTGTGAAGCTGATGAACCGTACCGACACGAAGTTCGTCACCACGTTGCCTCAGCTGGAGCGGCTGTTGCTTATGGCCCGTGATGACTACTATGCTCAGGAGATTGGCGGTGAGCGTAACATGCTCTACGACACTACCTATTTCGACACTCTGGACTTTGGCATGTATCGTCAGCACCAGAGCGGCTATGCCCGACGACAGAAGATTCGCTTCCGCACCTACGTCAGTTCCAACCTGCAGTTCATGGAGGTGAAGACGAAGAACAACCACGGCCGGACGAAGAAGAAGCGCATAGAGGTGACGGATATGGACCTGCAAGACCCCGAAAAGAGGGAGTTCCTTGCCCGTGTGCTCCGTTTCGACGTAGACCAGCTGCAGGCCCACACCCACAATTACTTCCACCGCGTGACCCTCGTGAACTATGCCAAGACCGAGCGGCTCACTATCGACACGCAGCTGGAGTTCAACAATCTGCTCACCGGTGAACACCGCGACATGGGGCCGCTGGTTGTCATCGAACTGAAACGTGACGGACTGGTGTTCTCCCCTGTGCTGGAGATGCTGCGCCAGCTGCACATACATCCCCACGGCTTCAGCAAATACTGCATGGGCGCCGCCCTGACCAACGACACCCTGCCCCAGCACCGGTTCAAGTTGAAGCTGAGGGAAGTGGAAATCATATTAAGGAATAACTAAAAAGAAATAAATATGGAATTGCTACTGAATCTTTTTACAAGCGACTTCGGCAATGCGCTGGTGCGTTTCCTGCTCTGTATGGTCGTCAACTGGGTCATCATTGACCGCATGTATTACCGCAAGAGCAAGCGCCGTGACTTCTACTTCACCTTCATGCTCATCAGCGTGGCCATCTACGTCCTCGTCTACTTCATGATGGGCATGGATCGCGGAAAGGCTACCATGGGTGTCGGTCTCGGACTCTTCGGCATCTTCAGCATCATGCGTTACCGCACCGACACCATGCCTGTACGCGAGATGACCTACCTATTTATTATTGTATGTCTCTCGGTGGTTCACGCTATGGTCGATGTTTCCTCTCTTCCGGAGGATGCCATTACGAGCGAGCTGGGCAAACTGCTCGTCATCGACATCATTGTGATGCTGGTCATCCTGTTCTTTGAAAAGAAACTGAAGGTTACGGCCTCAAAGCTCGTGCAATACGACCGTATAGACCTTATCAAACCCGAGAAGCACGATGAGCTGGTGGCCGACCTTGAGGAGCGCCTCGGCGTGAAGGTGATTAAGGTCGAGGTGGGAGGTGTGGACTTCCTGCGCGACTCGGCCGTGCTGAGAGTCACCTACGACAGCAACAAGCAGTACGACGTCAACAAGATGTACGAGGTGCGAAAGTCTCAGTGGAAAGAAATGTAATTGAAGGGAATGGAAGGGAACATGAAGGGGGTTGTCAGGCTTCTGCTGATACTTGTCATTTATCACTCATCACTGAGCACTGCGTTGGCGCAGAGTGAGGGTGGACTCATCCTTGGTGCCGAGCTGGAGAAAAAGATCGACCGGCAGTGGAGCCTGGGGATGGAGGCTGATTTCCGTACCCGCAATGACTTTAAGACCGTCGACCGCTGGGGCCTGGGAGTCGGCGTGGAGTATAAGTTCAGCAAGTTGCTGAAGGCCGATGCCGGCTATTCCTTCTTGAACTACAACATGCGTGAGAAGGTGGAGCACTACACCACCGAGAAAGGCAATGCCAAGATACACTGGCGTCCGTCTTACTTCGGGGTGAAGCATCGTTTCCATGTCTCTCTGACGGCCAGCCATAAGTTCACCAATGGACTGAAGTTCTCGCTGCGTGAGCGCTGGCAGTACACCTACCGCCCAGAGAAGGCCGTCACACGATGGACGTTCCGCGAGGATGTCAGCAACCAGGACATGCGCCTGGACGACGACTATGTCCGCTCGGGCAAGGGCAAGAACCAGCTGCGCTCTCGTCTGCAAGTGGAGCTTGACAAGAAACGTGCCCTCTTCACGCCCTACGTAAGCATGGAACTCTACAATAGCTGGGCCATCGAGAAGATTCGCTACACCGCCGGTACCGACATCCGACTGAACAAGCAGAACTCGCTCTCTGTCTATTATCGATTTCAAAACATGAAGAACGTGGACGAAGAGGACTACGATCCCGACATGCATTTCCTCGGACTGAGTTACAAATTAAAGCTCTAAGCCATGAAACACTCAATAATTGCAGCCCTCATCCTCGTTCTTGCCTGTGGCTTCCTCCCTTCTTGTGAGAAAGACGACAGCAGCTTTAGCGATTACGACTTCAGCAAATATACCCTTCGCTCGCAGCAGGGCGACGACGACTTCATCACCCTGCCCGACACTATCTTCATGGCCTTAGTGTGGGATGGCAAACAGGTCACGGTAACCGGCGAGGCTGGCGACAGCGTCACCGTTACTGCAACAGACGCAGACCTTGTCATCAGCTCCACCACGCAGCGTTATCTTGAACTAATGGTTAGCGGCACCTGTGACAACGGCTCGCTGCTCGTTTACAGCGCCCGCCCCTGGGGACTCGTTCTGAACGGCCTCGACCTAACCAACGAGGACGGTCCGGCCATCAACAATCAGTGTGGCAGTGCGCTCTACGTCACCGTTGCCGACTCTACCGAGAATACCCTTACCGACGGCATCGAGTATGCCGATGCTCCCGTAAATGCTCAGGGCGCTGCCATCGACCAGAAAGGTGCTTTCTTCAGCGAGGGACAGGTGTTCTTCCGTGGTACTGGCACACTTAATGTCAATGGCAACTACAAGAATGCCATTGCCAGCGATGACTATATCATTGTTGAGGAGCAAGGCCCGACGATGAACATTTATTCCGAGGGCTCCAACGGCATCAAGGTGAACGACGGTATGCAGATTCTGGGTGGAGTGCTCGACATCTTCGTCACCAGCGACGGAGGGCGTGGCATCAGAAACGAAGCCCGCATGACCATCAGCGGCGGCGAGACCACTATCACCACTACCGGCGACTGTAGCATAGAAGTCGTCGACGGTATTGCTGACACCACTTCATGCGCCGGTATCAAATGCGACAGTCTTTTCACCATGACAGCCGGAACGCTTAACATCACCAGCACGGGCGATGGCGGAAAGGGCATCAATTGTTCGGAAAATGTGGAGTTCAGCGGCGGCCACCTTGTCATACGCACATTGGGCGATAACGAGGTTGCCAAGCCCAAGGGCGTGAAAAGCGACACGGACATCATCGTCAGCGGTGGCTCGTTCGATGTTAAGGTGAGCAAGAGCTGGGCATGCGACAATGGTTCCGATAGTGACTACATCGGCGACATGCTCACCATCATTGGCGAACCCAATATCATTAAGTTTGAAAAGAAATGGGTCAGCCTATCCTACGAATAAGCTCGTCGATGATGTCGGCGGCCACTTCGTTTTTCGGCTTCTTGGGATAGTCTGTCCTCTTTATTTCAGCGTTCTGTCCTTTCGACAATATTGAAATCTGGTTCTCGTCGGAGCGGAAGCAGGTCCCTTCGTTACGCAGGGAGTTAAGCACGATGAAGTCCAGGTTTTTCTTTTCCAGTTTCTTTTCCGCGTTCAACTGCTCGTCGTTTGTCTCAAGAGCGAATCCCACCAGTATCTGCCCACCACGCTTCATACGCCCCAGTTCGGCAGCAATATCGGGATTGGGCACCAGGCGGATGGTCATGTCCTCGTCGTCCTTGCGCTTAATCTTCTTGTCGGCTACTTCCGCAGGGCGATAATCAGCCACGGCAGCACATAGGATGGCAGCATCGGCCTTGGCAAAATGCTCTACGGCAGCGTCTCTCATCTGCTGAGCGCTCTCCACATTGATTCTGTGAATGTTGCTTTCAGAAATGGGAAGGCTGACCGGCCCTGCGACGAGCGTCACCTCGGCACCCCTTCGGGCACATTCCTCAGCCAACGAAAAGCCCATCTTACCGCTGCTGTAATTACCGATAAAGCGTACGGGGTCAATCTTCTCGTAGGTCGGGCCGGCGGTGATGAGCACCCGCTTGCCTGCCAAATCATCTGTCTCATTCCCCGTTAATAATTTCTCATCCAGGAAGGCCACGATCTTCTCCGGTTCCTCCATGCGTCCTTTCCCTTCCAATCCGCTGGCCAGGAAACCGCTCTGCGGCTCTATGATGATGTTGCCAAAGGAACGCAGCCGTTCCATGTTCTGCTGCGTCGTAGGATGGGCATACATGTCGAGGTCCATGGCCGGAGCGATGAACACCGGGGCCTTCATCGACAGGTAGGTTGTGATGAGCATGTTGTCGGCCACACCCGTAGCCATCTTACCCAGTGTCGATGCCGTGCAGGGAGCTATGAGCATAGCGTCGGCCCAAAGACCCAAAGCCACATGGCTGTGCCAAGTACCGTCGCGCTGAGAGAAGAAGTCGCTGATGACAGGTTTTTGTGTCAGTGCCGACAGCGTGATAGGTGTTATGAACTCCTTGCCGGCAGGTGTGATGACCACCTGCACCTCGGCACCGCGCTTCACCAGTTCGCGGATGATAAGGCACGACTTGTAGGCCGCAATGGAACCTGTGATGCCAAGAACGATTTTCTTTCCTTTCAGCATATTCTCTCAACTCTTAACTCTCAACTCTCAACTCTCAACTCTTAACGATTTTAGCGAGGTCAATCTTTCCTTCGTAGATGGCTTTACCGAAGACCACAGCGGGAATGCCAGCCTCCTTCAGCTCCACGATGTCGTCCTCTGAGGAGACTCCGCCACTGGCAATGAGATGGAGGGTAGGGTAGGCGGCCATCACCTCTTTATATAATAATGTGGCAGGGCCGGAGAGCGTTCCGTCTTTTGAAATCTCGGTGCAGAGCACGTTCTTCACGCCCATGTCGATATACTTTTGCAGGAAGGGCAGCAGCTCCTCGCTGGAGTCCTCCTTCCATCCGTTGATGCTAATGCGTCCCTTGCGGACATCAGCTCCCAGGATAATCCTTTCGGGACCATACTTGCGCAGCCACCTTTCGAAGAGTTCTGGCTGCGTCACGGCCACGCTGCCCACGGTGACCATCTCTGCTCCGGCCTCAAAGGCACGGCCAATGTCATCGTCGGTCTTCAAGCCACCGCCGAAGTCCACCACGAGGTTTGTCTCGCTGGTAATGGCACGCAGCGTATCCTCGTTCACGATGTGGCGTGACTTTGCCCCGTCGAGGTCCACCACGTGGAGGCGGCGGAAACCTAACTGTTCAAACTCACGGGCCATCTCCAAGGGGTCGCCGTAGACGGTTTTCTGGTCGTAGTCACCCTTGGTGAGGCGCACACACTGTCCGTCAATAATATCTATGGCAGGTATCAGTTCCATTTTTGATTTTCGTATTTTCGTTTTTTTAGTTCTGAGACGTAAGTTTTAGTCTCCTATCACCAGGCGCAGCCCCACGAAACCGTCGCGGAAAAAATAGGTGTAGCCGTAGCGAAATGCTATCCGGCAGGCTGACTCAATATTGCCGGAGGCTCCTCCTCTGCAGATGCGCCATTGGCCTGTCTCCGGACCTGTCGGGTTGGTCTGTGCTTGGGAACTGTAGCTTCCATACCAGTCGCTGCACCATTCCCATACGTTACCGCTCATGTCATAAAGGCCCAGTTCGTTGGGTTGCTTGGATGCCACCTCATTATGAGTGAAACTCTCTGAGGCACACCATGCCACATCCGATACCGTGTTACTCCCCGCGTATTTGTAGCCCTTGCTCTTCTTGCCTCCGCGGGCAGCATATTCCCACTCTGCCTCCGTAGGCATACGGAATGTGCGGCCTGTAAGTTCGCTCAGTCTCTTGAGGAATGCCTGGCAGTCATCCCAGCTGATGTAGTAGGCGGGATAGTTATCGCCCACCTGCGTGAAGCGGCTGTCTAAGTCTATGCTTGTGGGCTCAGTGGACCGGCTCGAAGCCTCTATGCCTATGGAGGTGGTGGACCGGCTCGATGCGTAGTATGTTGTTCCCCAGGGGTAGTTGGTCAGCAGTAGAGGAGAATAGCCCATGACGGCTTTCCATAGTGCCTGGGTCACCTCTGTCTGGCTGATGCAGAATGAGGAGAGCG
Organism: Prevotella sp.; assembly: GCA_017645905.1. Taxonomy (GTDB): domain Bacteria; phylum Bacteroidota; class Bacteroidia; order Bacteroidales; family Bacteroidaceae; genus Prevotella. The sequence continues at coordinate 1,785 of JAGCNO010000007.1, read as the reverse complement.
TCACCTGATGCGTGGGATACTCATCGCTGTTCGCGTCGCTCTCCTGCTCGCTGGTAGCACCCATGGTGAACGTGCCACCTTCCACTGCAACCATCGTGAACGACACACCTTTCACGTTGAATGTCTCCGTTTTCACCTCCTTCGGATAGCCGTAAGGGGCGAAATCCTTCATATCGGAGGTGCTATAGTTGGCCGTCGTACCGTCGGTTTTGTTGACGGTGATGCCTGGGGTGGTAGCCTTCACTTCGGCTGATGTCTTTGTGAAGGACAGTGCCAGACGGATGCCGTTGTCCTTTTTCTCGTCATACATCATGTTGACCCATCGTGCGCTTATGCGGTTACTGTTGTCATCACTCTTATTGCTTGAAGCTGACCCTCCACGCACCACGTGGTAGTTGTATTCGCTGCTGTCGGGACCAGTAGGGTTTGTGACGGCCGCACTGGTGTAATCACCATACCAGTCGTTGCAAATCTCGGTCACGTTGCCAGTCATGTCGTATAGGCCAAGCTCGTTGGGCTTCTTCAGGCCAACGGGGTGGAAGTACTCACCGCCACTGTTCCCATACCACCATGCCACTTCGTTGATGTCGTTGCTACCGGCAAACTTATTGCCTCTGCTCTTGTTTCCTCCACGTGCTGCAAACTCCCACTCCGCCTCCGTGGGCAGACGGAACTGCTGGCCAGTCAGCTCGTTGAGCTTCTCAATGAACGAGACAATGGATTCCCACTTCAGGAAGAAGGCTGGGTACATGTCGCCCATGAAGTAAAAACTGGGCCATTGATACCAGTTGTTGTTTGAGGGCTTCTCTCCCATCACGGCATACCACAGCTCCTGTGTCACCTCCGTCTGGCCGATGTAGTACGACGACAGCGTTACTTGGTGTACGGGCTTCTCGTCGTCATTGACGTTGCTGCCCATCTCTGGCGTGGCACCCATCTTGAAGGTTCCGCCATCGACCTTAACCATAGTGAACGATACGCCATTCACGGTAAACGTCTGAGAGCGCGTCGCGAGTGTCTCACCCTTACTATATGTGTCGATACTCTGTACGGAAGTTTCAGGATAATAGTCTTTTGCCCCGTTTTTCTTGTTCACCACTATGCCCTGGGCATGGGCCAGTGTGAAAGACACCAACGTCAAGACTGTAGATAGAAAGATGATTCTTGTATTCATAGATTAAGGAAGTTTTTTAGTATCTGCTCTCCCACACTTCCGCTCTTCTCGGGGTGGAACTGGCAGGCATAGAAATTGTCCTTGTGCATAGCTGCGCTGTAAGGGAGTATGTAGTCGGCTACGGCGATAGTCTCCTCACAGAGAGGAACATAGTAGCTGTGGACGAAGTACACGTAAGGGCTGTCTCCTAAACCAGCGAACAATTTATCATTTATCATTTCTCCTTTGTCATTTAGCGCGCAGCGCGCTACGTTCCACCCCATGCACGGCACTTTGTCCTCATGCCTTACGGGCTGGAAGCGTTTCACCTCAGCATCAAAGATTCCTAAACAGTCCACGTCGCCCTCCTCGGAGTGGCGGCACAACAGCTGTTGGCCTATACAGATGCCCAGCACGGGCTGTGTCAGCGATCGTATCACCTCGTCCAGTCCTCTCGCCCTCAGATACTCCATAGCCCCACGTGCCTCACCCTGTCCGGGAAACAGCACTCGGTCGGCACTGCGCAACTCCTCGGGGTCATCCGTCAGTAGCGGCTCCACGCCCAGACGTCTCAATGCACTCAGCACCGAGTAGACATTTCCCGCATTATATTTTACTACTGCTACTTGCAT